>NZ_JASHIE010000006.1:0-408963 GCF_030056655.1 Flectobacillus rivi
CACCCTTCTTGGGCTTCGTTCCGCTACGCTACACTCAGCCCAAGAAGGGTTAAATACATAATCAAAACAATCAGATTATGTATATTTTTAAACTGTACTAAAAATGGGAAGCCGACACCATTGTTAATTCAAAATATGAATTAATAACCTATTGTAAAATAGCATGTTATGGATGTGATGTTATTTGTGTCTGATGATATATCTAAAGTGCCATGATTTGCATTCACTCTATTTTGGATATTCTTTAATCCAACACCAGATGATAGAATCTCATGGTCAAAGCCAACTCCATTGTCAGACACAGAAACCTTTAGCTTTTCATTTTCTTTATAAACGTGTATAGATGCCCTGTTAGCTTTTGAGTGTTTGATTATATTATTTACTAATTCTAAGCAAATACTGTAAATTTCAAGTTGAAATCTTTTGTCTTCTGGAATATCTTTTTGTTCTACATTTAATGATAGATGCAGTTTATCTCCTAGATTAATATCATTGACTAGTTTTTCTAAAGCACCTTTTAATCCTTTATTCTCAAGTTCAATGGGCAATAGATTATGTGAAATTAGCCTAATTTCCGAATAGGCAGTTCCCATCATGTCTAGTATTCCATCATATACCTTTTGTTCTTTGTCCGTAAATCTATCTCTATTTAAAATTTGAAGTCTCCACCGCATAGCCGACATCATAGCTCCAAGATTATCATGGAGTTCAACTGCTACTCTTTTCCTTTCTAATGTTTGACCTTCAACTAAAGCAAGTAATATTTCATCATTTTTCTTAATTAATTCAAAATTAGCTTGTTTCAAATCATGTGTTCTATTCTCTACAATTCTTTCTAAATTATGATTTAGTTCCTCCAAATCTTTATTGACATTGACAATTTCTTGTCTTTGTTGTTGAATAAATAGATTCTTTCGCTTTAACTGAATATGGTTCCAGCCTAGAATGCAACCAATAAGAAGTAAGATAATTATGCTTCCAACAGCAATTTTACGTAAGCGTAATTCTTGTGTGTATTCCTGATTGATATTTTTAAGCTTTAATTCGCTTTTTTCGTTTTCGTATTCAAATTTTAAATTTTCAATATCTCTATTATTATTTTGTAGTTTTATTTTTTCTTCAAGAGTTTTATATTTTTCAAAGAAAATGAGAGCCTTATCATAATGTTTAGCAGCTTTAAAATACTTATATGCAATTTCATAAAGATAGGAGGACGAATGATCTGTGCCTCCTTTTTCATTTAATATGATAGCTTCATTCAAATGATTTTGAGCTGTAGAAAACTGTTTTAAATTCTGGTAAATATCTGCTAGACTGGCTAGGGTAAATACTCTATCATAAACAGGATATCCATTTATTGATTCTTCTTGTGATTTTACTTTGGAGAAGGTTTTCAAGGCATTCTGGTATTGATTGAGCTTTTTTTGACAAATACCGATATTGGTTAACGCATACAAACTCAGTCCAGGGAAGTTTAGATTTTTGTTTTTTTCGTAACACAATGAAAAGTATTTAATAGCATTGTAATATTTATTTTCTTCTAATAAAACAATACCCATATAATTGAGATTATTAAGATATTGAAGAGGTTGGTTTATCTTTTGAAAGATACTAATACTTATATCGAGGTAATGTTTTGCTTCTTTGAAGTATTTTAGTTTTGAGTAACTAATTCCCAACATCGAACCGCATTTAGCGACCATTAGTAAATCATTAGTCTTTTCGGCTAACATTAATCCTTTATATAAATATTCGGTGGCTTTCATATATTGCCCTATACTCATATAATTAAAGCCTCTTGAATATAAAACATTTGTATGTCCTTGATGCCACTCTCTGTATTTGCAAATTTGCTCCGCAATGTTTAATAAGCTAAACGAACTGTCTGGATTTGTAACAATTATACTTCTACTAATCTTACAAAGTAATGAAGCTCTTAATGTGTCTGTATCTAAATTTTTCCCTATAGCAGGTAATCCCCTTAGTTTCTTAGTTAGACTATCTAATTCATTATTAGACATTGCAACGGTCGCAATCATCAACATGAAAAGGAATATGAATACTTTCTTGTACGACATAGGAAACAAATTAGTGGTAAACAGGGACTCTATGTTATTATAAAAAGTTTATATTTTGATTAAAATACCCAATATATAGTATTTCTTTTGGTAAAAATAAAGTACAACTTTACACCAATGCAAACAATCAAAACATACACCATCGGTTGGGACGTTATTAATAAAGTTGGATATCTAACCATTTTGGATGAGACTGGCAATGAACACGTCTTTTCTGAGTTATCTCTTGACGAATTAACTTTTCTTCAATCGATGCTTCAAAGTCCAAGTGTATTAATCGACCCACAAAATTGGATTGTCGCAGGATGGCAAATTAATAGTTCTGTAAATATGGGAAAATAGATATCAGTTCGTAATACTTGATAATAAGTAATTTATAGGTGCTGATGTTTTTTTCTAAATTGATGTATGATGAACAGAACAGGATTATGAAGGCAAGACCCTGTTCTGTTAACTATAATCCATGATTATTGATAGCTTCCTAAAACTTTTGTATAAATTTAATAACTCCCTTCGAATAATACCTTCACAACTGTAGCTTTTGCATAGAAATCTTTTGCATTTATAGCAGCCTCTCCGATAGTTTTGCCATCACAAGTATAAATATACGAATCAGTAGAGGCTATCGATGAATTGTAAACTCCTATAAAATACTCTAGTTGAAACTTGTCTTTGGCGTACTCGTGATTATAAACGTATAGTACTACCTGCACAGGTCCACTTTTAGGCTTTTGGAATTCGGATACTACCGTTTTTAACCAAGGTAACTGCTCGATGGCAGAAGCATCATCGTTAAAACATTTATTTTCTGGCAATGCGACTGTCTCCTCAACTGAGCATGAACTTATTGAAAGAATAAAGCCTAAGCTTACTAAGCATAGGAGGTTTTTCATAGAGCATAAGATGTTTTGTGTAAAAAACACAAATATACTTTAATTGTAGGTGTTAGAAGTGAAGCATGTAGGATTTTTCAATTTTAGTAAGAATTACCAACTAGCGAAAGTCAAAGACTTGTAGTTATATTTTGAAGTTTTGGGAATGCTTGGAAATGGAAGTACTGGCTTTGATGCTAGCACTAGCGGGGGGGTAAAATTGTAGATGAACTAGCCCAAGTATTATACACGGACTAGTTCCGTTAAAAATCTATCTGTAATACTGAACGATGTAGGGTTCTTTTGAATTTTTATCTAACAGATTTATTGTTATTCTGGCTTGATAATGATCTATGGACTCCCCTAGTTCTTTCATTTCTACCTCTTGATTGTGAAAGATTTTCTTAATTCTTTTTGGCGCATCATATTCTCTTATGGAATGATTTTGGAGCACTTGACTCAAACAGGTGTCATAGTCATAGTTTTTGGTAGTGAATAGACCCATAAAAGGTGATGTTACCAGAAAGAGAACTTTATCTATATAAAAATACCCAATGATACTCATTTTCCAATGCTTATAATAATTCATTTGTGCCATATTCACTTCTAAAACCTTTAATGTTCTACCATCAGTTTGGTGAATTTGCTTTTCCTCGACTAAAACAATAGTGCTCTTTTCATCTATATATTTTCCTTCACGTTTTAAGTTTCTTGCATCAGTTGTGTTAATGTATATTTTAAGTGCTTTTATGGTAACGGAGTCTTTAATATCTAATAATGGAATCGTACATTGAGCAACTAAGTCGGGAGCAGAGGTAAAAAGTAGCGTGCACAATAGTGCAAGAAATGAAAGGTGTATCTTCATAAGAAAGATTATATTAAAACTAATTTAGAGATGTAACTTGTTTATTAATGTAGAAATTACCTTGTTAAGATATAAAATTTATTCTTTTCTATTTTGTCTTAAATGGCTTTTATTTTTAGAATAAGCTTAAAATACAATTCTTTGACTAATGCTTCTAGCGCAAGTCTTAGACTCGTGCTTTCAATTTCTAAAGTTTTAAAACTTTACTTCAGATAAGTTTAGCTCTTTTACTATCAGGATTGGAATCCTTGGATATGGTAAGTGCTGGCTTCCAAGCCAGCACTAGCGTTTTTACTTTATTCCCGAAATCAGAAATCCCAAATCATCAATAGTTTGAAATTCTTCTTATAGTCCTAAAATCTTATAGTTTACGATTTATACCTAACGTCCATCACTGACGGTCTCCCATTCAAACTGAATATGAAAAGGCTCTTTCTTTTTCTTATCAGCAAAGTCGAGTGTTATTGTTGCTGCATGAAAAGTGGTTCGTTCGCCCAATTCTATCTGTTCTACTTCTTGATTATGAAAAATTTTCTTAATTCTTTTTGGCGAATCATATTCTCTTAAGGAATGATTTTGTAGTACTTTACTCAAACAGTTGTCATAGTCATAATTTTGAGTTGTGAATAAACCGAATTCAGAGGAAGTTACTAAGACGAGAAATTCATCAATATAAAAATATCCTATTATACTCATTTTACGATACTTATAATAATTCATTCTGGCCATATTAACTTTCAAAAGCTTCGTTACAGTTCTATCGGCTTGATGTACGATTTCTTCTTGAAGCAAAATAACCGTAGATTTTGTATCAATGTACTTGCCAGTACCTTTGGAGTTACTCACGTCTGCCTTATCAACGTATCTTCTCAGTGCCTTTATGGTAACTGAGTCTCTAATATCTAATAATGGAATCGTACATTGAGCAACTAAATTGTGAGTAGAAGTAAAAAGTAGCATGCACAATAGTGCAAGAAATGAAAGGTGTGTTTTCATAAGAAAGTTTTATTAAAACTAATTTAGAGATGTAACTTGTTTATTAATGTAGAAATTACCTTGTTAAGATATAAAATTTATTCTTTTCTATTTTGTCTTAAATGGCTTTTATTTTTAGAATAAGCTTAAAATACAATTCTTTGACTTGTGCTTTCCATTAATAAAGTTTTAGACTTGAACTAGGAGAATGTTAGTTTGCCCTTAGTTATCGTTTCAATTCTGATTCAAAAAAAATCGGTACCGAAATATTCAGTACCGATTACAATTTAACCAATAATTATTAATAAAATTCTTTATTGTCTAGTCAATGTCTCCTTCACAATACGAGGAGCTGCTACGTTGTAAGAGTAATTCAAGTAGAATCTCTTCGTAGCTGGGTCGTAGTAGTTTCTAGAATAACTCTGGTCTACGTTTGGAGTTGCGCCAGACGGCTTAATTGTTACAGAATTATCTGTGTTAATGGTCAACAACATATAATATCCAGAACCACCTAAGTCACCTAATTCAGCAATTACCGTGTTGGCATTCACACTTACCAAGTCTTTTACACGGTCGATAGCACGGTCACCAGCAGTTGGGTGTGAGAATACCCCAGCAGCTTTGTAACGGCCATCCCATTGGTTTTTAGCAATGATTTTGAACAAAGCTGAACCCAATCCTGAACGGATTTTGTAAGCACCTGCGTTATCAACTGTAATACCTACTGCATAATCAACTCCAGCAACCTTGGTTGGGTCAATGGTAATTGAAATCATTTTACTGAATTCACCTGGAGCAAAAGTTACCTCAGTTGAAGATAGTTTATAATATGAGGTGGGTAAAACTTGTAATTTGGCCAACTTATTTGTTTCTGCATAAACATTATAGGCTTCTACAGGAGAATTATCTATTTTGACTTTGACTGTTACAGAGCTTTGTAACTCGGCATTTGAATTCACATCTCGGATAATTTCAACCATTTCTGCGGTTTTATCGCCTGCGGAAAGCTCTAAACCAACTGTATTAAGTCTAGTATTGGCGGCAGGGAGTCTCACAAAATTAGAACCTTTCCCTTCTATTAAATCCTTACCTTCTTCGATACAACTAGTCATCGATAAAAGAGAACCTAACACCAAAAAATTAATTATATTGATATATTTTTTCATTGCTTCTAGAATTAAAATGTTCATCTATTTATCCCACCAGATTTTAGCATCTTGCGTATCCCCACCTGTTAGTTTTGATACTGCTGCTTGGTAGTTTGTTTTGTTTAGGTTAGGCTCATTTGAACCATACACAAAACGACGAGGAATTTGCTTACTTGAGTTAGTTGCTTTTGGTGTTGGAGTAAGAGCTGGAACACCTGTTCTACGCCATTCTGACCAACCGTTAGCACCATCAGGGAAGAAAGAAACATAACGCTGCGTACGGACTTTAGTTAAGATGTCATCATTAGTAGTTCCTAATTGAACACCAGCATTTGACATAAATGTATTAAACTTTGATTGGTCAAATACGCCCCATTGTTTCCAAGACATTTCAAGTCCCTTACTGTACATCGTAGCTACATTTTCTGTTGTCCAACCTAAAGCAGCAGCTTCAGCTCTCGCCAAATAAACACTAGCAGCAGTCAAAACAAAAGAAGTAGCACTACCCAGACGGTACGTAGGATTTAGAATTTTAGACCAGTCTGCGTGTGCGTTAGTATAATTAACAGCATCATCACGAGTCAAGCCATAAGGCATAGGAACCACAGTTCCACTTGCATTTGGTTCGCCATAAGCGTTTACACGTGCATCAGAAGTTGCGTAAAGCATATTTACGATCACATCACTAATACCATAATCTTTACGTCCATTGTAAGTATTGTACCAAGGGCTATTGAATGTGCCGCCTGGATAAACCACTTGAGCATTATCTTCGTTTGCGTCAATTATACCTCCATTAGATGCTAAAGCATCCAAAAATTGGGCTTTACCTGTAGTTGGGTCAACTTTTGATAAACGAACTGCCATAATCAAACGCAAAGAGTTCGCAAACTTTTTCCAGCGTGTTAAATTACCGTTATGTACAATGTCCCCAGCTGGTACAGCACCACCGTCAAATTGAGCAACTGCCTCTTTTAATTCTTTAAACAAACCATTATAGATTTCTTGTTGTGTATCGTATTTTGGTTGTGTTTTGAGTTGTAATGCTTCCGAATAAGGCATATCACCCCATTGATCAGTTAGCATCAAAAAACGGTATGCTTTTACAATGCGAGCCAAAGCGATTTGGTTATTGTTTGAACCGTTTAATGCAGCATAAGCTTTGGTAGCAGGATCCGTATTGTTATTGATGATGTTTTGTAAGTCATACAACGAACCAGCATAATTACCATCCCACCCAATTTGAGGAATAGCATAAAGCGATGTTTCTGTGTATTGTGTTTCAGCAAAATATTGGCAATACAAACCATTTCTGATTGACCCATTGTTTGCAGGGCTATCAAAATCCAACAATGCGTTTGTTAGCAAAGCAGAGGTTACTGGGGTTAGGATTGCGTTAGGGTTGTCGTTCATTGTTCCAAAATCCGAACAACTTGCTGCGAAAAGCATTACTGATGCAAAACCCAGCGTTTTTAGTATATTTTTACGTATCATCTTACTCTTCAATTAAAATCGTTTGTTAGAAACCTAATTTGATGTTTACACCTAATGATCTTGTGCCTGGGAACTGACCGTTTTCACCGAAAATTTGAGACATCTCTGATGGGTCAAAATCTCTGTTTTTAGTATAAATCAACCAAGGGTTACGAGCAACAATTGAAACCGTTGCGCTTTGTAACAATTTGCTTCCTTTTACTGGAATTCTATAACCAATACTAACCTCTCTTAATTTGATAAAATCAAGGTCATAAACGTGTTCTTGAGAAAGTTTGTTAGTAGAGAATTGGTGGAAGTAGGTATAAGCATCTACGTATTTATCTACTGCTGCACCATCGGCAGTAACACCTTGTACGTGTACACCACCACCATCAGCGATAGGGTCGCGGATAGGGTTTCCTTTGTCATTTACACCTGCTGTTCTCTCAAACAAACCTGAGAAACCACCCCAGTAATCAGATAGCGAGAAGTATTTACCACCTTTTGAGAATTCGATGTTAGCCGAAAGAACGAAGTCTTTGTATTGGATTTGGTTGAACCAACCACCAGTAAAGTCTGGCAATACACTACCCAAATAAGAGTTTGGAGTTACTACATACATACCATCAGCAGTCAATACTTTCTTACCATCTTTGTATGTGTATGCACCACCACGGATTTGACCCCATGCTTCACCTACTTGGTGAACAACAGTACCTACACCAAATGCATCAGATGTTACAGTAATCGCATCTACACCTTCAGCTAATGCTAATACTTTTGAAGTGTTTTTTGCCCAGTTTACAGTAGTTGTCCAAGTTACATCTTTAGTTTTAACAGGGGTTGCGTTTAATGACACCTCCAAACCATGACGGTTGATTTTACCAGCGTTAATCAATTTAGAAGTAAAACCACTTGTTCCTGAAATAGGTACCGTAATGATTTCATTGATTTTGTCTTCGTTATAGTATGTTACAGACAAACCTAATTTATCCTTCAAGAATTTCAAGTCCAAACCAAATTCATAAGCAGATGACAAAGCTGGTTTGATATTAGCATCTACCAATGTATTGGGAGTTCCCATATATGAACTAGAACCAAATTTAGTACTTGCTAATGTGTAATTAAGAGCTAATGAGTATGGATTTAAGTCAGAGCCGACTTGTGCCCAGCTAGCACGTACTTTACCAAATGACAAAGCAGGAACCGTGTTACGAATCAACTCTCCGAAGACGAATGAAGTACCTACCGAAGGATAAGTGTATGAGTTAGCATCTTTTGGAAGTGCCGAAGAACGGTCATTACGAACAGAACCTTCTAAGAAGATGATGTCTTTGTAACCAAATGAACCTCGTGCATACAAACTGCGAATTTCTTTATCTGAGCGATAAGAACTCAATGCTGGAGTTGAGGATGAGTTACTTAATGTAAAATAGTCTGGAATAACTAAACCGTTTACAGTACCAGCCGACATCGTTCTGTAGCTATCGTGACGAATGTTACCCCCAGCCAAAGCATCGATTGTAAAGTCATAGATGTGCTTGTTGTAAGTCGCCATCAATTCGTAGTTCATCTCATTTGGCGTGTTACCGTTGTTCACAATATTACCATAAGTTTGGTAAGTGTTATAACCTGCTTTCAAACCTGTCTGAGTAGCCGATGTTTGAAGAATGCTTGGGACTTTAGATTCTCCAAAAGTATTACCTTGGTTGAAACGAACAAAACCTGCTACTTTCAAATTATCATTGATTTTGTAAGTCAAATTCACATCACCAAACATACGTCTTCTGTTTTCTGAAATATCTAATTTCTCGAAATACGAGTAGAAGTTATACCAGTAGTTTGCTCCGTAGAAGTTCAATGGAGAAGAAGCATAAGCACCTGGGTTATTGTGGTTCCAGCTTGCTAAAATACCTTCTGGAGAAGTCAAGTCTTTCAATTCTTTTAACTTATTCAAATCCAAATCTCTGTGGAACCAAGAGTTAAATGAACCTGAAGATTGATTAGAATAACCATCATTGAATTGTCCTTTGATTGTGTATTCTGACAAGTTGATGTTGGCTGTTGCAGTCAAATGCTTTCCTAAATCTACTGTAGTTTGTGATGAAATGTTATATTTTACACCACTTGATTTGTACATCAAACCGTTTTGGTTTTGTGCCGTAAATGAAATACGAGTAGAGTAGTTGTCTCCTGCCTTCGAGAAGTTTACGTTAGTGTTAGTAGCAAACTGACCTTGGTAGAAATCACGGATGTTGTTTGGTTGAGCTACCAAAGAAGCTGTTTTACCAGTATATTGTGTACCTGGATACCAAGAATACCACGGGATATACTCTTGACCTACCATACGAGGTCCCCAAGATGCATCATCAGAGTAGTCATGATAAAATTTTCCATTCAATGCTTTCCACTCTTCTGGCATGCCAGCTTCCCAGTTGAATTTAATCATATCTGAAGAAGCACCACCAGCGTAAGAGTTTTGGTAACGAGGTAAAACATAAACTGTTTCGTAGAAAGTACTTTGGTTCAATTCGATACCAACTCCTTTTTTCATCGTACCTTTTTTGGATGCCATGATGATTACACCAGCATCACCACGTTGTCCATAAAGTGCAGTTGCACTTGGACCTTTCAACACTGTTACTGATTCAACGTCATCTAAGTTTACGTCAGATGAACTTACAGGGTTACCGTCAAGGATGTAAAGTGGAGCTTTGTCGCTCAATGAACCCGCACCACGGATACGGATACTAGCATCGCGACCCAATGCTACTGTTGACTGGCTACGTACCTGAATACCAGCTACTTTTCCAGCTAATGCGTTGTTTAAGTTTGTTTGACGAATAGTGTTTAATTGTTCGTCTTTAACACTCTGAGCTGAGTATGCTAAAGATTTTTCCGAACGTTTTGCTCCAAGGGCAGTTACGACAACTTCTTCGATTTGTGAAGTGTTTACTTTTAATGCCACGTTGATTTGTGATTGTCCACCTACTGTAACAGTTTGAGCAGCAAAACCTACGAATGAAAATGTCAAAACAGCGTCTTTTCCTACAGCAATTTTATAGGAACCATCTGCACCCGAAGTTGTACCACGAGGAGTACCTTTTATCGAGATACTAACGCCAGGAAGTGGAGCACCATCTTCAGATGAGGTCACCTTCCCTGTAACTTGCCTATCTTGTGCAAACGCGTTGCCTATCTGTACAAGAAGAAATACAGTAATAAGCAGTAAGAGTTTTCTCATAATGATTATTGTTTAAATTGTTTGGTAAAAAGATTCTTTTAAAGGTGGAAAAGAGATATATTTTAGCTAACTATAAGTATATACGTATTCCAGAAAGGGTGTTCTCAGTTCTGAGCACACACAGTTATAAAGGCATCGTTTCGGACAGAAAGATGAATATGGAAATATCAAAACCTAATTGAGTATCGTATAGACGTACTTTTCAGTGGCAATTGCTACAGAGCAATGCTAAGGTTTTGAATATTTGAGATTGAATAATAAAAGGAAAGCCTCTAAGTGTGAATTCACCCAGAAGTTGTGTTTGAATCTTGATAGTTCTCCTTTAGTTTGGCTGATTTAATGGTAAAGTTTTTCAAGCTAATTAGTCAAGTTATGTCAAATACCATCCTTTTAGAAAGGACAATGTTCAACGGGAATAAATTTAGTTTCGGTTTAAGTTTTAATCGAACACCTAATATTAAAGAAGCGATCTACCAAAAGAAGACTGACAAGAAGGAAATATGTATGTGATTGTTGGTTATGAAAGTTAATTTCTGATTTTTTGAAAATCTTAGAAGAGAAACACTTTCAAATTTTGTCAAGTTGGAATCCTTATTAGTAAATATTTTGCATCCAGTAATATTTAGGAGTAAAAAATTCTGCAAATCGTTTTTTTTAGAAAATTGGTCTGCTTAAAAATGGCTGATCGTAAGCAGATGGATAAATATAATAACTTATTTTAAAACATAATAAAAAAATTTAAAATTATGTTAAAATATGTTAAAATTAGGTAGCATTTGGTCAATTTTGGATGGTAAAATTACTTATCTGTCAGAAAAACAACATAGTTAGTTTGTTTTTAAACCTCGCAGGAAAATTTTCTGCGAATTTCAAATTTTACCATAATTTCAACATTTTTATTTCTTAATTCTATTTGGCAATCTAGACGACTTTTTATCATTTCGAGAAGTTATTAATTGCATTCAAAAACAATTTGTAGGAGTTTTTCGTAATTATTAAAACAAAACTTATCAGATATGAAAACCATATTAGTCATTTTAGGATTTATTTGTGTGTTAGGACTTGTGATAAGTCGCTCCCAGAGAAAAGAAGACGACCCGCTCAAAAACCACAAATTTGCTGTAGTCAAAACTGAGGCTGAATGGCGCAAGATTTTGACACCAGAACAATATAAAGTTACTCGTCAACGAAGTACAGAATTAGCTTGTTCGGGAGCTTACTGGAAAAACCATGAAAAAGGGATTTATAAATGTGTTTGTTGCAAACTCCCTTTATTCGATTCTAAGACAAAATTTGAATCAGGGACAGGCTGGCCTTCTTTTTACAAAGCCATTCATAAGGATGCTATCCTCGAAGTTCCTGATGATAGTTTTGGGATGTCACGCACCGAAATTTTGTGTAGTCGTTGTGGCGCACACCTCGGACACGTATTCGACGATGGCCCAAGACCCACAGGTTTAAGATACTGTCTCAACTCAGTGGCATTGGATTTTGAGAAGGATGCGAAATAAACAATTGAGTGATTTGAGATTGAGTGAATGAGTGATTTTTAAAATTTGTATTCTAGCTGTAGAGACGCAATGATTGCGTCTTAAGGCAAGTCATATCTAGCACGGTAGTATCAAAAAAGCGGTCGGAAAATATTTTCTGACCGCTTTTTTGATGAACACTTGGGGAATAATTCCAATCTTAAATTTCAGGATAAATCATATTTTTATTTTATCAATACATATACTGACAGATAACAATGTTGGGTTGTTACAATAAATTGAGTTTCAAATTTTATCCCAATTAACTATGAAAAAAATACTTTTATCTCTTCTTCTATTGTTGCTTATATCAAGCCATTTGGTGAATGCCAAACCTATCCGTGTTGGGGTAGCTGGCATGACTCACGATCATATCAATCAGGTTTTTGATTATATGGGCAAACAGCAGGATGTAGAAATTGTAGGGTTTGCTGAGCCCAACAAAGCATTAGCTATGCGTTTGCTGAAACGTCACAACCTTCCAGAAACGATGTGGTTTCCTACATTGGAGGCATTAATCCAACAAAAAAATCCCGAGGCTGTTTGTGCTTTCAATTCTATTTACGAGCATTTGTCTGTGGTAGAAACTTGTGCTCCTAAGGGTATCCATGTGATTGTAGAAAAGCCCTTGGCAGTTAATAATCAGCATTTGGCATTAATGAAAGCATTGGTAGAAAAGTACAAAATTCATTTATTGACCAATTTTGAAACTACCTGGTATGCATCTCATGCCAAGGTATGGGAAATGGCTAAGCAGAATAAGAATTTAGGTGAAATCAAAAAGGTGGTTTTTAAGGATGGTCATGGTGGTCCAATCGAAATTGGCTGTTCGAAAGAATTTACCAATTGGCTCACTGATCCTATCCAAAATGGGGGAGGAGCTATTGTAGATTTTGGTTGTTATGGTGCCAATATCATGACTTGGCTAATGGATGGTCAAAAGCCTATTTCAGTAACTGCTGTTACCCAACAAGACAAACCTTCGGTATATCCTAAAGTAGATGATGAGGCCACCATTATTCTAAAATATCCTAATACCCAAGCAGTAATTCAGGCTTCTTGGAACTGGCCATTTGGCGTAAAAGATACCGAAGTTTATGGTACATCAGGTATCGTTATTGCTAATAAAGAACCTAAAATGCGATATGTATTTGGAGAAGCATCCAATGCTGAAAAATGGGTAGATTTGGCGCCACTTTCTTATGAACAATCCAATGTGTTTGCATATTTGGCGGCGGTGGTCAATGGCAAAATTAAACCTGCAAAAGATTTGTCATCTTTTGCAGTCAATAGCGTAGTGGTTGAAATTCTTTCAGCCGCCAAGGAATCAGCGAAAACAGGAAAAACCATCTATTTTTCAAAATAATTTACCTAAATTTCAATTGAAAGAAACCTTTAACTTTGATAATTGTAACTACCACCTTTTATGGATGAATTTGTAACCTTTAAAGAGTTTTCAGACGAAGAACACTTTATTGAATTTACCCAATTCCTTGAGCAGAATAACGTTGAATTTCAAACAGAAATCAGTAATGGCGCAATCGACCCTGTAAGTATGCGTGCTGTACAAAAGCTTTTTTTAGTGAAAATCGAAAAAGAGAATTTTCCCGTTGTACAAAAGCTTCTAGAAAACATTGCTCAAGAAAGTATTGAGGATATTGACCCAGATCATTATCTTTTTCAGTTCTCGGACGAAGAACTGTTTGAAATTTTATCTAAGCCTGATGAGTGGTCTGAATTGGATTATAAACTTGCACAAAAAATTTTACAAGATAGAGGTCATGTGGTTGGGGCTGAATATCTCAAGTATCTGAGAAAGGAAAGATTAGAGATGTTGGCGAAACCTGAGCCTTCGCAAGCTAAATTTATTTGGGCAGGCTATACTTTTGCTATTTTAGGAGGGCTTTTGGGCGTTGCCATGGGTTGGGGTATTTATTTTTCCCAAAAAAGATTGCCTAACGGAAGTGTAGTGTACTCTTATTCTGAAGAAGACCGAAAGCATGGTAAAAGAATCATAACGATTGGATTCACTATGATGTTTTTACTGATTGTATTGAAAGTACTTTCGCATTATGGTGAATAACATCTAAGTACACTCCCTTTTGTTTTTTCCTAATAAAAAAACGACAATATTCTCTCATTCATTCAAGTCCTTGGTATATTTGCAATATTGTTGCAAATATACCAAGGACTATGAAGACACTTATTTTCATCTGCTTTCTCTCAGTATCAGCTTTTTGGGAAAATCCTCTGCAAAAGAAGTCGAAGCAAGATTTCGATGTCCAAAAAATCACATGGAATGACTTAAAGGACGTGCATTTCAAAAAGAAATTTAATATCGACTTAGCGATGTTTTATCTATATCCCAATTTTGGGCCAAAGGTCACCATGCTTAACGGAAGAACCGTTGAAATTAGAGGGTACACGATTCCGATTGATAGTGAAGGAAATTATGTGGTATCGCAGAACCCCAATTCGATGTGTTATTTCTGTGGGAAATCTGGTCCAGAATCTATGATACAGTTAAAATTTAGTGCTAAGCAACGGTACAAGGTTGATGAAATAAGAACCTTTAAGGGTGTTCTGCGATTAAATGCCACTAATGTACAGGAGTTAAATTATATTTTGGAGGATGCTGAGAGGGTAGACTAACTGAGAACTTTATTGAATTTCGGAAATCGGATTTTTGATTTCGGATTACTAAAATAGAACTGTACAAAGGTTTAAGTATTGTCTTTAAAATAAAATTGCACTAGTGGCACCCCTTGCAGTTGCCATGTTGAGTTGGGCAACCGTAAGGGGTGCCGCTACGACAAAATTAAATCCTTTGTACAGCCCTAATTACTACAACTACAATCGTCAAAAGCCTCGAAAACTTTTGGTACTCCCTGTATCTGAAATCAAAAATCCAATTTCCTTAGCATGAAGTGGAGGGAATTAATGAGCCAAAATATTAGTAATCATAAAATTACGCTCAATACTCATCACTCACAATTCAGCACTTATTCTTAGCACCCTGGCTTATCCAAAGTAAAATATGGAGATGTCCAGATTGCTACTTTATTAGAATTTTTAGCATCAGACTTTACTTTGTTATCTTGTGCTTCTTTTTTCTCAGCAGAGGCTGATTTTTTATCGTGGTCTTTGCAGTTCTCAGTTTTAGCTGATTTTGCACAAGCCGACTTATCACATTTTGATTTGTCGCATTTCGACTTATCACATTTTCCACCCGGACACGCCAAAGATGCCGCTACAATACCAAGTGTCAAGAATCCTGAAATAATTGCTTTTTTCATGTTGAATTTGTTTAATTTAATGGAACGAATAGCGCAAAATATCGAAGCATAAAGAGGTTTATTGAATACGATAATTTTTGCACTGTTGACCTTACAAAATTACAATCTTCTGTTGGCTTCTTGCTGTCATTCAAGTGTTATTGACTTGTTATAGAGTTGTTAAAACCACCCTGTTTAATAAGAAGCTCTTTATCTTTACGACATGAAAATTCAGCATAAAAATATCCCTTACATTCTGATTGCGTCGACTTTAGGCGTAATTGCCTTGGTGATTATCCAGATTATATGGATGCGTCACTCATGGCGATTATCAGAAGAGATATTTAACCAAAGGGTTACATCAGCACTTTGCTCCACCATCAAATCATATAAAGATGGCGCTTATTGTAATGATGGAAAATGTGCAGTAGTGGATATGTCGGGCGAAACACTTATTTCCAATATTTCAGAGTTGCCACATGATATTGTGAATACCAAAGATTTCCGAGAAACTTTAGATAAAAACCTAGCCAATTATCAGGTTTTTTTACCTTATCAAATTAGCCTTTCTAACAATAGTTTCTGTGCTACTGATGTATTTCAAACGGCAATTTCTTTCAAAAATCATCATGGCAATGAGTCATATCTGAGAGTTACTTTTCCCACTAAAGAACGCTATATATTGGGCGGAATGACCTTTATGGTGCTAGCTACCCTTTTTATTGTTGGGTTTATTACCGTAGTGTTGTTGATGGTCAACTGGTCGTTGATGAAGCAAAAACTGTTGCTTCAAACCAATGTGGATTTTTTCAACAATATGGCACATGAGTTTCGTACACCATTGAGTAGTATTGGTTTAGCAGTAAATCGCTTGACTAAGAAGCATGAAGATTTACGAGAAAACCCATTTTTAGCAGTTATCAAAAGAGAAAATACTCAACTATTGCAAGAAGTTGAACGTGTGTTACATCTAGCCAAAATCGAAAATGGAGAGTATATTTTGGAGAAAGAAAAGTTAAGTATAGAATCTCTCATTCGTGCTTCGATAGACAGTTTGTCGATGTCGATTTCAGAAAAAAATGCTCAAATTCTTTTGGAGGGATTTAGCACAGATATGTGTGTGATAGGAGATAGGCAGCACCTCGTGAACACCTTTCGTAATTTGATTGAAAATGCCTTGAAATACAATGAAAACACACCCGAAATTCGTATTTCGGCAAAATTACTATCGCAAGAAATCGTTATTTCGTTTGAAGATAACGGCATTGGTATTCCTGTTAGCCAGCGGAGTTTGATATTTGAGAAATTTCAGCGAGTTCATCAAACTACCCATGCTTTCAAAGGATTTGGACTAGGTTTGGCTTATGTCAAAAATATGCTTGAACTCCATAAAGGCAATATTCAAGTAAAAAGCGAAGATAAAAAAGGAAGTTGTTTTGAGGTATATCTACCTTTGAGCATATAAGAATTTCAACCTCCTTAAATCGTTGAATGTAAGGGTAACCACTTATTTATGAGCAATATTTTACACAAAATACTTTTGATTGAAGACGACCTCAGCATGGGTTTCCTATTGACCGAATTTTTGGAAGACCAAGGGTTTGAAGTCAAGCTATGTCGAGATGGAGAAAGTGGTTATAATGCGCTCAAAAGACAACCTTATGATGTTTGTTTGCTCGATGTTATGATGCCTAAAATGGATGGCTTTACATTGGCGACTCATTGTAAAGAACTCAATCCAGCTATGCCATTTTTGTTTATTACGGCTCGTTCATTAAAAGAAGATAAGCTAAAAGGTTTTGAACTAGGAGCGGAGGATTACATTACAAAACCATTTGATGAGGATGAGTTACTTTGTCGTATCAAAGTATTATTACGTCGTCAGCCACAACAGTTGCCAGCGCCACAAGTACAGAAATTTACGATTGGTACCTACGTTTTTGATTATTCCAGACAAGAACTATGCTATCAAGATGAAACATGGCGATTGACCGAAACAGAAAGTGAAGTTTTAAAATTACTTTGTCAGAACCAAAATCAGATTTTAAAAAGAGAAGATGCTGTAGAAAAAATTTACGGCAAAAAAGACTATTTTCTGGGTAGAAGTTTTGATGTATTTATATCAAAGTTAAGGAAAATGCTACAAAACGACCCTCGAATTAGTATCGATAATGTTTTTAAAGTAGGCTTTATATTGAATGTACAAAGTTGATATTTTATTCCTGTAATTGGATTTGTAGAGCAGGTAAATGACTTAAAGACATTTAATTACCTGACTTTATATGATTGCTTAATCTATGCACTTTAAATTTATCCTCCTCAAAAGTGTAAATAATGGTATCGTTCAGGTCTTTTTTATCATGTTTATGATAAAAAAGTGATTCTACTACGGTCAAGTTACTGTTGTCTTGACTGATAAAATAATCAAAGTTACGACTTGAGTAGCCATCTCCTGTACTCGTCGCCCAATGATCGCCTAATTTATGTACTTTGTCATTGGCGGTACAATATATCTGTGCTCTTAGTCAAGTGATAGACCTGCACCTTCTTTTGAGAATTGTTTTAAACCATTAAAAAAAAAGCGCAAGCCAAAGACTTGCGCTAGTGATATATTTTTACTTAGAGACCGCTAAATTTATTTTTAAACTTTAGGGCTTGCTTCTCCACAAGATGCCAAGATAAAATTGACAAAGGGAGAACAATAACAAAAGATAAGACCTGAAGCTCAAATACAGTAGATTTATTTTTGGTTAAAAATACGAGCATTTGCTGTATCGGAAAACCATATATGTAAATACCATAAGAAAAGTCTCCATACTTCCCAAAGTTGTTTAGTTTTCCTTTAAGATTTCCTAAATAAAAAATTACATAAGGAAGTAAACTATAAATCATCATTCTTGTTATTATTTGATTATCAAAATAAACATTGACTGCAAACACCAAAAGAATGGATAAAAATATATTGAACTGAAAACGTATTTTTTCTCTAAATTGGTGAGCCAACATACCTCCTAGGAAAAAGCATGAAAATTCAATTACATACCAGATTTTAAGCCTAAAAAATGGGATATACCAGGATGAAATAATCGATTCAAAATAGGTTGGATAAAAAACACAAATAACAATAGAAAACATCCATACAACCAAATTGAAGCTTCTTTTATCAAGTAATTTAATTGCGCCTAATATCATAACACCTATATACATTGAAAATTCATAAGGCAAGGTCCAAAGAGATCCAAGAAGTTGTGCTTGGTTATTTTCAAAAAATACTCCGGGTAAAACACCATTAAGTCTATAAATGGTAACGGACCGCATCATCTGGTACGTTTGAGTATTAGTAAAATAGTCTTTGATTGTATAAACACTAAAGATTGGGCCAAAAATAAAAATCATAAATAGAACTAGTACAAAAAGACCAGGGATGATTCGAAGAAATCTTTTCCACAGATAATCAAGATAAGATTTTTTACGTTCAAAACTTTGAAGAATCAAATAGCCGCTTATCAGAAAGAAAATTCTAACTCCAAAGAACGAAAAAGGGTAGCGTGCTCCTATTAATTGACCAAGAAAATCATTACCATCCTCAATTCCTTTAAGTGCATAGGCATGAGTTATAATAACAAAAGACGCAGCCAAGAATCGAATAAAATCATAGTTGTTTTTAAAGTTGTGTAATTGAGTAATTTGTTTGTTCATTGTTTATATATATTTATTTACTAAGCTATTGTATGAGTTCTGTTGGGTATTAATACTATTTAATATGAATGAAATTTTTTGTCTAGTATTTATTATAAATCCAGATACAGAGTATAAAGTTAGATTAATTTCTATCATTGTAGTTTGGAAGACGTAATACCATATTTTCAGCAAAAAGAAAGCATATTTTTCGTTAAAATAAGGCTAAAAGATGGAAAAATCCTAATTTGGAAGGTTTTTTAATAGATAGTTTAATCAACAATTTTAAAACGTTAGGAGGAAAAAGCACAAGTTCAAGACTTGCGCTAGAAGGGTAAAAATCCTGGCTATATGCCAATATTTTTGTTGCTTAAAAGGCTTACATCTTCAACGTGGGTTTTATTCTCTGTATTCGAATATAGTTCAGCAACGGTATTTCCATTATCATAAAATATATTATTTACGTTAAATAAGTTTGTAACTATATAATATTCAAATATTTATAGAATAAAGTATGTTTGTGTCCTGATTACTGGACAAAATGAATAAAAGCGAGAAAAAAGTTGTTGAGAATGTGTGAAAACCCAACAACAACTTTTAGTCTCGCTTTTGGACAAATTTAAGACTGATTTACCTAAAAGCCAACAAACATTGTTAAAAACCTTGCTTGTTATTATTTGTAGTATCATTGTTAAAGAAAACGTAAATCTCAACAAACTTAAAAATCAAGTTGGTGTGATTACGGATAAGAAAGATACCTTAGCTAATTCTCATTACCGTCGTCTAACTCGTTTTTTTGATACTCCATTTTGTAAGTATCAACTTTGGAAAATGATTCTTAAAACGGTAATACAGCAAGTAATTTCTACTTTTGACAAGCGTAGTATGTCGAAGTATTTACTACTTGATGGTACTTCTTGGGAGTTTGGAAAAATCAAGTTTCATTTTTTTACATTAAGTGTTGTTTATAGAGGAATTAGTCTGCCTATTTTCTTTATAAACTTAGCTAAAAAGGGTGCTCTAATCATTTGGAGCGTAAGCGCTTTCTTCAAATGGCTAATTGTTTATATCCCTTAAAGGAGATGACTTTAATAGCAGACCGAGAATATGTGGGTCGTCAATGGTTTAATGACTTAATCGAAAAATTTGAACTCAACTTTGTTATTCGAATTTCAGAAACAGATTATAAACTAGATCTTCAATGTCAAGGCAAGTCATATGCTCAATTACTTAAAAAAGCTAAAAAAGGGAAACTTGTTGAGCAAACACTTACCCTAGGAAATCAAACGTTAAGAATAGTTGCCACAAAAAATCAAACACCTGAAAATCAGGGCGACTCTTTAATCATTCTTATAACAAATTTGTCTCTGAAAAGACAAAAAAATCTCGCTGTCTATAAGCTTAGGTGGCAAATTGAGTGCCTTTTTAAATGTCTCAAAAGCAACGGCTTTAATTTAGAAATGATAGCTTTCAAAGACCATAAAAAGATTCGGTTGTTATTTTGCATTGTTATTGCCTGTTACGTTTTATGTGTCAGGGAAGGACTCAAAAACTTTAAACAAATCACTGTCAGACAAAAAGCTAATACCAAATATGAATCTATTTTTAGAAAGGGATATAGCCTAATTTCTAAACATTGTCAACAATTGGTACTTTTACTAGAATGGTGCCTTGAAAAATATAACACCAATAAAATTAGACCTAAACCCCAATAAAACAATTTTGTCCAGTAATCAGACTTAATACATAATTCACATTAAATTATCAAAATTTGAGGTATTTGTATATCTCTAGAAATCGATGATGATTTTTGATCATAACAAATAAACCGTGATAAAGTCTAATAGCGGTGAAATATTTTTAAGTTCTATTTCTCCTAACTATAGAGACGATGCTACTCTAAAACCACAGTTGCTAACCCTATTAGTTGGATCTCTGTTAAGTCTATAGGTTATTCTACTATCCTGAGTATTGTCAAACCAACTACCACCTCGTAATACTCGATTAACACCAGCACTAGCTCCTGTTGGATTTGTTTGATTTGTGGCGGTGTAGGTTCCGTACAAATCCTGACACCATTCCCACACATTTCCTGTCATATCGTAGATGCCAATTTCATTAGTTAATTTTTGTGCTAGAGGATGCGTTATATTGCCGCTGTTTGAACCGTACCAGGCAATGTTACCTATGGTGTTACTACCTGAATAAGTATATCCTTTACTTAATTTTCCCCCTCGTGCGGCAAATTCCCACTCTGCTTCTGTAGGTAATCTGTATGCTTTACCAGTTTGATTACTGAGCCAATTACAATAAGCTACAGCATCGTTCCAGCTTACGTGAATAACTGGATGTGTGTAATCGGCCGTAGGTCTTATGTTACCTGCTACGTCACAACGCCAATTTATTCCATTTTTATATGGCCAAAGATTGCCATCATAAACATAACTTCCCCCATTTTTCTCTGCATCTGTTTGGTAACCAGTAGCATCTATAAATTTTTTGAAATCAGATACAGATACTTCATATTGACCAATGTTAAAGGTATTCAAGGTTACATTATGGATAGGTTGTTCATCAGATTGCCCTGTAGTACTTCCCATTTGAAAAGTTCCCCCTTCTACTTGCACCATTGCTACCACTAAAGAATTAGGAGTAGTGTAGTTATAACTTGTTGTTAATGAGTAATTAGAGCCACATCTATCGGTAACTTGAGCAATAATAGTGAATGTGCCATCAGTTGTAAGTGTCGAACTGGTCAGTGAAAAAGGGCTTATATTCGTACTACTTTTATAATACTCAGTGCCATTTTTACTAATTTGCCAGACGACACTCGTGATATCACTCACCGTACCAACTAAACTCATATTAACATTAAGAGGCGTGGAGCTTGATGCGGATGCACTTGTTGCTCTACTACAAGTTTTAAGTGTTTTAGTGGTTTCTATTGCTTCTAAACTACAATTTGTAGTAAACAATAAGAAACTTATGTATAGAGATAATAGTTGTATTTTCATTTTAAATTAATTTTTGTTTTGAAGATCCAATACTGCTTTCGAAGTATGGATTTTGGAACGTATTTATCATAATTATGCAATGCGAATATTAGGTCTTGCAAATGGGCTAAGACTTATTAGTAATTCTTCATCAGTAGCAAAGCATGAATAGATCGCTTTATCATTTGATTTGTATCTTAAAAAGTTATTTCCTCTGTTAGTTTATCATTGATTTCTGGCTCTTGATGCGAGCCTGACAATTCAACAATTTTGGTTCGTACCCTTCTGAATACTTCAGAGATTGTCTTTCCTCTGCCTAGTGCCGAGGCCAATTCTTTAGCGAAAATGCCATCATTGGCAGCTGTTTGATTTGCTTGAGTTGCATTAACAATGTAGGTACCTACTCCCTTAGCAACACTTACTCCCATAATAGGGCTAAAGCCACGAAGATCATCTCCTCGTGAATCTGCGGATAACACAGGAAATGCTTCGTTTCTACAAGCATCTAACACAATTATTTTGCATTTTGGATTACTTTCTTCAAGCTTATTAATAATGTATTGAATTTCTACAGCACGAGGTGCAATGTCTGTTCTTGTTCTGAATTTTGCATCTACGGGAACTAGATAGTTTTTTCCACTATTTTGAATGCCATGTCCGGCATAATAGAAAAAAATCATATCAGCATGGTGTGCTTCTGCTACAAAATTGTCTAAGGAATCTAGTAAGCCAATTCTCGATAAATTACTTACAGAATGAATGGTGAAGTCAAGCTTTTTTAAACTTGTTGCAATGGCATTGATGTCCTCTAAAGGTCTATTATTTAACGAGAGTGTGTTAATATAATCAGAATTTCCAAGTAAGAAGGCAAAACGTTTAACAGCTTTGTAGCGTACGATTTTTAATAATGGTGTTTGTACCACTCTTCTTCCTTTTCTAACAGAAATGTAGACTTCATGGTCTTTTTCTAAAGAAAGCTGAGCCGAAAAAGTTAGCTCATTGTTTTTACAGTTGGCATTAGACAGGACAAAACTCTCGCCATCTACAAATAGCGTAAAATCACTCTTGTCTAAATTAGCATCAGACTCTGCTTTACAATGGAAAGTTAGTATTGTCTGATTAGTTTGATATACCCCACTAGAAGATACTTGAGAAGGTTCTGTCCAGCGAACTTCTTTCAAATTAATGGTATTTAAGCTTAATTGAGCGAACGAAGATGCGTGCAAGAAACAAAGGATGGTAATTAAAAGTAGTACAGACTGTCTCATATATAGATAACTAAAATTTATAGGTTAATGATATACCTGTTTGGTGGGATGAAGGCTGAAAGCTTAAGCCTTTCTCCTTTACTTTTACCTTTGTTGCTAATAAGAAAACTTCATACCCAAATGAGAGGGCAGAACCAATTACTAGTGCATTTAATAATCCTGTTTGACGAGCGGCTTGTGCATCTACAGCAGCAGCAGTCCATTTATCTAAATCACTCTTTGACAAAAACTCGTTGTTCACACTAGTATCTAGTGATTTGAGAATAGCCAATTTTGAATTGAAGTTGCTCTTAATTGAGTTTGCCATAACTGCTGTAGCAACCCCAATTACTCCAACAGCTATTTTCAAGCCTATGGGATGTGGTTTAAAGGATAACTCTTCTGCTCTTGTAGACGTAGCAATTACTTTCTCTTTTTTAGGAGGGTTTACTACCACTTCTTTCTTAGGGGGAGTAAGTACTTCTATTAATGGGCATAATTTTAATGAGACAATAATCTTGAAATCCCCATCCACAAAAAAATCATCTACTTTATAGTCCCATATAATATTATTTGTTCCGGTACTTAACTGAGTTATTTTACCTATTAGAGTATGAGGTATTGTTTTTGTGTTGGTTTCAATAGCAATTACTTCCAATGCTTGAATATCATAGCAGTTGTTTGTACTAAATGGAACAAAAAAAGAAATTTTTATTTTTCCATTTTCTACTATAGCGCTATTGGCTTCTACTCTAAGTTGAGCCATTAAGGAGTTCGAGTTTGCTACGAATATGCAAAATGCAAAGAGTAGCCATTTGGGTATTTGTTTTATCATGGTTGTGAAAAATGTTTAAATCAAAATGCTAGTCAATGATTTATAGGATTTTATTAAATCTTAGTTCTTATATCAAGAGAGTATCTTCCGAAGATTCTTTATACTATTACTGAATTTGACTCGTAATGAACCCTTATTATCATTGGGATAACGTAGATAAATTGTTTGCCAAGCAAGGTCTTCAATAAGTTTTATCTTTAACAAATCATCACAAGTTGTCGATAGTTTATTTATGTTCATGAGCAAATCTTTGTAATATAAAATCATTTCTGCCTCAGCAGCTCTTGCTGTATATTGTTCATGAATTACCATATCAAGTCTATCATTGTATTTAGTAGCACTTTTTCCAGTGATCATCCCGTTTCCATTCCAAATTTTGCTTTATCTATGAGATAATCATTCCGTCCGTTTCTAATGTTCTTTTTTCTAGACGATTCTCTTTTATTCGGAGAAATAAATCTAAAATAACGTCCTGATATAAATCAAAGGCTAGGTTTTATCTCCTTTCAATTCATACTGATGACTAGTATAAACTAACTTGTAAATGTAGTCAAAAACCCAAGATTCACCTTTCTTAATTCCTGAGTAAAGGTCAAGTGTTCGTACTTGCCTTCGTTGAGTAACAGATTATTTCAAAGTAATTGAAATAGTTGAAGGGTTCTGTATTATTTTACGAGCAAATGAATCGAGACACATTATAAGTACAAAGAAGCTGTTTAAACTTTCAATAAAATGCTATTCTTTGATTAATTTTTAGCCGTACTTTTAACTAGATGTTCCCATTTTAAAACAAAAAGTAACTGCTGCGGCGGTCGCAAAAAATTCAAGAATTGCGTTCCACATCGTTGCGCTCAAATAGTATTACATTATGCTGCGTATAGAGTAACAACAAACAGGTATGGAAAAATAGTTACGCATTATGTGTGGTATGCTTTATTGGATAAAAAGGTTTTTGATGAGCCTTTTTAAATTTGAATAGGTAGAATTTCCAATCGTCAAACCACACTGATAGCAGTGGAGAAAAACTCTTGTGCTTCTTTGTATTTGAAAGTCTTCAATAACACTACTTCTTTTGATAATGTGCCAATGCGAAATTTTCATTTTCTCGGATCATATTTTTAAAATACCTTATCTTCTGTTTATTCTCTCATTTATCGACTCCCAAATCATACCACTCTTGAGCTGTTTGACGATAACTTATGGGGGTACCTAGAACACTTAATATGAGGCACGTAGGAGTTGTTAAAACTTAAATAAAAATGTTTGTAAGTTTTCAGAGCGTTAGATGCCAAGAGTATGTTGTGATTCAACTACTTGAGAGAGCATAGATATACATATTCGTAGGCAGTTTGTTTGTAATTATTTACTTATGAATACTATTTTTGACAAAACCTTAACAGTCTAATAGGATAAATATTAAAATACTGACCCTAAAATTAAGCTAATTAGCCTATATTTTGGGAGGAAATTTATTTTTCGGTAGAATTTTTTTCTTTTGTTCTAGCTAAGATTTTTTTCGGCTGCTTGAAATAGACTGGCGGTATCGTGGCCCAACTTGAGAAGATATATTTTAACTTCTTCTTATTATTTAAAATTTTCATACAATAATCTCAATTGGAAACCCCAAGAACCCACTAGCAGGAGCTAGTGTTATTCACACTTACCAATATGTCCAGTTTTTAACTGAAACCTCGTAGTCGCTACCTCGAGGTAGCATCAAATACAGTTTATGAGTGCTATAACAACTGAATGAAGTTTTCGTTCTTGGTTCATGATATGAGTTATTCCTTAACAGCCATGTAACCATAAACGGAAGCTAAAAATGATTTTACTTAGAATAAAAATGAAGCTATGATTCAGAGGAAAATTACATAAGAGCTATTGTTTAGAATTAATCATTTTCCCGTAACTGCTATTCTTAGTACTCGACAGGTAGGCAAAATAACGCTTGTCAAACACTTAAAGAGACCTTACCTCGCCCAAGTTTTTACTTTGATTTAGAGATTCCCTCCGATTTTATTAAGTTTTCAACAGACCCTGAATTGTTCTTGAAAAGTCTGCAAGATAAAATGGTCATACTTGATCAAATCCATCGTCATACACATTAAACAATAGGTACAAATATGAATTCCATCTGGTCGTAGTTAAGTCAAAGAGTTATTTGCACCTACAAAAAGATTCAGTTAAAAACTGAATCTTTTTGTAGTCATTACTGCTGATGTAGAAATCAAATGCCAGTAGCTACTTAGCAGGCACCAATACGAGTAAATAAGTATCCCCGCTAGTGTTGGCTTCTAAGTAAGCCAGCACTAGCCATTTCCAAGGATTCTAATTTCATTAGTCAAAGAATTAATTTTATCCTAGATCGTGGCTCAAAGGTGAAGTTTTGAAACTTTAGTAAGAAAAAGCAAAAGTCTTAGACTTGCGCTAGTGGAGCCTTATTTCAAAATTTTGTAACCTGAAAGACTTATAGATTCAACCAATAGTCATAGTGAGTGTCATTCTCAATATTCAAACATAGTTGGGCAATTGTAGTTCTACTATTTTATTAAATAAGTTTATAACTATATAATATTCAAATATTTATAAAATAAAGTATATTTGTGTCGACTAAACATTAATTTTTACACTATGAAAAACTACCTACGCTTAGCAAGTCTACTCTTCATTTTTTCAATGAATGCTTGTACTGATGACACCTCCAATGCATTACCAACCGACACGTGTTTCAAGAAAGACGCAATTGCTGAACTTCCTTGGCTTAAAAGTGTGGTTTCAGACTTTCAAAAACCTAAAAGTGGTCCATTAGAAGTGGTACTTTACACTTACAAAAACCAGTACTTTATAGGTGTGATTAATCCTTTGGTTTCATCACCAGCTTCGTATATTTATAATTGCAGCGGTGAAAGTATTGGCAAACTTAATATCGGATATAACCAGTTTACGGCAGAGGCTCGCACGATAGATGTCCTGTTGAAAGGAACATATTAAGAAAAACATCCGCTAGTGCTGGCTTCTAGTCCAGTACTAGCGGATATTAAGGCATTAATGTAAGAATGAATCTTATCTGTTGTCACAGTCTAAGGGATTAGTACTAAATAAAGACTCAAAATTAAAGTTTTGAAACTTTAGAAAGAAAAAGCAAAAGCCTAAGACTTGCGCTAGTGGTCCAAGAGGATATAAAAAAAGGAAGCCCGAAAGCTTCCTTTTTCAATTTAGTATCTCTACTTATTCTTCTCCTCAATCCAAAGTCTTGCGTTTACAAAAGCTTCTAACCAAGGACTTACTTCGTCGTTTTTGCGGTTGGCTGGGTAGTTTGCCCAGTTCCAAGGGAAAGTTGAACGCTCGATGTGCGGCATGGTTACCAAGTGACGACCTGTTGAGTCGCACATCATTGCTGTATTGTAATCCGAGTCATTTGGATTAGCAGGATACTCAGCATAACCATATTTACCAACAATGTGATAACGTTCTTCGCCATAAGGCAATACAAACTTACCTTCTCCATGCGATACCCAGACACCCAAAGTAGTTCCTTCTAAGGTAGAAAGCATTACCGAGTTGTTTTGCTGGATAGTTACCGATGTAAAGATACTTTCGTGCTTATGTGATTTGTTATGGTGCATTTTACCATGCGTATCATGGTCTGGATTGATTAATTCCAATTCCATAAACAACTGACATCCGTTACAAATACCTACCGAAAGGGTATCTTCACGTTCGAAGAATTTCTTGATGGCAGCATTAGCTTTTTCGTTATACAAGAATGCTCCAGCCCAACCTTTTGCCGAACCTAAAACATCTGAGTTTGAGAAACCACCCACTGCACCAATAAACTGAATATCTTCTAATGTCTCACGACCAGCGATAAGGTCAGTCATGTGAACGTCTTTTACATCAAAGCCTGCCAAATACATCGCATTCGCCATTTCACGCTCTGAGTTTGAGCCTTTTTCACGAATAATCGCTGCTTTCGGACGAGTTGAAATCGCACGGTGGTCAGTTAATTTTCCTGTGAACTGTGAAGGGAATGTGTATGCCAACGGTTGGTTTTTGTAGTTGGTATAGCGGTCTAAAGCCGTTCCGTTTTTAGATTGTTTTGAATCTAAAAGGAATGAAGTTTTGTACCAAACATCTCTTAATTCAGCTACTGAGAAATCAAATGACGTATCATTATTTTTTACAGAAACTGTATTTCCTTCTACTACCTCACCGATTTTAACGATAGAGATATTGTTTGCTGCAAAAACTGATTCAACCGAAGCATCTGCTTGGAATACCAAGGCAATGTTTTCGTTGAACAAAGCTTTTACTGTATCGCTTTCACCTAAACCTGACAAGTCAAAGTTGGCGCCAAGGTTTACATCTGCGAAACACATTTCTAATAAAGTCGTAATCAAACCACCGCTACCGATGTCGTGACCTGCCTCGATTTTACCTGCTTTGATTAAGTTTTGGAAAGTATCAAATGCCGTTTTGAAATAGGCAGCATCTTGAATCGTTGGAACTTCGGTGCCTACTTTATTCAAAATTTGAGCAAATGAGCTACCGCCTAATTTGAAACTATCTTTCGATAAATTCAAATAGTAAATAGCACCTCCATTACGTTGTAAAACTGGCTCAACTACTTTGTTGATGTCCGAACAATGAGCACCTGCCGAGATAATTACTGTACCTGGGGCGATTACTTCATCGTTTGGATATTTTTGCTTCATAGAAAGGGAATCTTTTCCTGTCGGAATATTGATTCCTAATTCAATCGCAAAGTCTGAACAAGCTTTTACCGCTTCATATAAACGTGCATCTTCACCTGCATTTTTACAAGCCCACATCCAGTTGGCTGACAATGAAACCGATTTTAAACCGTCTTTCAATGGTGCAAAAACGATGTTTGACAATGCTTCAGCGATAGCGGTACGAGAACCCGCTGCTGGGTCAACGATAGCTGCTACTGGCGAGTGTCCCACCGAAGTGGCGATACCATCTTTTCCTTTGAAATCCAAGGCCATTACGCCAACGTTGTTCAAAGGCAATTGCAATGGACCAGCGCATTGTTGTTTGGCAACACGTCCGCCCACACAACGGTCAACTTTATTGGTCAACCAATCTTTACAAGCTACAGCTTCTAACTGTAATACTTGATTCAAATAGGTTGGAATTTCTGTTTCAGCATAAGACAAACCTGCGTAATTTCGCTCAATGGTTTTGTCTTCCATCACAATTTTAGGCGAGCTTCCGAACATTTCCGAAATCGCAAAATCCATTGGTTTTGCACCTGTAGATTTTGATTGGAAAGTAAAACGGTTGTTACCTGTAATATCACCTACCGTGTACATTGGTGAGCGCTCACGCTCTGCTACACGTTGAAGGGTTGCTATATCTTTTTCACCAATCACCAAGCCCATACGTTCTTGTGATTCGTTACCGATAATTTCTTTTGCTGAAAGCGTTGGGTCACCAACTGGCAATTTGTCTAAATCAATCAAACCGCCTGTTTCTTCTACCAATTCCGACAAACAGTTAAGGTGTCCACCAGCACCGTGGTCGTGGATAGAAACGATTGGGTTTTCGTCAGATTCTACCAAGCCTCTGATAGCGTTGGCAGCACGTTTTTGCATTTCTGGGTTTGAACGTTGAATCGCATTTAATTCAATACCTGAACCAAATGCGCCTGTGTCAGCAGATGATACCGCTGCACCACCCATACCAATACGGTAGTTTTCACCACCCAATACCACTACTTTATCGCCAACCGATGGCTTTTGTTTTTTGGCTTGACTTTCTTTGCCATAACCAATACCACCAGCCAACATGATTACTTTATCGAAACCTAATTTGCGAGCCTCTTCTTCGTGTTCAAACGTCAAAACAGAACCCGTAATCAAAGGTTGACCAAACTTGTTACCAAAATCAGAAGCACCGTTAGACGCTTTGATTAAGATATCCATAGGTGTTTGATATAACCAGTCACGTTCGTTCATACCCTTTTCCCAAGCACGTGATTCTTCTAAGCGAGAGTACGAAGTCATATAAACCGCAGTACCTGCCAAAGGCAATGAACCTTGTCCACCAGCCAAACGGTCACGAATTTCGCCACCCGAACCTGTTGCTGCACCGTTGAATGGCTCAACTGTCGTTGGGAAGTTGTGAGTTTCTGCTTTTACCGAAATAACAGAATCGAATTCTTTTTCGTCGTAAAAGTCAGGTTTGTCAGCAGATTTTGGAGCAAATTGAGTAACGCGAGGACCTTTGATAAAAGCAACGTTGTCTTTATAAGCAGAAACGATATCGTTTGGATTCGTTTCGGAAGTTTTCTTGATGAGCTTGAAAAGAGAGCTTGGTTTTTCTTCACCGTCGATGATAAAAGTACCGTTGAAGATTTTGTGACGACAGTGTTCAGAGTTTACCTGAGAGAAACCAAACACTTCAGAATCTGTCAATTTGCGACCTAATTTTTCTGAAAGACCATTCAGATAGTCGATTTCTTCCTGACTTAATGCAAGTCCTTCTTGTTTGTTGTAGGCTGCAATATCGTCGATTTCGAGGATAGGTTCAGGCTGAATTTTTATCGTGTAAATAGCTTGGTTTAAGCTTGTGTACTTTTGCGATAACATTGGGTCGAAGTCCGTAAAATCTTCGGCTACCTGAGCAAACTCCTCAATACGGATAATTCCCTGAATACCCATGTTTTGGGTAATTTCCACAGCATTGGTACTCCATGGAGTAATCATAGCGGCACGTGGACCTACAAAAACCGCCTCTAACGAAGCATCCTCTTGATTGATGACAGTGAAACGATGGTCTCTTGAACTGTTGAAAAGCCACACTAGTTTTTGAATATCTTCCTCTGCGATAGCAGATTGAGCTTGGACAGCAAAAACATTACCAGAGTGACTTCCGAAGAAATGAATCATGATGATAGCAAATTGATAGTTGATTGTGCCTAATTCGGTAATTTTGAGTCAGAAAAATTACATAAAACAGCCGAATTACTTAAGAAAGTGCAAATTTAGGGTTTTTAAAACTGAATCCCTAAGAAAATCTATAGATTAGGCAATACCGAACGTATTGCCTTTCTGGGTAAAAACAAATACTGCATTATTTACCTAAATCTCAAGAGTGTGATAGAGGCAGGAGCTAGGGTAATACTTGAAATACTGTTATCGATATTTTGATGCTGATAGCTTACAACATTCTGAGAAGGTTTTTCAAGCGTATTGGCTGCCGTGTATGAAGTAGCAGTAAGCTCATGTTTCTCGAAGATTTTCAAGCTTTTGGCTACAGGGAAATCAATTTCTGTTTCCACTGCCAGCTCAGGATGACGGTTTACAATAGCGAGCGTTAGCGTTTTAGTATCTTCATCATAGCTCGCAGAGGTGTCCAATATCCCAAGGTTTTCAGCGCCCGATTGTTCCAATGCTGGACTTTCGACTTCAGTTGTAATACTTGTTCCTTTGCAATATTTACGATAAAGTTCGAGTGGATAGAAAACAGTTTGACAGATAGATTCTTTTTCATTGGTCATGATTGGTGCTAGTACATTGACGGTTTGCGCCCAAGTAGCCATGCCCACAATATCTGCTTGACGTTGGAATATATTCAGAAAGCCTGCAACCCCTAAGGCATGAAACCATTGATAGGTTACTTCAAGATTATAAGCACCTTTTCCCTCATTTTCCCAAATCCCCCATTCGTCTAAGGCAATTTTTAATGCCTTTTTACGAGGAGGAAAACGATACCAACGATTAAAATTTTCTACTTTTTCGGGTGCTAAATCATGAATCTGTTTTTTGGTAGCGACTATTTCTTTTTCAAAAGTAGCAATATGAGCAAAGAGCGATGCAGGTTGACCTTTCTTAGAATTAGCGTAATAATGCAAAGAAATATAATCAGCAATAGGATGGAGTTCTTTAAGAAGAATTTCGTTCCATTTGGTATCTCCACCCGCCAAAACTAGAGAAATGCTTGGGTCTTGTAACTTCATTAATTTGGCATATTGCCAAGCAATTTCTACATATTTATTGGGGTCTTGCAGACGTCCAGTATCTGGTACAGCACTTTCCTCATTTCCCAATCCCCAATATTTTACCTTGTGAGCTTGAGGATAACCATGTTTTTTACGAAGACTTGCAAACGATGTATTTCCAGAACCATTACAGTATTCGACCCAGTTGGAGGCTTCTTCTGGTGTACCAGTATTCATATTGACCACCAAAAATGGGTCAGTTTTGAGCGTCCGACAATAATCGATAAACTCATTAGTACCAAATTGGTTGCTTTCTTCGCCACCCCAAATGAGGTTTGGTCGAACAGGACGCAAATTTTTGGGACCTATACCGTCTTGCCAATGGTAAATTTTAGTAACAGTACCTCCTGGAAATCTCAAAAGGGGTGTTTGTAGTCTTTTGATTTTTTCTAAAACATCTTTTCTTACTTGACTAGTCTTAGCATCTACGACTCCACCTGTGATGGCTCGACCTAGATATTCGATGAATTGTCCATAAATTTCAGGTTCTATTTTACCGATTGGTTTTTCAAAATTGACATGAACTTTGGCTTTAACTGTTTTAGCAAAAGGCGTTCCTTGGTAAATAGAAGAGGGAAGCAGGCTCGCTAATGCTAAACTGCTGGATTGACGCAAAAAGGTACGACGGTTGGGAGATTGCATAAATGTTTAGATAGAAAATGAGTGAATACCGTAAAAGAGTCTATTTCTGTTCTGAGAAACGGACCTGATAAAATTAAAGATTAAATTCTAAAGAACTGACTGTATTGAGGAACTTGTTCTTGAAAAAATACATTTTGTACAAATAGACACAAAAGTGAATAGTTTGAATTTTATAATTTATTGATATGAAAGTAACGGAGAATTTACAAGAATTTTATCAGAGACTAGAGATTCAACCAAGGGAATCTATTAGTCATAATACGCCTCATATCAATGTTTTTGAAAGAGGAGATTGTAAAAATCTATTGCCATATTCTCGTAGAGATTATTATAAAGTAACGCTTGTAATAGGAGAGGGTCGTGTTGAATATGCTGACAAAACGATATATATCGATAAGCCAGCACTTTTGTTTAGTAATCCTACATTGCCCTATTATTGGCAATCAATATCTGATTTACAACAAGGTTGGTTTTGTATTTTTAATGAAGCCTTTATTCATCAACGAGACAATTTGTTGACAGAGCTGCCTATGTTTCAAATGAATACCGAAAAAGTATATTTTATTGATGAAAAAAGTGTTGGGGAAATATTAGACTTATTTCAAAAAATGAAATGCGAAAGTTTGGGTAACTATGCTTATAAACAGGATATTATGCGAAATTATTTGCATTTGATTGTTCATTATGCTTTAAAGTCCTTTAATCAATCCCAACAAGAAGTTCCTGTAAATGCGAATGCTCGTATTACTCAACAATTTTTTGATGTATTGGAAAGTCAATTTCCTATTGATTCTATGCAAAATCAATTGCAGTTGACCACCGCAAAAGACTTTGCCGATACATTGAACCTGCATGTTAATCATTTGAATCGTGCAGTAAAAACTATTACAGGAAAAACCACAACTGAGCATATTGCCCACAGGATTGTGTTGGAAGCCAATCAATTATTGACTTATACCGATTGGGCTATTGCCGAAATAGCTTATTGCTTGGGATTTGAATATCCTGCTTACTTCAACAATTTTTATAGAAAAGCTACAGGGAACAAACCAAAAGAGTTAAGAAAACTAGAACTTGTTTGAATTTTATAATTTCTTGTTTGAATCTTCTTTTGTAGCCTTCTTTTTGTCCTATAATTTTGAATTAAAATTAGTAGTGAACAGTGATAAGGCACATAGGCACAAAGTGAAAAGTTCTGTTTATTGGAAAAGCGCTTAGTAAATAATCACTTCATACACTTTGTGCCTGTTTACTTTGTCCCTTAAAATAAGATCATGAAAGCGGTTCAGGAAAAAAATAGAGTTATTGCTACTTTGTTAGCATTTGCAGTAATACCGATGTCGGGTTTGGCAACGGATATTTACTTGCCTTCGATGCCCTATATGGCAAAATATTTTGGTCAGGCAGAAAACAGTATTCAACTGACACTATCCCTTTATTTGGGGAGCTATGCTATTGCACAGTTTTTTGTAGGAAGTATTCTCGATGCTTTCGGGCGTTATAAGTTGTCGACACTATCGTTGTTTTTGTTTATGGTATCTTTTTGGATAACTGCCATAAGTACAGATATATACATGATTTATGCAATGCGTGTGGTACAAGGAATTCTCTCAGCTTTTGCGATTGTTGCCAAGCGAGCTTTTTTTGTAGACGTATATGAGGGCGAAGAAAGAAGACAATATTTGAGTCTGATGACCATCGTGTGGTCGGCTGGTCCGATTGTGGCACCTTTCATTGGGGGCTACTTACAAGAACATTTTGGCTGGCAATCTAATTTCTACCTATTGGCAGTATATAGCGGTGTGATAGGAGTGTTAGAGTTTTTGTTTTCGGGAGAAACTATTCGTAAAAAGACAGCCTTCAATGGTCGTAATTTGCTAGGTAATTTTAAGGAAATGATAGCAACTCCTGATTTCTTTTTAGGTCTGTTAGTTGTGGGACTTAGTTACGGAATGATTTTTCTTTTCAACCTAAGTGCACCTTTTATCATTGAGCATCAGTTGGGATATACTCCTGTGACTGTTGGATATGCTTCCTTGATTATGGGAATAGCATGGATGTTGGGAGGTTTTTTGGGACGTGCTTTGATGAATAAACCATTTTTACCCAAAATACAATTAGCAAGTTTGTTACAAACTACCTTGATTTTGGCGATGTATATTTCTTCGCAATGGCTGCAAAACCTTTACACTCTGCTTGTGTTTGCCTTTTTTATACACTTAGCGGCTGGCTTTACCTTTAACAATTACTTTACGTATTGTCTGAGTCGTTTTCCTAAAATTGCGGGCGTTTCGGGTGGATTTACTGGAGGAGTCGCCTTTATTCTGACTTCGGGTTTGAGTTATGGTGTCGTAAATATGCTACATCCTGCTACTCAACCAGACTTAGCTTTAGGCTATTTTTCGATGGGAACTTTTGTGATGTTGTTGCTCACAACGGTTAGAATCGGAAAATTACATCCATCGGTTTCATAACTCAAAATGAAAGGGTAAAATAGAGTCATTCTTAATTGAGTGATTGAGCGCATGAGTGATTATTTTAAATATGAATTTTACTAGTAGAGACGCAATGCTTTGCGTCTGAAAAGGTGTTATTCTGAAATATAGGATCAAAAACATGAGCCATCCCGAATTTTAAGATTCTCCAAGGTTTCATCAAAAAAGCGGTCGGAAAATATTTTCCGACCGCTTTTTGATGAAACCTTCCCAGATTTTACCCTGCTTGAGACGCAATCATTGCGTCTCTACTGCTATCTGTGGTAATATCCTCCTGATTATGAGTGTAATCCAATAACTGATATACTTTTAACTTCTTTTTACTTGAATTTACAAAGAGGATTATAATTCGTTGTTTTAATATTGAATTTCTATTTACTAAGAAATTTTCAAGACATTCGCGTAGCTATCTACTGGCTTGTTTTCTGGAAATTGGATATGCAAGCCATCTGAAAGTCTTTCGAAACTCAAAGCCTGATTTTGATTTCCTAAAAACTCAACTTTATTGATGGTTTGTGCATGTAAAGGGCTATTTTGAGCTAAGCTTTTGATAACCACTTTTCCATTTGAAGGCCAATCCATTACCGTAGCAAAAAGCGTATTTCCCAAAGTATTGAAGCGAATATCTTCAGCAGTATATTTCGTTTTACCTTCATTGAAACCTTGTGCGTTTAGTTTGGCTTCGTTTTGAGTAGAAGGACCTTCGCCGTAGATTTTCCATGGTCTTGTTCCATAAATACTACCACTGTTGACGGCCATCCAACGCCCGATTTCTTCTACAATTTTACGTTCTTTTTCATCAATGCTTCCATCGCCACGTACGGGTACGTTGAGCAAATAATTTCCATTTTTGCTAACAATATCTACCAAAGCATGAATGACAGATTTAGCTGATTTATAGCCATCTCGATTATAAACGCCACGATCATAGTGCCAGCTTCCGATACAGGTATCCGTCTGCCAAACAAAAGGTTGAATGTCACTAGCTTGTCCACGTTCGATATCCCAAACCATGGCTTTACGCTCGTTTTCATCCAAGATTTTACCATTAATAACAGCTCTTAACTCTCCATGACGCTTGATACTCATGTTGTAATGATGGGCTGCGATGCGCAATCCCGCATCACTAATTGGCCAAAATGGAAGTTTGGTATCATCAAAATACAACAAATCAGGGTCATATTTATTGATGAGGTCAATGGTTCGATTTACGAACTTTTCAATATATTCTTTTGATGGTCTGTTGGCCCCATTTTCCCATTCCCATTGTTTGTGAATCGCTCCATTCTGAAGACTATTCTCGCTAAGGTCATGATTTTGAGCATAAAGATCTTGTGGGTCAAGACCTTCCCACCACTGTCCTTTTCCATCAGATTTACGCAGTTTTCCGTCGTAAGGAACTCCCGCTAATGCGCCATTTTTATCACTTCTTTGTGCAGATTCGTACCAGCGCCAAGCATGACTTGCATGGATACTTACGCCAAAAGGAAGATTGTTGGCTTTGGCAGCTTTTGCCCAGCCAGCGATAATATCCTTCTTAGGACCCATTTTGGTAGAGTTCCATTGGCTTTGATATTTACTGTCGTACATATCAAAATTGTCATGGTGATTGGCCATACCAATAAAATATTTCGCTCCTGTATTTTTGTAAAGCGTCACCAACTCATCTGGATTCCATTTTTCGGCTTTCCATTCATGAATAATATCTTTGAACCCAAACTTAGACGGGTGCCCAAATTTTTCTACATGATATTTATATTGCCAGTCGCCCTCTTGATACATCCCTCTGGCATACCAATCGCCTGCCTCCGCCTGACATTGGGGACCCCAGTGCGCCCACATACCAAATTTGGCATCTTGAAACCACTTTGGAACCTGATATTGCTCTAAAGAAGCCCAATCAGGTGTAAATCTTCCAGTGGCGATTTTTTCACCTCCTGAAAAATTTGCAAAAGAATTTTGTGCAAAAGTCGGCTTCGCCAAGCTAAGAGCTGAAAAGCCTAAACCAAGTTGTTTTAAAAGCGCTCGTCTTTTCATAGTTTATCAAAATACATTGAATTGATAAAGCAAAATTAAATGCCAAGGACAGTTTAGTTCTTATATAAATCAGCGATTTTATTATACAAATCAGACTTTTTTGAGGTATATATATCCATTTTTTAGATAAAACTACATAGAAAAGGTTATGAAAAATCTTTATTTTATCTAGTATTGAATCTTAAATGATTGTTTTTTTAGTGAAAAAGATGGCTATCGCTTTATTAGATTAATTTATACAAATCAGACTTATTTATGGGAAGTTTTTCAAGTAATCAACTCTTTTCATTGCTGCATGTAGACTATGTGAAACTTGGAATAAAATGGAATTACAAAACCGTGATTAGTCCCTATTATAGACTATATTTTATCGATGAAGGAAAAGGAAAAATTACAAGCCCGCTAGGTGTGGTCGATTTGGAAGCGGGTTATTTGTATCTCATTCCAAGTTTTACGGTATGTGATTTAAGTTGTGATGAATATCTGAGCCAGTATTTTGTTCAATTTTTTGAAGAATCAGGCAATGGATTGTCCTTATTTGCCAATCAGCGAAAAGTAATGAGAGTAAGTGCCAACGAAGGTGATATTTTCAATTTTAAGCGATTACTAGAAATAAATCCTGGCAGAGGAATCAACCGTTCTGACAACCCCAAGGTGTATGAGAAAGATATTTACTACAAAGAATATCAAGATTTAAACCATCAACAATCATTGTCTTGCCATTTCGAAACGCAGGGAATTTTATATCAATTAATTGCAAAATTCTTGAATAAAGAGCCTGATTTAGAGAGAAATACTTCTGATATTCCGTCTAAAATAATGGAGTCGATAAGTTATATTCAGCTTAATATGTCTCAAAAAATATCAGTAAACCTGCTGGCGTCCAGAGCCAATATGCACGTTGATTATTTTTCGCGATTGTTCCTTCAAGCAACAGGTTTGCGCCCTATTTCCTATATTCTTGATAAACGAATTGAGCGGGCACAGTACCTAATGATTACAGGGTATTTGTCTTTTGATGAAATTGCCTCACAAACTGGTTTTGAAAGTGTTTCTTATTTTTCAAGAGTATTTAAGTCTATTACAGGCATGACCCCTGGACAATATAAAAATAGAAGGCTAAGTGTTTGATTTTTAGGCTTAAATGTGCAACATTTAAGTAGAAATAGCATCTCTAAAAAAACTTAAACTTATTCAAGCTATGAAAATAATACTATATGGATTAATCTCTATCTTTTCATTGGTAGCTCCCGCTATTGGCGGTCATAAAATAACCCAACAAGAAGCAACAAGAATTTTGGGAGAATCCTGTGAGCTTTCCGAAAGTTCAAGTGCATCAAAGAATGGTGGTCATGAATACAAATGTAAGTTTTTGACCAAGTCAAGTACAGTAGATAACCCACAAAAGGCCTTATATTTTATGTTTGATAGCTATGAAAATGAAGCTGAGGCGATCAAACTATATTCAGAATTCCAGAAAAGCAACCAACAGCAAAGTGGGTATGAGACATTGAGCGGCGTAGGAGAGGAAGCATTTTTTCATAGTGATGGCAAAAATTTTTGTCTCATTATCGCAAGAAAAAAGAATGAAATGATTCGACTCAAAGTAAATAAATTTTCAGAAAAAACTTCTATAGCTGAACTCAAGGCTGTTGCAAATGATATTATTAATCGAATCTAAATGGAATAAATATGAAAGCACTAAGGAGCATAGCTACAATATCTTAGTGCTTTCTTTTTTTGTATTAACCAGTTTTTCGGGGTCAAAAAATCTCCGATGATGGCGCTATAGATTATGTATGTCGAAAAAAAGTAGTTTCCTTCCAAGTTACACTCACATTTGAGCAACATCCTTGTCTAAGTGTTTGTCAAAATAATCAATCGATAGCTTTTATCGAGTTAATTATTGCTAACAATTCAGACAATCAAATCATGAAACAAACCCGAAACGCTTTTACAAGAAGACATTTTTTGACAGCTATCTCTGGTATAGGTGGTATTATGTTATTCAAACCTTTACGTTCATTTGCCATCGATGAAACAGATCCTCGTATAGTCGCTATCGTCAATAAAACTATTGCGATAGACACGCATAATCACATAGACGTTCCTCTCAAAAAAGAGGAGTTGCCTGGTCCTGAGGTAGCGCTAAAACAGGAAATGAAAAAATCAGGGCTTTCTGCTATCTGTATGACTTTTGCGGTAGACTACCAAAAACTTACCTACGAAGGAGAAGCCTACGAGCGTTTTATGAATGGGTTGGATGCTATGGATAAAATGTTGGAAAGCAATCAGATTAAGAGAGCATACAACCTTTCAGACCTTAAGAAAGCACACAAGGCTGGTACTCCAACAGTAATTCAATCGGTAGAAGGAGGGCATTTTTTAGAAGGTAAAATAGAACGCTTAGGCGTAGCTTATCAACGAGGACTAAGACAATTAGGACTTCTACACGACAATGATGCCTCAGTGCCCTTGGGCGATATCTATACTAATCCTCCTAAATTTAATGGATTGTCGGATTTTGGAAAGGAAGTTGTCAAAGAATGCAATAGATTAGGGATTTTGATTGATTTAACGCATTGTAGCGATGCTGCCATTAACGATGCTCACAAACTTTCGAGCAAACCTATGGTTGTATCACACACGAGTTTGAATACACAATTGGGTCAAAATCCTAGTATAGCGAAAATGATGATGCCACGTTTGATTAGTCAAGAGCAAGCCAGAATTGTGGCTAATGCAGGAGGTTTAATTGGAGTTTGGCGACATTTAACGGACTCGCCAATGGCGTATGCACAAAATATCAAGGCAATGGTAGAGGTCGTTGGAGTTGACCATGTGTGTTTGGGAACAGATACCAAATTGACTCCCGCCTATCGTTCTCCCAATGCTAACCAAAATCGTCAGAATAATAGTAACAATCAGTCAAAACGTTTTGGCGAACGTACCAATGAAATCTGGGAATCTCAGCATTCGGGGTATTTCTATACCGTAGTAGTAGAATTATTAAAACTCGGCTTGACAGAACCCGAAATTATCAAGATAGGAGGAGCAAATTTTTGTAAAGTTTTTGATGAAGTAACAAAAGGACATTGATTGTTACAAACCTAAAAGAATATCGATAAAGTGCTATATTACTTTGGTATTAGTCAAATTTCGGTTATTTTTAGCTACGATAATGCTAAACCCTTTATGAAAATGAATACTACTAGTATCAAAGAGCTCCGAACTATAACTACTTTCGATGCTCCTATCGAATTGCTTTGGAAGGTCTGGACTGAGCCCAAACATATAGTCAACTGGTGGGGACCCGCTGGATTTACGTCTACGATTCATGTGATGGATGTGCAGGAAGAAGGCGAATGGAAAATGACTATGCATGGTCCAGATGGGAAAAATTATCCCAATCGAAGTATCTATTTGGAAATCATTCCTTATCATAAAATTGTATTCGAACATTTTAACCCTCATTTTACGACAACCGTATTTTTTGAGGAAAAAGGTGACGAAACCCAAATTGACTGGTCAATGTTGTTCGATACTCCAGAAATGTACGACATTGTGGTAAAAGCACATAAGGCCGATGAAGGACAAAAACAAAATATTGAGCGCCTAGAGCATTATTTGAGAGTACTCTTGGGAAGTTCGATGAATTAAAAGTTTGTTATTTATTCACGCATGATTTATCTCTAATTTAGTGAATTGCGATTGAGTGAATGATTATCTTAAAAATCTATATTCTACCAGTAGAAACGCAATGTCTTGGGTCTAAGGCTGACGAATCAAACATTATAGTATCAAAAAAAGCGCTCGAAAAAACAATTTTCGAGCGCTTTTTTTGATAAAAATTGGAAAATAACCCTAATTCTAAAATTTGGAGTGACTCATTTTTATATTGAGGTAAATTGAGTCGGTTTGTACTAATTATTCAAACTTTATGCAATTCGTATCAAGTTGAAAGTCCCATCAAAAGAATGTTTTTCAAATTATATAGTTTAGCCTTCAAGATGAAGATCTTTTCGATTCATTCTCCAAATACAATCCCAATTTCTTGAAAACTAAATCCAAAATTAACTGCTTCAAAATGATGTACCAGTACACAAAAACGTCTCTCATAACCTTAATGGCAGTGACCGTAAGCATTTTCTCAAGCCTTTCGCAACAATCAGATGAAACGCTTCATTCTACGCCTTGGACAGCAAAAGTAAATGCTATCTTGCCACTCAATGAATATCCTCGCCCCAATATGGAGCGTAAAAATTGGCAAAATCTCAATGGAAAATGGGAGTACGCCATTTTACCAGTACAAGAAAAACCTCAATCTTGGCAAGGTCAAATAACCGTACCTTTCCCTGTAGAATCTTATTTGTCAGGTGTCCAAAAAACCGTTGGAAAGGATAATTGTCTCTGGTACAAAAAAATATTTTCCACAAAATCATTGAAAGCATCTGAAAAGCTTTTGCTTCATTTTGGGGCAGTAGATTGGCAAGCTGAAGTATGGATAAATGGTAAATTAGTCGGGAAGCATGAGGGTGGTTATACCGCATTTTCTTTCGATATAACGGCATTCTTGAAAACTGGGCAACAAGAAATAATCTTAAAAGTGTGGGATCCAACTGATGATGGACAACAGGCTCGTGGCAAACAAGTAAAACGCCCCGGTGGTATTTATTACACACCCGTAACTGGCATTTGGCAAACGGTTTGGCTGGAAACTGTTCCTGAATCTTACATCGAAACCTATAAGATTATCACTGATATTGATCAAAATACTGTTTCTATAAAGCCTGAAGGAGTGGGGTTAAAATCTGGAGATAAATTTCAAGTGAAGATTTTAAACCAAAAGCAAAAAATAGCTTCTTCACAAACAAGCCCTTCAGAAGTCCTTGAAATTAAGATTCCAAATGCAAAATTATGGACACCTGAAAAACCCAATTTGTATGATTTTGAATTGAGTATTATTCGTAATGGAAAGGCCATAGATGCTGTCAAAGGCTATTTTGGGATGAGAAAAATTGCCATGATGCCAGATAAGAATGGCGTTAATCGACTGTTTCTTAACAATAAACCTGTTTTTCAATATGGTCCACTTGATCAAGGATATTGGCCAGATGGTATCTATACAGCGCCAACCGAGGAGGCCTTGGTTTCGGATATTGAATTGATGAAAAAATCAGGCTTTAATATGGTAAGAAAACATGTGAAAATAGAACCATTGCGTTGGTATTATCAATGTGACAAGCTAGGTTTATTAGTATGGCAAGATATGCCAAGTGGGCATGATGAAATTGTACCTGTAAAAGACCACGACCACTCGATTGAAGGCGATTTTTTAGCCAAGAAATATAATGATGTGACTCGCACTGCCAGAGAAGAAGCTCTCTTTAAAGATGAATGGCAAGCGATTATCAAACAACTGTATAACTTTCCAAGTATTTGTATGTGGGTACCTTTCAATGAAAGTTGGGGACAATTTAAAACCAATGAAATATTGAAATGGACCAAATCATTGGATCCAACTCGTTTAGTAGATGGTCCATCTGGCTGGATTGATAGAGGAGAGGGCGACACTCATGATTTCCACATGTATGGGAGTCGTTTGAAGGCAGTCCCTACGGAGTCTCATCGCGCCTTAGTAATCGGAGAATTTGGTGGTTTAGGACATACAGTTGTAGGTCATACTTTTTCAAAAAATGCTTGGAGTTATCAAGGTTTCAAAACCGAGGATGAATTGTTTGAGGCCTACAAGCAGTTGATTATCAAAATAAAGGAGCTAAAAAAGCTAGGGTTTTCAGCCGCAGTTTATACACAGCTAACAGATGTTGAAACTGAAATCAACGGGTTGATTACTTACGATAGAGAGAAATTGAAAATTAACTATCAAAAACTCAAACAACTTCATGATGAGTTGATTTATGAGGAGTAAAAAAGTATACATTTTCTTATACACTTTTCCCATTGGTAAACATGCTTTGTAAACCAATGGGAAATTCTCGTTTAACTAAACCATTACCAGCTATGAAAATTTTACTCGGTTTTTTACTGAATATGTTGTTGTGGTTAATGACTTTGCCAGTCTGGGCACAATCTGGCGAAAAATTATATAAAACTTATTGTGCTGGTTGCCATGGTGAGCAACTCCAAGGAAGCTCGGCACCAGCATTGATTAAAAATTCATGGAAACATGGAGGAGACAAGACTTCATTAATAAAAACTATCACGCAGGGAGTTCCAACGACTGAAATGATTAAGTGGGAAAATACCCTAAATACGAAAGAGATTGAATCAATCGCCGATTTTATTGTAAATGCTCAGCAAAAACCAAAGAAAGAGCGACAATATGAGGAAAGCTTTATGGTCGAAACAAAACATTATAAACTAAAAGTTGAGCGTTTGGTTACCAGTGGTCTCAATACTCCTTGGGGAATCGAGTTTGTTGATCATAATACCGCATTAATTTCAGAGAAATCTGGTGAATTAACATGGATGAAAAATGGAAAACTGAGTGATTCTTCCGTAAAAAATACACCACCAACGTATGCCCAAAGTATATTAGGAGGCTATATGGATATTGCGCTTGACCGAGATTATACTAAAAATGGTTGGGTCTATTTAGCATTAAGCCATAATTCAGAAAATAGCTTGGACGCGAAGGCTGCTGGAATGACTAAAATCGTGCGTGGTAAAATTAAAGAGAATCAATGGCAGGAAGAACAAACCTTGTTTCAAGTTCATGACTCATTACAAGTAAAAGGAGGAACCCGCTGGGGAAGCCGTTTGGCTTTGGATAAAAAGGGACATTTGTTTTTTACGATTGGAGATATGAATCGGGGAGAGGATTCTCAGGTTTTGACTCGACCATCGGGTAAAATCTTCCGTATTAATACTGATGGCTCTATTCCCAAAGATAATCCTTTGGCTGGGAATGGTCAGTTTCTTCAGGCGATTTACTCTTGGGGAAATCGTAATGCACAGGGGATCACAATTCATCCTAAAACAAATAGTATTTATGCCACCGAGCATGGACCAAAAGGTGGCGACGAACTGAATATCATCAAGAATGGAGCCAATTATGGTTGGCCATTGGTGACTTATGGCGTAGATTATAGTGGAAAAATTATTTCTGATAAGTCCGAAAAAGAAGGTATCGAAAAGCCCCTAACTCAATGGACTCCCTCTATAGCGGTGAGTGCGATAGATTTTGCTTTTTCACCCAAGTTTTCGAAATGGAAAGGAAATCTCATCATAGGCTCGTTAGCTTTTCAAGAGTTGAGACGACTGGTAATTGAAGGAGATAAAGTTCTTGAGCAGGAAATTCTTTTGAAAGGTTATGGGAGAATAAGAGATGTAAAATTTGCACCCGACGGCACTTTATATCTCCTGATGAATGCACCAGACCAAGTTTTGAAAATTACCCCAATGAATGAATAAGAGCATTTTTACATAAATTACTATATTCAAAACAGGGTGTAACATTAGTCGCACCCTGTTCTTGATAATATTTAAACCTTTCTATTCAAATATCCCGAATAATCTGTCTGTACAGATTCGTAGGTTTCGGCGATAAGATTAGAGGTCAATATAAAATCAGCGGTCGCACGATTACAGGCCATTGGAATATTCCAAACAACCCCCAAGCGTAAAAGAGCTTTAATGTCTGGGTCGTGAGGCTGAGACGCCATTGGATCCCAGAAAAAGATTAATACATCTATTTTACCTTCAGCAACCAACGCCCCAATTTGTTGATCGCCACCGAGTGGTCCGCTCAAAAATTTCTTAACAGGTCGGTCTATGGCTTCTTCAATTAATTTTCCTGTTGTGCCTGTAGCAAACAACTCATGGCGCGACAAAACTCCTCTATTGTAATATACCCAATCGATTAATTCAGCTTTCTTGTTGTCATGTGCAATGAGCGCAATACGTTTGCGTGTGGCAATGGTTCTATCAGACATAATTGTAAAAAAGGATTGTTTTATGGTCAGAAATTAATGTCCTAAATATAGATGAAATTGCTTGAAGTTTCGTGAAAAATAATGGTCTAAGCCTATTATTTAAAAGGGAATATAGGGCTTAAATAACTCAAAAACTCCATTTACTCAAAATTTAAGACAAAAAGAGAGATAAGCTTTGGAAGTGTTCACAAAAATCGAATTCTTTGTCACATGATGATTACGCAGATAACAAGCTGTTAACCAGAATAGTATTGCCACAACGCCATTTGTATTGATTTGATAAATACCTTACTCAATATGCTTAGGAAATTATATGGTATTTTTTTGCTATTAATCCTTATTCCAACTCAACGATTGTTATCTCAAAACTCTGGGATTAATTTCGAGCGACTCGGAATCAAGGAAGGACTGTTGTCCAAAGAAGTACAGTTTATTACCAAAGATGCACAGGGGTTTTTGTGGTTAGGCTTCAAACAAAGTATTAGTCGCTACGATGGCTATCATTTTACTCATTTTTCTCAATCCGAAATGCTCTTTGGCTTGTCCTCCGACCACAAAGGGAAAATCTGGTTCGCCAACATCAACGGACTTTTTAGCATTGACGAAAAAAGCTTAAAAATTCAAAAAGAAATTTCGTCTGATTTGCACGATGCCTATCCCGAAAATGACCATTATGAAAATATCTTTGCGGATAGTCAAGGTCGAATTTGGTCTAATGATTTTAACAATATCAAGTGTTTTGAACCTAAAACCAAGCATTTAAAAGTCTTCCGAATTACACCAAGTTATCAATTCAATATTTTTAAAAGTCGGTTTACAGAAGATTCACAAGGGCGTGTTTGGGCAGCTAATCAGTGGGGAATCCAGTGCTATGACTCACAAACGAAGCGTTTGTGGAAAGTTTTGAAAAACCAATCTGTAAGCGATATTGCATTTTTGAGTAAAGATTCAACCCTTTTTACTACAGCAAATGGAGGTGTTTTTTTACTCGAAATTTCTAAAAAGCATATCAGTTCTTATGTAAAGCTTCCCTCGAAGACTGACGTTTCTGTGTTTCTCAAACCTGCTCACTTACCATCTCATTTTTGGCTTGGCACCGATCGCTCGTTATACCTTTTTGATGCGCAACAGCGAGCGTTTGTAGATTTTCCAAATCTACGAGAAGAAGGTATTGCCATGAAAGATTGTTATTTAGATACCCAAAATCAAATTACCTGGTTAGCTTCTTCAGTGGGCCTTCTTAAGCATGATTTTGCGGTAGATGCGACGCTGTTACAGGTAGATTTACCCAAAAAATTGGTGGCATTTCCCGTAAAAGTAACCTGCTTTTTTCATGAAAGTACCGAACGAAATTGGCTAGGACTTTCCCATACAGGAGTATTATCATGGAATGAGCATACCAACGATTTCCAATTATTTGGGATTCCTGATGGAGCTCCTGTCAATCAGTTGTTAAAAGATGTTTCAGGGAATCTTTTAGCATGTACTCAAAAGGCCATTTTTAGATTAAATCTCGCAAAAAAATCATGGGAAAAGCTTGTTTCTTTTTCTACCAATATCAAAAAGGTATTCCTGACTAGGCAAAATCAACTGTGGTGTTTGCCTGAGTCAGGAGCGATTCAAGTGTATGACTGGCCTACTCATCAGCGACTACAGCCTTGGAAAGAGTTACCCTATCAAAACTTTTTTCAGCAAAATGTATTTACTGATATTCTCGAGACGAAAGAGGGAAATCTATGGTTTTCGGCATGGTTTCCCAAAGGTTTTGGTATTGCCCATTTTGACATAAAAAAGAAGCAGTTTGTCTTAGCTGAAAACCAGAATAAACATACAGATTTTGTTACTGATTACTATTTGAGTCTAGCTTATCATGAGCCAAATACGATTGCTATTTCGGGATATGGTGGCTTTAATGTGCTTAATACTACAACGGGTAAAATCATTAGAACAGGAGCATCGGGAAATTTAAAACTAAAAGGAGGAAACTGTAACTCGATTGTGTTGGACAAAAAGGGTACCATATGGATAGGTACTACCGAAGGGGTTTGCTCGGTTGGAAAACAAAATCAGGTGTCTTACTTTTCTGAAAAAGATGGCTTGACCGAGAATGATGTGGTATATGGCTACAGCCTAAATCAAGCCAAACAGCTATGGCTGGGGTTTACCAATCAGTTTAATATTTTGCAGTTGGAAAGGCTTCAGCAGAAGCAGATAAAATCAAATTTGAAAATCTCTACGATCGAAATACTGGGTGATACAACTTTAGTGAATACCCATGAATCGCTGGTGTTTGAACCCCAACAGAACAATCTGACAATTAGGTTAAGTCCTTTGAATTTTAAATCAGCTTCGCAAAATCATATTCGTTTTAAACTGGCAGATATTCATGAAAATTGGATAGATAATGGAAATGCTGAAATGATAAGCTTTTCGAATTTAGCTCCGAAGCAATATGAATTATTGGTGCAACAAGGGGATAGTCAGGGGAATTGGGCGAGTATTCCGTTGTCGATTGATTTTGAAATCCAACCACATTTTTACCAAACTTGGTGGTTTCAGCTATTGGTAGGGTTGCTAGTGCTTGTAGCTATCTATAGCCTTTATTTGTACCGAATCAGGCAAATTAAAGAGATATATACCGTGAGAAATAGGATTTCAGCTGATTTGCACGATGAAGTCGGCTCGACTATTAGTGGTATCAATATCATCAGTAATATCCTCAAGCAAAGATTAGTTGAACAACCTGAAAATAAAGGCTTTGTTGAGAGAATCTCAGAGGATGCCAAAAAGATTTCGGAGGCTTTAGATGATATTGTATGGAGTATCAAACCTCAAAATGATAGTTTGGAAAATGTACTTTCTCGCATGACACGCTATGCCAGCGAATTGTTTGAGGCTAAAAATATCAACTATCAATTACAACTTCCAGAGGATTTGAGCGGTATTGCCTTACCTATGGAAAAACGGCATGACATCTATTTGATTTTTAAAGAAACCGTCAATAATATCGCCAAGCATAGTCAATGTTCCGAAGCGAGTATAAAGATTATGATTCAGAAAAAATCAATTATTCTTTCGATTCAAGATAATGGAATCGGGTTCGATCCCAATGAAAAAACTGATAGAAATGGTATTCAAAATATCAAAGAAAGAGTCAATAAATACCAAGGAAAACTAAGTATCCAAAGCGACCCAATGTCGGGGAGTCTATTCTTGATTGATTTGCCTATTTGAAAAATTGGAGAAGCTTTGCGTACTGATTTGTACAAATCAGTACGCATTTTATTTTACACAATTTCAGCCTCATCCTTATTTTCAACTTTAAAAAATGCTAACATTTCTGCTAATCCATTTTCTGAGTGAATCAAGTCTGTGTTGATGAGTGTGTCTTGTGTAACTACTGAAGTTCTTGCCAACATTTGTTTTTCGAATGCCTGTAAAGCATCTTGAATACTCGAAAAGTTACTTTCTGTTAATGCTTCAGCTAATTCCAAGGCATCCTGCATCGCCATATTAACGCCCTCACCCGCGTATGGAGGCATTCTGTGCGCGGCATCGCCAATGATCGTCAGATTGGATTGGGTTTCCCAAGATTGATTCAGGGGAAAATGATACATAGGACGAGGTACAAAATAGGACTCATTGGTATCAAAAATCTCTAACCAAATGTCGCTCCAATCAGCATAGCTTTCCATGAACCATTTTTTCACAGAATCTTTATTCGTAAAATCAATGGCACAGGTTTGAAGCCAATTTTCTGCCTCTTTAGTACCTGTGTAAAATGACAAAGCACCATCTCCTTTCGTACTGAGAATAAGTGATTTTTCTGAACCCATTGCGAATATTTTTCCACCATTGGTCATTTTCCAAAGAGTAGGAGCATTTTGTGCCGCATGGTAGATATTACCTTCAACAATAGTTATTCCCGAATAAATTGGCGAAATATTTGATAAATATGGTCTAATTTTAGAATTAGCTCCATCAACACCAATCACCAAGTCGGCGTATGCTGAATTACCATTTTTGAAAAATATCTCCCAACCATTTTCTAAAGGTTGAAGTTTTTCGAAATGCGAATTCCAAATAATTGTTTCAGGCAAAAGAGCCTCGATCAGTATATCTCTCAGGGGACCTCTATCAATTTCGGGTCTGAAATCTTCGTTGCCAAAATCTGCAATTACCTCATCCTGATGGTCGTCCCAAAGAGGCGTTGCCTGTGCGTTTGTAATACACAGTTTATCTGCCCCAATTCTGTAATGTTTTTTGAATTCTTCTAGCAATCCTGCTTTACTCAAAGCCTTCAATCCTGATTCGTGATGCAAATCCAGCGTTGCACCCTGTTGACGAGTATATTGATTGGCATCGCGTTCATAAACCTTAACAGCAATACCCTTTTGTTGCAAAAGGTTTGCTAAGGTTAATCCACCAGGTCCTCCGCCGATAATGGCAACTTTTTTATGTTCTAATAAATGATTCATTGCTTTATTAATTTGTTTACTTTGCAAAAGTATATGTTCATTTTACGATAAAATATCCTAAAATGTTTAATAAATAGCTAAATCAGGTCAAATGGTAATAGAGTTTGAATCAAAAGATGGAACAGGGTTACTTTCCTCTTTTGCAGAGGTATTAGGGACAAATATTGTGGATGGGCAAATCGTTATTCCGAGCCATTTGGGCAATGGTTATGTCAAAGGTTACAATTTGAATACTTCTATCAAGATGATGGTGCGTGATTATGAACTAAAGGAAGATTTGTTTATCAGGAGAAAAGTTACCGACAAATCGATTCGAAATGTCGCCTTTTCATTTCATCATATTCTTACGAAAAATACCCAAAGAGAGGGTGCATTAAATCAGCTACCTTCGGTACAAATTGCTACGGGAGGTATGGACTATGAGATGTTTTTTCCGAGTAGTGTCAAAATTTCTGCTATTGTGATAAGCATCGATTTGGCGTATCTCCAGACCTTAATTGGAGATATTACTGAAAATACTTTTTTATCGCAATTACTGGAAAAATCGCAACCAAGTATTTTTGAAGAATTGATTTCTCCTCGACTTCAAGAGGTTGCTCAGGAGATTGTGGAGGCAGCTGTGCCGAAGATTTTAGAGCCGTTTTTTCTAAAACTAAAAGCTGAAGAATTAGTCTGTTTGACACTTTCGGAGCTCCTTAAACGTGAGAATAAAAGTGCTTTTCATTCTTTGAATACACAAGATGTACAGAAAATTTATGAAATAAGAAACCAAATGTTAGCAGACCTTAGTAAACCACCTTTAGTTGCTGATTTGGCAAAAAAAGCGACTATGAGCGAATCGAAACTCAAGCGAATTTTTAAGCAGATTTTTGGAGATAGCATTTATAGCTATTATCAAAAATTTAGAATCCAAAGTGCTGCCAATCTCTTGCAACAAGGCAATATGAGCGTTTCGGAAGTAGGTTATCGTTTGGGCTTTACCAATTTGAGTCATTTTTCACAAGTCTTTGAAGAACAAATAGGAGTAAAGCCCAAGAGATTTAGTCAGAACAGCATAAAGTAGGTATTTACATAGACTCAGATCGTTGTTTTTCAATCTGAAGAATATTATTTTGAATGTCTTTCATGATGTTTTTTGTCCACCAACTTGCATAGAAATTAAAGGTAGTTGTCAGTTTGAAATTACTGAATAAGTGAAGTCGGTAAGAATTATCACCTAGCTTTTCGAGTTCGTAAGTGCCATTGAGTACATCAAAATATTTTCCACCCACTACCAAATGTTCATCCATTGTGGTAAGTGGAATTTCGTGAGGTAGTGCTTTGATGGTAAATGACATTTTTTTGAGAGGAATATATTCTGTTACAGTTTCGTGGAAAACGAGTCCATTGGTAAATATGGCAGCACGATATGCTCCAACACCTTCATAATTGAGCTCAGCTTTTACAGGACGAGGAAAATTGAGCAAATGCGTAAGATAACCTTGGTCTTCTTTTTCTGAAATTTCTCTAACTCTGGTTACATTACTCCAAATCTTCGCTGCTGGCGCTTTGATGTCGATATAGGTATATGCTTTGTATTCAGAGGTATGTGCGCCAATCATTTGCTCGACTGGAGATATAAGAAAGGGAAGGACTGTCAAAGCTGATAGTTGTAGCCGATTATTCTTATCTCTTTTTTTCAAATTTACTCCATATCGCCCTCCAATTGATGCTGCGATTAAAAAAATAGGGGCTATCATCAGTAGGCAAGGCCAGCCCTCAATGGCAAATAAAAATGTGACAAAGAAAAAAATCAGTATTGGTATCCAAGGAAGAAAGGCTGCTTTTAACTTGGTATTTGTGAAATTTTCTGAGGCTAAATAGGTAGTCAATGTCCCCACGATAAAGGGAACAAAAAACAAAAAACTGATAGACATTAACGAAAAAATTCCTTCAAGACGAGGTATTTTGTAGAGCAATCTTAGTGCAAGTGCATACGCAACAGGAATGCCAATGAGATAAAGCAGTGTTTTTTGTTTGATATTCATGTATGTGGTGAGTTACAGTAATACCTAAAGATAGCAATTTAGATTTAAAGGAAGGGCGCAAGTAGAGATGAAATCAATTAATAATTCTGAGAACTTTAGATTAGAAACAAAAAAACACTTCAGCACCATGAATCGCTGAAGTGTTTTAACACTGGGCCTTTGTACTATTCTATAAACGAACAATCTCGGCGCCAATTGCATTAAGACGTGTATCAATATTTTGATAACCACGGTCAATCTGCTCAATATTTTCGATAATCGATGTTCCTTTAGCTGAAAGTGCTGCAATCAACAACGAAACCCCTGCACGAATATCTGGTGATGTCATGCGGATTCCACGTAATTGTTGTTGACGGTTCAAACCAACAACGGTAGCACGGTGTGGGTCACAAAGAATGATTTGAGCGCCCATTTCAATCAATTTATCTACGAAGAATAAACGGCTTTCAAACATTTTTTGGTGAATCAATACCGTTCCTTTTGCCTGAATCGCTGTTACTAAAACAATACTCAACAAGTCTGGAGTAAAGCCTGGCCAAGGGTGGTCAGAAACGGTTAGCATTGAACCATCGATGAATGTTTCTAATTCATAGTGGTCTTGTGCTGGTACAAAAATATCATCTCCTCTGAATTCCAATTTGATACCTAATTTTTGGAATACCTGTGGCATAATTCCTAAATCAGGGATTGAACAGTTTTTGATGGTAATTTCTGACTGAGTCATGGCTGCCAATCCAATGAATGAACCGATTTCAATCATATCTGGAAGCATAGTATGCTCTGTTCCGTGTAATTCTGATACACCTTCAATTGTCAAAAGGTTTGAACCTACACCCGAGATTTTGGCTCCCATGCGGTTCAACATTTTACACAATTGTTGCAAATAAGGCTCGCAAGCAGCGTTGTAAATAGTTGTTGTACCTTCTGCCAATACAGCAGCCATTACGATGTTGGCTGTACCTGTTACCGACGCTTCGTCAAGCAACATATAGGCGCCTTGCAAATGCGAAGCATCCACTTCGTAAATGCCACCATCTTCTTGACTGTAATTGAATTTTGCACCCAATTTCATGAAACCATGAAAGTGAGTATCCAAACGACGACGACCGATTTTGTCACCACCTGGAGAAGGAATTCTACCTTTTTTAAAGCGAGCCAAAGTTGGTCCCAATAACATTACTGAGCCTCTCAAAGCTGCTGCTTTACGCTTATATGTTTCTGAATTTAGATAATCAAGGTTTACTTCTGCGGCATCAAACTTGATAGAAGAATCACTCAAACGTGTGCAACGAACACCCATATCGCCCAATAACTCAATCAATTGATTTACGTCACGAATGTTTGGAATGTTGTGAATGGTAACTGGTTCTTTTGTCAAAACCACCGCACACAAAATTTGTAAAGCTTCGTTTTTGGCTCCCTGAGGGATAATCTCGCCTTTGAGGTGGCGACCGCCTGTTACTTTAAATGATGCCATATACTATTTTATAATTAAGGGATAATGTGCCCGTTAAGCCGAATGGTTTATTGTTTTGTTGAATTGTGTTTGAGGCCAACAGCACTATCGTTTTCCGTTGTTACGATTATTGTGATTGTTTCTATTGTCGTTGTTACGTGGACCGTTCGAATTGCGATTATTGTTATTTCGGTCGTTACGATCGTTTCTTTCGTTTTGATGATTGTTATTACGACTTCCGAAATTACGATTGTTGTTATTATTATTGTTGTTATTGCGACCGTTATTCGAATTATTGTTGCTAGTTGCAGGACGAGCATTACGCAAGTTACCTAAAGCAGATTTTCCAGAGATACCTTCTACTACAGGCGCAAGTACGTTATTTGACATTTCTAACAAATGACCCCAAATAACTTCATCATCGACTACTTCTTTGTTCCAATTTTGGTAAAAAGTTTTCATTAATCGAGCGATGTGCGCCACCAAAATACGCTTTTCTTCTTCATTACTTTCTGCGATAGCACGTTTAATCAACAACTCAACGTTGCGACCATAGTAGCGAAAACGCAACTCATTAACATTGTAAGGAACGTGTTTTGGAAGTTTACCCACTGCATCTGGCGACGGAGGAGGAAACGGGCTGTCGACATCCAATTTGAAGTTTGACATAATATACAAGTCATCCCAAAGTTTGTTGGAATAGTCCTGATTATCACGCATATTCGGATGTACTTGACGCATCAGTTCGACAAGCAAATAGGCGTATTTAGTACGTTTTTCTTTGTCTTGAACCGATAATATATAATCAACTAATTTCTGGACGTTTGTGCCGTATTCTTTCATTGTGCTATTGAGTGAATGAATGAAGAAGCGTTATGCCTACAATAGGCAAAGAAAACGCCTACGCTTTCCTCTTTTCTGACTCAAGGCAAAAATAGGAATAATTCGTTGCTATAAAAAATATTTAATTCGAATGAAAGACGAAAATATCTTTACTTAGAATAACCATTAACGGAGAAGTTATAAATTTGAAGAAAGTCCTTTAATCTTCATGCTCTTTAAGATTTTGAAAAGACAATAAGTACAGTACATTTCTTTTCGATTGTCCATATTTAGCGCAACACAACATTTCTGTATCCATAAAACACAAGCATATAAATGAATGATATAGTAGAAAAACTCCAAGAATCTTTTGGAATGGAGTGTATTCTTTCCCAACATGAAGCAGCTCATCGTCCTGCTAGTGTTTGGATGGCAGGGGCAGCACTTCACTGCAAAGCGTTGGCTCGTCCTAAAAGTACCGAAGAACTTGCTGAAATCATGCGTATTTGCCATGCGTACGCACAGCCTGTAGTTCCACATGGAGGATTGACAGGCGTTGCTGGAGGAGCAAAGGTTTCAGGTGATGAAATTGCCATTACGCTGGAACGACTGAACAAAATCGAAGAAATAGATGTCACAAACAAAACTGTAACAGTGCAGGCGGGGGTTATTTTGCAAGATTTACAACAAAAAGTCGCAGATCAAGGCTTCCTGTTTCCCTTGGATTTGGGGGCAAAAGGTAGTTGTATGATTGGGGGAAATATCGCAACCAACGCTGGGGGACTTCAGGCTTTGCGTTATGGTGTTATGCGTCAATTGGTGGTAGGATTAGAAGTCGTTTTGGCAGATGGAACTATCATTTCATCTATGAATAAAATGATGAAAAATAATGCAGGATATGACCTCAAACAACTCTTTATAGGTTCTGAAGGAACTCTAGGAATTATTACGAAAGCCGTTTTAAGAATAGAAGATGCTCCTCAATCCCGTAATACGGCTTTAGTATGTTTGGCAAGTTTTCAGGATGCGGTTCAATTTTTACATGAAGCAAAAAAGAGTCTTGCTAGTTTACTGACCACTTACGAAATTATTTGGCAAGATTATTACCAATTAATGACTTCGGCGCCATCGCCATATTCACCTCCATTACCACAAAATGCCCCTTTTTATGTGTTAATAGAAGCATTGGGGCAAAATCAGGAGGCAGACACGGCGCTTTTTGAAGGATTATTAGAAAGTTGCTTTGATAGAGAGATTATTACTGATGCAGCCTTGGCAAAGTCGCAGCAAGAACTTGACTGGTTTTGGGGAATACGAGAGCAGGTAGAGCTTATTTTTCAAGTTCATCATCCTGTCTTTTTATTTGACGTAAGTTTGCCTATCAATACCATGGAATCCTATGTTGAAGAAATAAAAGGTAAACTTCAGAACAGATTTGAGCAAGTTGCCTGTTATGCTTTTGGACACATGGGAGATGGCAATTTACATCTTTTTGTAAGCACCGACGAAAATCATGCAGATACGCGGCACCAAGTTGAAGAAATTGTTTTGACACCACTTACTGCTATTGGAGGCTCAATTACGGCAGAACATGGCGTTGGGTTAGAGAAAAAAATGTGGTTGCATTTGAGTCGTAGTCAAGAGGAAATGGCTTTAATGAAAACCTTGAAAACAGCCTTGGACCCGAAAGGGATTTTGAACAGAGGAAAAATACTTGAATAATGGAAATTATAGATTTGAGCCAAGAAATATTTGATGGAATGTCAGTTTTTCACAGTTTACCGCCTGTAAAAATGGAAATTCATGCCACACATGAGCAGTGGGATGGACTGACAGATGAAGAAATCCAAACACCAAGTGTATATAAATTGGAACTAAGTGAGCATACTGGAACGCACGTAGATGCGCTCAATCACATGGGTAAGGAGTTTGTGGGGCAGTCTATAGACAGAATGCCTTTATCTATGTTTTACACAGAAGGTATTTGTCTAGATTTGAGTCACAAAGGTTTACAAGAATTCATTACTTCAGAAGATTTACAAAAAGCTTGTGAGAATGCTGGTTTGGAAATCAAAAAAGGGGATACAGTTTTACTATATACCAATCATTATCGAAAACATTTTGCGACAGAAAATTGGAACAAAGGACCGGGATTGACAGCGGAAGCAACTCAATGGCTAGGGGAGAAGCAAATATCAGCTTTTGGTGTAGAAACACTATCGCCTGGAATACCCAAAATCAGCAATAAGGAGGTACATTATATCTGTGGTAAAATGGGTTTTACACATTATGAAAACATGATTAACCTTCATCAATTAATTGGACGTGGACGATTTCGGTTTATTGCTTTGCCCCTCAAAATTAGAGGAGGAACGGGGTCGCCTGTACGTGCGGTGGCAGTGTTTGAGTAAGTTTTTAATATGATTTTTACTGGTAGAGACACATGCTTTGCGTCTAAAGAGGTATCATTCGAAATATAGTATCAAAAAAGGCGTTCGAAACTAGTTTTTCGAACGCCTTTTAGACTAACTGTCAAGATATATATTCCTAACACTGTGCAAATCTTAGCTTTAACAGTCTAAATTGTGAGCCCAGACAAACAAAAACAGGAAGACTCATGTTTACTTACTGTTTGTATTGTTTATTCTTCTGCTAAAACCTTATTAAGCGCATAAGCTTGTAAACCCAGTACTTTGGCAGATTCGCCGAGCTCTGAAATTACGATACTCAAGTTTTCTTTGTAATCCGCCAAACAGTATTTGTAAATCGCCTGCTCGATTGGATTGCTGATAAACTTACCCGCTTTGGCTAAAGCTCCATTGATAATAATGGTTTTCGGATTGAGCAAGTGCACCGCAATAGCCAGACCTTTGCCCATTTCTTTACCAATATCGTGTAACAAGTCAATCGCAAGCCCATCGCCACGATTGGCTACTTCAATCACCATTTCGATGTCGATTTGGTCAATATTTTTATTTGCCAGTTGCGAAACACGACCTTCTTTCAACAATTCCTTGATACGTTTGATAAGGTATGATGCCTTCGTAACGGTATCTAGGCAACCAACTTTACCGCAGTGACAAAGCTCACCGTCTGGTCGTACCTGAATGTGTCCTAATTCACCAGCAAAGCCAGATTCTCCTTGAAGCACCTGACCATTTACAAGAACCCCAAAACCAACACCACCCCAGTCCATATTTACGGTAATAGCATGTTGCATATCTTTGGCAAGCCCAAAATGGTGTTCGCCCAAAGTAATGGCTTGGGTATCGTTGATGATAAATACAGGTAGTTGAAGGGCACTTTTCATGAGATAGACCAAGCTACCGCCATCAGCTACTACATGTGGATACGTGTAATTTAGCCCAGTACGAGGGTTAATCAATCCGGGCATAGAGACACTAACACCCACAAAATGTTCGATTCGGTAGGCAGAAATGGCTAGGAATTTCTCGACGGCTCTAATTAATTGGTCAGCGATAGGGCTATCACCATCAATACAAACAGGAATGTCATCGCTGTACATTACCTTGTTTTGGAGATTCAGGATATAGGCTTTCGATTGATAGGTATTGATATCAAGAGCCAAGACAAAACGTTCGTAGGGATTTAGACTATACAAAGTAGGTTTACGCCCCAATTGCACTTCTGCAATACCAACTTCAATTACCCACTTTTCATTGATAAGTTCTTCGACCAATGCCGTGACAGAAGGAACACTGGTGTGTAGCTGTTTTGTCAACTGCGCAATAGTGAAGTTACCACCATTATAAAGGTGTTGTAAAAGTTTCTTTTTTAGTTTGTTTTTCTTTAAATCAACAATTGACTCTCTCTCGACGATTTCGCTATCCGGAGCAGATTTGTACAAATCAGACATATATTCAGGGATAAGAATTCAAGTATGTGGTTATGAATAGACTGACTATTATTCGACCAACATAGACTTCGTTAAACAGTTCTAAAAGGTTTACATTTTTATAAATAATTTGATAGGCTTTCTGATTAGTGGAGCTTAATATATAAATTAATTAGGATATAGTATCTGAGAAGACACTTAAAAAATCACCTATCGTGCTGTTATTCAAAAATGATAAAAGTCAATCTTGAATAAATATTACTAAAAGGAGCTGATATTTTCTAACGTTTCAGTCTACAGTACTACAAAAAAAAGAAAAATTAATACTTTCAGCAACAAGTATATGATTTAATATCAAAAAAACTTGTGGGTGCTGTGGGCTTTTGTAGAAAATACTTACTTTATTAATATATTTTAAAAAAAATGTTAAGTACTTTTACTCGAATTATATAGGGTTTTGTTTTAATATTTTAAAATTATATGTAATATTACAATAAAATTTGCAAATTATATTTTGTTTTTGTTATTTTTAATTCATGAATATTCCGAGTGAGTATTAAATGGTTGAAATTCCTCTTTGGTATACAAATATATTTTTTTGCACTAATTATTAAAATAATTTACTAATATCGCATACTTATTGATATATTAGACGAAATACCTGTATTATTTTGAGTTTAAGTAAATTTGATTCAGCATTTTTTTAATAATTATATAATCCCAATTTTCCACGTTATACTATTCTTAGCCATCCATGAAAAAAGCATTGTTTGCCACCAATCCCCCTTAGGGAAAAGTATCCCTTATTATCATTCACATTAACATCCAATTCAATTTTTTCACTGAAACAGTTCATAAAAATGAAAGCATGCAAAAGTAAATTTACTCTCTTATTTACTGCATTACTGTTCCTTTCTTGGCAAACCATCTTTGCTCAAGGCCCAATAAAAGGTAAAGTAACTGATAGTAATAATACACCTTTAGCAGGGGTTAATATTCTGATTAAAGGTACTTCAAAAGGTACGGTGTCTGATGCAGTTGGTAGTTACTCTATTAACGTACCAAAAGGCGGCGTATTGATTTTTAGATCGTTGGGTTTTGCTACACAGGAGGTCGCAGTAGGTGACCGTGCGGTAGTTGATGTAACACTAGAGGCTACAGTTGAAAATCTACAAGAAGTGGTTGTAACTGCCTTAGGTGTTCAAAAAGACAAAAAAGCACTAGGTTATGCAGTTACAGAATTAAAGGGAGGCGAGTTTACTCAAGCTCGTGAACTTAACTTAGGTAATGCCCTTTCTGGTAAAATTGCTGGTGTAAACGCTACTAGTACTGCAACTGGTCCTGGTGGCTCTAGCCGTGTAATTATCCGTGGTAATGGTTCATTGGGAGGTAACAACCAACCATTGTACGTAATCAACGGTGTACCTATCGATAACACTAACGTTAACTCTGCTGGTATGTGGGGTGGTTTTGATACAGGTGATGGTTTGAACTCAATCAACCCAGACGATATCGAATCAGTAACAGTATTGAAAGGTGGTGCTTCTGCGGCACTTTATGGTTTCCGTGCAGGTAGTGGTGTAATCTTGATTACAACAAAGAGTGGTAAAGGTCAAAAAGGTTTAGGTGTAGATTTTAACTCAACATTTACAGCAGAAACTCCTCTAAAACTTTCTGATTATCAGTATTTGTATGGTTCAGGTACTAGAGGTGCTAAACCTACAACTAAAGATGAAGCAATCGCAGCAGGTAAGTTGTCTTGGGGCGCTAAGTTGGACGGTTCTTCTGTAATTCAACCAGATGGTGTATCTCGCGCTTATGTTGCTCAAAAAGATAATATCAAGAATTTCTATAATGTAGGAAGTACATTCTCAAATACGTTGGCGATTTCTGGTGGTAACCAAGATTTGAACTTCCGTTTTTCAATGTCAAATGCTGACTCAAAAAGTGTAGTTCCAAATTCAACTTTTAGTCGTAAGTCATTTAACTTGTCAACAAACGGTACACTTGCTAAAAAATTGACATTCCAAAGTGTTGTTCAATACAACGTGGAAAATGGTGCAAACCGTTCTTTCTTGTCAGATACTCCTAAAAACCCTAACGTAGCTGCTCAGTTATTAGCAACAAGTATCGATATTCGTACTCTTGCTCCTGGTGTTGATAGCCGCGGATATGAGGCTCTTTGGAATGATAACGTGTATGCTCAAAACCCATATTTTGCTACAAACTATGTAAAAAATACAGATGATCGTAATCGTTTTATGGGTTCATTTAACTTGCGTTATAATCTTACAGACAATTTGTATGCAAAAGCTCGTTTGGGTACTGACTATAATCAATTGAAATACTGGCAAATTGAGCCTACAGGTATTGCTTACAGTACTCGTGGTAGCTTGAGCCAAAGTGATCGCAAAATCACTGAAACTAACGCAGAATTGGTAATTGGTTATTCAAAAGAAATTGGTGATTATTCAGTAAATGCATTTGTTGGTGGTAACCAAATGTCTAAAGTAAACGAAGGAACAGGTATCAGCGGTAGCCAATTTAACGTTCCTTTCAACTATTTTCCAAGTAACTTGATTCAGAGTAACTGGAACTACGACTATCAAAAGTTTGCAGTAAACTCGGTGTACGGTTCGGCTGACTTATCTTACAAAAACATGTTGTTTTTGACATTGACAGGTCGTCAAGACTGGTTCTCTACATTGGATCCTAAAAATAATAACATTTTCTATCCAGCGGTGAGTACAGGTTTTGTATTCTCTGATGCCTTGGCTTCTCGTCCAAATTGGTTGACTTATGGTAAAGTACGTGCATCTTATGCTACAGTAGGTGGTGGTTATCCTGGTGCTTATGCCTTGAACCTACCATATACATTGCAGTCGAACTCATACATGGGCTATCCATTAATGAACATTGGTACAAGTACTATTCCTAACTCGCAATTGAAACCAAATACTACAACTACAACTGAATTAGGTTTTGACTTGAAAACATTTGATAATCGTTTAGGTATAGATTTGACATTGTATAACCGTGTAACTGAAAACGATGCCGTTAGAGCTTCTGTTTCTTCTGCAAGTGGTTATTCAGACGTATTATTGAACGTAGGTCGTGTAGAAAACAAAGGTATTGAGGTTTTATTGACTGGTACTCCTGTTAAGACTTCTAACTTGAAATGGGATGTTAGCTACAACGTCGCATACAATGATAACAAGGTTATTAAAATTGCAGATGGCTTGACTACTCTTTCAATGGATGAGTCAAGAACACGTAACGCATATATCTACCACTTCGAAGGACAAGCATTTGGTATGATTGCAGGTTACCGTGCTAAGAAAGATGCAAATGGTAATACTGTGTATAACAAAGACACTGGTTTGCCAGTACAAGGTGAGTTTACTTCATTAGGTAGAGGTGTTCCTCCAGTAACTATGGGTTTAACAAACACATTTAGCTACAAAAACTTCAACTTCAGTTTCTTGATTGATGCTAAATTCGGAGCTTCTTTATACTCAGCAACCAATGCGTTTGCTACTCGTTATGGTTTGACTCAACGTACTGTTGCTAACAACGTTCGTGAAACAGGTGTTACAGTAACAGGTGTTGACCAAAACGGTGCTCCATTTACTAAGACTATCTCTGCTCAAGACTACTTCACTGGAATTTCTACAACCATTACAGATGAGTTTGTATACAATGCAAACTTCGCGAAGTTGAGACAATTGACATTTGGATATACAGTTCCAAAATCATTCTTGGCTAAGACTCCAATCCAATCATTATCAATCAACTTTGTTGCTCGTAACTTGTTGATGATTTTCAACAACGTTCCTAATATTGACCCTGAGTCGACTTATAACAATGGTAATGCTCAAGGTTTGGAAATGTTTGGAGTACCAACTACTCGTAGCTTTGGTTTGAACTTGTCAGCTAAATTCTAGTCTTTTACTAAAATCTTTTGAAAATAATGATCAGATATATCAAACAAAAAAGAGGATTAATGCTAACGGGTATGCTTACAGCAGCGACGATGTTAGCTACATCATGTGATAAGGGTTTTGAAGATATGAACAAAAACCCTAATGCTCTTACAGACCCTGTTTTAGAAAACCTTTTTACTTATAACCTTGTAAAAACAGCTGGTACAGGATACGAAAACCACCGTGCTAACTTGATTTACTGTGGTGCAATGGTACAGCATTTTGCTTCATTGACTACCTATTGGTCAGGTGATAAATACCTTTCGAATGTGGAGTACTATAGTGCTTACTTCGATACAGGTTATCAAAACCAAGTAAAAGAAATTGAGCAAATCATTTCTGTTACTAAAGACAATACAGCTTTATCAAATAAGTATAATGTGGCTCGTATTTGGCGTGCATACATCTATAGCCGTATGACTGACCTTTATGGTGATATTCCATACTCTGAGGCAGGAAAAGGTTATTTGTCTAACTTGTATGCTCCTAAATATGACAAACAAGCAGATATTTATGCTGACTTGTTGAAAGAGTTAGAGCAAGCTGGTGGTGCTTTAGATGCAACAAAAGCTACTTATGGAACTGCTGATGCTGTTTATGGTGGAGATGTTGCTAAATGGAAACGTTTTGCTAACTCATTGATGTTGCGTTTAGGTATGCGTTTAACTAAAGTAGATGCTAACTTAGCTCAAACTTGGGTGAAGAAAGCAATTGCTGGTGGTGTAATGCAAAGCAACGATGATATTGCAAAAATCAATCACCAAGATACCAATGATAACAACCGTAACTTGGATGGCAATACATTGAAAACTCAAGAATATGATGCTGCTAACTTGAAAGGTAAAGCAAACAGTAAATTGAGTAAAACATTTGTTGATTTCTTGAAAAACAATAATGACCCTCGTTTACCATATTTTGCTACTTTATGGCAAGGAAACGCTGATGCTACTCAATTAGCAACAGCTTCTGCTCCAGCAGCACAAAAAGGTCTTCCTAATGGTTATGATAATACAACAATCAAAAACCTTATCACAACTTGGAATGACAATTCATTGGCTGAATATTCAGAAGCTAACTTGAACTATGTAGCTAGCAATGCTGCTCCAACGTTATTCCAAACTTACGCTGAGGTTGAATTGTTACTAGCTGAAGCTGCTTTACGTGGCTGGGGCGATGGTCAGGCTGCTGCTCACTACAACAAAGGTGTGACAGCTGCTATGAAAATGTTTAGCTTATATGGTGCAACAATCTCAGATGCTGCTATTACTGCTTATTTGACTGCTCATCCGTATAATGCAAGTACAACTAATACACAAATGGAGCAAATCCATACACAGTATTGGGCAGTTAACTTCCTAAACTCTTATGAGGCTTACGCTAACTGGAGACGTACTGGCTATCCTGTATTGACTCCAACAAACTACCCTGGTAACGAAACAGGAGGTGTAATTCCACGTCGTTTGAAATACCCTCAGTCAGAATCATCTAAAAATGCTACTAACTACAATGCAGTAGTGGCTCAACAAGGTGCTGACTTATTCACTACTCGTATGTGGTGGGATAAACAATAATCAATGGATGAAAACAGGCACAAACTTTTGTGCCTGTTTATTCAATTAAATTGGTGATTAACTAAGAATAGTATTAACGAATTATTTATTTCTGAACTGTACAGCTTAATTCTTATTGAAATTTATCTCAAAATGCCTCTGATTTCAGAGGCATTTTGAATAATTTGGGATATTGTTTTTACTTTTTATTTTCCTTAACTACTGAATACTACTCTCAATTTGTTTTTGTCTCATGAGATTCTTACTATTCTTCTGTCTTTCTTGTTTGTTTTTTCCCTCTGTTGGTCAGTTTAGATTATTGACTTCAGGAGAAACTGGTATTACTTTTAAAAACCAGCTAACAGAGAATGAAAAACATAATGTTTTGGCTTACGAATATTTCTATAACGGTGGAGGAGTAGCTGCAGGAGATTTTAATAATGATGGTCTAATAGATTTGTATTTTACTGGTAATATGGTTTCTGATCGTATTTATCAGAATATGGGTAAAATGAAATTTAAAGACCAAACTTCTACAGCTGGTATCAGTAAAGGAAGTGGCTGGAAGACTGGTGTAACTTTGGTCGATATTAATCAAGACGGTTGGCTAGATATTTATGTTTGCTATTCGGGTGATGGAGATGAGACCTCTAGGAGAAATAGGCTATATATTAATCAAAAAAACTTCCAATTTGTAGAAAAAGCCTCTCAGTTTGGTCTAGACCTACCAACAAACTCTACTCAAGCTTCATTTTTTGATTACGATAAAGATGGCGATCTCGACTGTTTTTTACTCAACCATAGCATTAAAGATTATAAACGCTTTGATGCCTCGGTACTAAAAAGTCAGCGAGACCCTCAAGCAGGTGATAGGCTCTTACGTAATGATAATGGAAAGTTTATTGATGTGAGCGAACAGGCGCATATCAAAGGAAATCCTTTGGGTTTTGGATTAGGCATTGCCATTGCTGATATTAATCAAGATGGCTGGCCTGATATCTATGTATCAAACGACTATATCGAACAGGATTACCTCTATATCAATCAAAAGGATGGAACTTTTTCAGATCAATTGGAGACTTCGGTTGGGCATTTAAGCCAGTTTTCAATGGGAAATGAGGTGGTCGATATCAACAATGATGGTTTGCCAGATATTTTGACCTTGGACATGTTACCAGAGGACAATCGCCGTCAAAAACTACTTTATGGACCCGAAAACTATGAGAATTATAAATCAATGGTTCGCAATGGGTTTTATCATCAAATTATGCGCAATATGTTGCAGTTAAATAATGGTGATGGAACATTTAGTGAAATTGGTCAACTGGCAGGTGTGTCTAATACAGATTGGAGCTGGGCGCCACTAGTGGCAGACTTTAACAATGATGGTCAAAAAGATATATATATTACAAATGGCTATTTGAGAGATTACACTAACATGGACTTTATGAAATTTTATGCTGATAAGGAGCTAAAAGCTGCACAGGGTAATCCAACGGCCATGATGGATATAATCAAAGAAATGCCTTCTACATTGACTAAAAACTATTTCTTCTTAAATAATGGTAATCTCCAATTTGAAGATAAAACTACTGCATGGGCTTGTGATCAACTTCGCCTTTCTAATGGGGCTATTTATGTCGATTTGGACAATGATGGTGATTTAGAAATAGTTACCAATAATGTTAACCTTGAAGCCAGTATTTACCTAAATGAACAAACTCAAGGAAACTATATTGCTTTTGACATAGATGGGTTATTAAATGCCAAAACTTATGGAACCAAAGTTTTGGTATATCAAAATGGACAAAAGCAATTGAGAGAGCATTTCCCAACAAGAGGCTTTCAGTCTTGTATGATGATTCCATTACATTTTGGGCTAGGGAAAACCAAAGTAGATAGTGTACAAATTATTTTTCCTAACAATAAGATTCAAACACTTCTAAATCTTTCAATAAATCAAGTTCATAAAGTTAAAGTTCAAGAACCTTTTAGCCAATGGGCTGTAAGTCACCAAATCCCTTATTTTAAACCAATTGATACTGATACATTACCTTATGGCAATGTAGAGGATGATTATAACGACTTCAAGCGCCAATTGCTTTTACCAAATATGTTGTCATACATAAGTCCTAAGACTGCACATGGCGATGTAAATGGAGATGGTTTAATGGATATCTATATCGGTGGTTCGAAGGGACAATCAGGAGCTATTTTACTTCAACAACCAAATGGTTCGTGGATAGGAACAGAACAAGCCAGTATCGATAGTGATATAATGTGTACTGATACAGATGCTATTTTTTTTGATGCAGACAAAGATGGCGATTTGGATTTGTATGTCGTAAGTGGAGGATACTCCTACCTTCCTGATGATTTATTGTTACAAGATAGACTTTACCTAAACGATAGCAAAGGCAATTTTAAGAAGGCAGAAGATAATTTAGTGACAGGTGATTTGAATAGTGACTCCTGTGTAATGACCATTGATTTTGATAAAGATGGCGACCTTGATCTAGTAATAGGAGGAAGAGTAACTCCTGGGAAGTACCCTTTTTCTCCTGGAAGTCGATTGTTACAAAATGACGGCAAAGGATTTTTTACTGATGTTACGAAAGAGTTAGCACCCGCTCTGGAAACTTTAGGGCGAATAACTGCTGGAAAAAATATTGATATTGATGGTGATGGATGGGAAGACTTAGTTTTAGTGGGGGAGTGGCAACCTATTCTTTGGATCAAAAATATTCAAGGTAAATTTTTAGCTTCAGAAACATTGATACAAAACTACCCTAGCAATGGTTGGTGGTCATCTTTAGAATCTGCCGATTTAGATAACGATGGTGATTTAGACTTGATAGTTGGAAATTATGGTAAAAACAATCAATTGAAGCCAAGTCTACAGACTCCTGTATCTCTAACATACGCAGATTTTGACCAAAATGAAGCTATAGATCCATTTGTGAATTACTATGTACAAGGGAAAACTTATCCATTGGTAAGCCGAGATGAAGCGTTAAATCAAGTATTTTCATTAAGAAAAAAGTTTCCTAATTATGCTAGTTACGCTGATGCAAGTATGGAGCAACTTTTTACGCCAGAACAGTTGTCCAAAGCCAATAAATTAGAAGTGAATCAGTTTGAGTCGATCGTATTGCTCAATCAAGGAAAAGGGGTATTCAAACCTAGCCCTCTTCCAGTCGAAGCGCAAATGGCTCCAGTGTATGCCATCAGTGTTTTAGATGTCAATCACGATGGCTTTAAAGACCTTGTTCTTGCTGGTAACTTCTTTCATTCTAGAATCAAAATAGGTAGAATGGATGCTAACTATGGTCAGTTATTTTTGAACAAAGGAAATGGTACTTTTAACTATATTCCTCAAAATCAATCTGGTTTCCAAGTAAAAGGTGAGGTAAGAGATTTGGTAATTATCCCTCAATCAAAAGGTATCCAAATACATTTTTTTAGAAATAATGACAGCGTAAAAAGCTATCGTTTGAATAGCCAAAAATAGAACTCAAACATCTCCACTTACATGTATTTGAGTATGGATGATTGTAAATACTTTCCATTATGAATATTTCCCGTATTATTTTATTTTTTGCTATGGCACTCTTGGCTTTACAAGTTATGGCGCAACCAAAGCCTAAAGCCAATTCAATATTATCCACCGCAGACTATGTTAAATCCCTAAAGAAAATAACTGATGTCATGGTCGAGGATGTTACTGGTCCTTGTGCTGCCGCCAGATACTATGCCTACACTACTTTGGCAGCGTGGCAAGTAAATGCATTATGTGAACATAATGCCTCAGCTAATCAAGTTCTCTCACAATTGAGACAGTATCCTCAGCTTAGAGATTTAACGATAGGAGAATCAGTTGTAGCAGACTTTGCATCAATATATACCTTATTAAGAATGGGAGAAGAGCTATTGCCATCTGGGTATTTGCTAGAAAAACCTAAGTTAGAATTAATCCAAAAGGCACAGCTTCAATTGTCTCCAAAAGCGTTTGCTGAATCTAAAATATTGGCTGATAGCGTAGTAAAAAGATTTGTTAAATATGCGCTAAAAGATGGTTATGTAAAAACAAGTGGATACCTAAGGTATACACCAATCAATAAACCAGGGTACTGGCAACCGACCCCGCCAGCCTATACAGAAGCGTATGAGCCTCATTGGCGAATGCTTCGTCCTTTTGTACTCGATAGTGCTGCTCAATTTAAACCCAACCCTCCTGTAGTTTACAGTGCAGATCCAAAGAGTGAGTTTTACGCTCTTACTAAAGAAGTATATGAGGCTTCTCGAAGCCTGACAAAAGACCAATTACATATTGCAAACTTCTGGGATTGTAACCCTTTTTTCCTAAACCAAAAAGGACATATTACTTTTGGAACCAAAAAAATATCTCCTGGAGGACATTGGATGGGTATTACTGGCATTGCCTGCAACCAAAAAAAGTTAGACCTAAATAATACAATTCGTACGCACGCACTTGTAGCTATGACAATGGCCGACGCCTTTATTTCTTGTTGGGACGAGAAATATAGAAGCAATCGAATTAGACCCGAAACGGTGATCAACCAGTGGATAGATCCAGCATGGAGAGCCGTGCTACAAACGCCACCATTTCCTGAATATACAAGTGGACATAGTGTTGTTTCAGCCTCTGTTGCGACTGTATTAACTGCATTAGTGGGAGAGAATTTTGCCTATACTGATGTTGTGGAGGTAGAATTTGGTGTTCCTGCACGCAAGTTCAAATCCTTTAAACATGCGGCACAAGAAGCGGCTATTTCCAGACTCTATGGGGGAATCCATTTTCGAGATTCTATTGAGGATGGTGGTAAACAAGGAGAGAATATAGGTGAGTATATTTTGAAGAAATTAGCATTAAAGTAATAGGATCAATTTTTTGGTGCCATCACCCATTTTCAAATTTAATAGCTAGAGCTTAATGAAAGGCATTCTGGCATATCAAAACACCCAATGAAAAAATCATTAATATTGGCTGGATTAGCAGCAAGTGTACTCAGTTTTGGTACATCCGCCCAACAACACTCAGAACAAGACCATAGCAAGTATGTGTGGCCGAAGGACGAGTTGGTAAAAAAGAAATTAGACAACTGGCAAGACATCAAATTTGGTTTGTTGATGCACTGGGGTACCTACAGCGAATGGGGTATCGTTGAGTCTTGGTCACTATGTCCTGAAGACGAGGGGTGGTGCGAGCGTAGAGGTGCGTCTTCTGCGAATTATTTTGAGTACAAAAAGGCTTATGAAAACCTTCAAACTACGTTTAATCCTGTCAAATTTGCGCCTGAAAAGTGGGCAGATGCCGCTCAAAAGGCTGGGATGAAGTATGTAGTTTTTACCACAAAGCACCATGATGGATTTTGTATGTTTGATTCAAAATATACAAACTACAAAGTTACGGATACAAAAACACCTTTCTCTAGCAATCCACGTAGCAACATTGCCAAGGAGGTTTTTGACGCATTCCGTAAAAAGGACTTTATGGTTGGGGCTTATTTCTCGAAGCCTGACTGGAATACGCCTTCTTATTGGTGGTCTTATTTTCCACCAAAAGACCGCAATGTTAACTATGACCCGAAGAAATATCCTCAAAAATGGCAGGAGTTTAAAGACTTTACCTACAACCAAATTGAGGAGTTGATGACGCAATATGGTAAAATGGATATTCTTTGGTTAGATGGCGGTTGGGTACGTCCATTCTCGACCATTGACCCCAATATTAGCTGGCAAAAAACGATTCCTTATGACCAAGATATTGACATGGCAAAAATTGCTGCTATGGGTCGTAAGAATCAACCGGGTCTTTTGGTAGTTGACCGTACTGTAACGGGTGAGTTCGAAAACTATGTTACACCAGAGCAGTCTATTCCTGACCATTATATGCCTATTCCTTGGGAGACTTGTACAACTATGGGCACGAGCTGGTCGTATGTGCCTAATGATAAATACAAACCTTTGCGTGAAATCATCCACATGTTGGTCGATATCGTTGCTAAAAATGGTAATTTGTTGTTAAACGTTGCCCCAGGACCAGATGGCGAGTGGCATAGCGAAGCTTACCAACGTATGGAAGAAATGGGCAAATGGGTTTCGGTAAATGGCGAATCTATTTATGGCACTAAACCAGTTGCTCCATATCGTGAAGGACAATGGGCATTTACTGGAAAAGAAAAATCGACATATTTGACTTATTTGGCAAAAGAAGGAGAATCTGTTCCTGCAACGGTGGTTTTACCTTGGAAAAAAGCGGACAAAACTACTCAAATTACTTTGATTGGTGAGCCTAAACCTTTGAAATATAAGGTAACACCTAATGGTATTGAAATAGCTGTTCCTGAAAAAGTACGTGCGAAATTTGCGGCACAACCAGCTTGGGTATTTAAAGTTTTGAATTAATAATAATAGTGCTATACAGACTCCTGATACGTTATCAGGAGTCTTTTTTTATGAATGCCAATAAGTCCTGCACCGTTTTGAAATGCCCTTTTGGATAATATTGTAGTTGTGGTTGCAACTCATCCTCATAGCCCCAGTTGACCCACCCACAATCCATATTAATTTTCATACAGGCTTCAATATCTCTGTTTTCGTCGCCTACATACAAACACGTTTTCAGAGGATACCCCGTGGTTTTTAATAACTTCTTCAACACCTTATCTTTTCCCATAAAATTTTCTGAACAGTAAATGTTGGTGAAATAAGGAAAGTTTTGATTTTCAAGAAATTGTATGATGTTGTCTTTGCTGTTCGAAGAGACTATATCTAAAGTGAATCCCTGTTGATGAAGCGTTGCTAAAAAATCAAAAATCCCTTCGTATGCTTGTAGCGAGTGAATATTTTGTTTGTATTTTTTGTATAGCACAGGAATAATAAAGGGAATTTGATACAAAGGAATTCCTAAATATTCAGCTCGCTTTAAGTAGGATAAATGTCGGATTTGAGGAATAGTTTCTTCCGAAATAAGCTTGAAGTTTTTTTCTGTAGCCAATTCATTGTAGATTTTCAGAAAAATTGGAACAGAATTGGCAATAGTGCCATCAAAATCAAAAATGATGTGTTTATACGTTTGCATAGTATCAATAAGGCAACTGACCCAAAAAGGTTATTTACAACAATCTATTTATTCTGTTGATTTGTAATATCAAAATCGATTGACAGGTTTTACTAATATTTATACATTCCTACAGCCAACCCAATTTAATGAATCGAATAGCAATATATGAAGATAACCCTAAACTTCGTGAATTACTCGAATTACTGATAAATTCTGCTGAGGAGTTTCTGGTGGTAGGCACTCACCATAACTGTGAAGATATTTTACGGCATATCCAGTCTGAGTCGCCAGATATGCTGATTATGGACATAGATATGCCCATTATTGATGGTATTACAGGCGTGAAAATTGTCAAAGAAAAATACCCTAACATGAAAGTCATTATGCATACGGTATTTGAGGATGACGACCGATTATTTGCCTGTTTGAGCTACGGTGCAGATGGTTATATCTTGAAGAAAGATTCACCAAGTATGCTGTTTGGCGCTATCAAACAGCTTTTTGATGGTGGTGCTCCTATGTCGCCAGGAATTGCCAAAAGAATTTTACAAACCTTTAGAAAACCTGCACCTACCCAAAATTCTTATCATTTAACCGAACGAGAGAAAGAGGTATTGGAATATTTAACAAGAGGCTTTTCTTATAAAATGATAGCCCACGAATGTACTATTTCGATAGAGACCGTGCGCCGCCATCTCAAAAATATCTATTTTAAATTACAGGTTCAATGCGGTACTGAAGCCGTGGCAAAGGCGATTCGTGAGAAGATTGTCAATGAGTGATTACCTTCTATAGATTCCCTAGTTCAAGACTTAGTCTTGGGCATAATATTTTTTAACAGTTTACAAACTGGAATCAAACCTAATCCGAGATTAAGTCTCGGACTAGGTAAGAAATAAAATTATTGCTGATGAACGTTTGTCGGAGTTTTCTCCGACAAGGGCGAAAATGGCATAATCACTTCCGCAATCCAACATCCTAAATCCGAAATCGAATCTCGTTATTTCACCCAAATAACACCACCTTCTGGCTGGATAGTCAAGGAAGCTTCTCCAGAGTTAGCGACTTTTGTTGACTTAAAAGTTGGATTTCTTTTCTCATCATCACTATATTCTGCAACGGTTTTTCCTGCAAACATTGGCAATTTTACATTGATTTTTAGCGCAGTTTTTTCAGCATTGATACCTACTAAATACCATTCACTGCCATGACGACGTGCCAATACGCAATATTTTCCTGGGTAACCATCTATAAAAACTGTTTCGTCCCAAGTAGTAGGCACTTTTTTCATAAAATCAATTTCAAAACTTGGAACATCTGTCAAGTTATTTGGTGTGAGTGCAAAGTTCTGTACTGTTGTTTGGAATAAAACAGCCGTAGCTAATTGAAAAATATCCGTCGTTTTGCGAGTTCTTCCACCATTGTTATTTTTGTTGAGGCGCTTGTTGAGCAAAGTCCCTCCAAAATCCATACTCCCAACGGTATTTCTGATAAATGGATGCAGAGATGCATTGAAGGCTTCATTATCATCAAAATGCTGGTTGAAAATCAAGTTTTCAGAGGCTAAAACTGCTTCACTACTTACATAGTTAGGGTACATTCTTTCCCAACCACGAGGAAGCGTACAGCCGTGAAAGATAATCATTAAACCATATTCGTTGGCATCGCTTAAAATATCTTCATAAAGCTGAATAGTTTCTTGTTTATCACCTCCAAAGAAATCCACTTTCAAGCCTTTTACGCCTTGAGCTTTTAGCCATTTCATCTCTTTTTTACGAGCAATAGCATTATTCATACAGTTTTTCGGACCTTGAGGAGCATTGTTCCAAGCACCATTGGAATTATACCACAAAAACACATCTACCTTTTTAGAATGAGCATATTTAATCAATGCTTCCATGCGCTCATATCCTACATTTTTATCCCAAAGTGCATCCATCAAGATATATTCATATCCTAATTTCTGTGCCAAATCAATGAAGGTTATTTGGTCATCATAATTCATACTTTCATCTTGCCACATAATCCAGCTCCAAGTCGCACGCCCCGCTTTATATACCTGTGAAGGTGCATAAAGTGGTTCAACTACATCAAAAGGAATCGTAGTTTCTACAATTGGTTTCAGACTTGTTCCTACCGTAATAGTACGCCAAGGCGTCGTAGCTGGTAACGCCATTGCTGGTTCAGCACTGCCATGACCGTTATTTTCGTCTTTTTCAGGAAATGAAATAGAGAATGTGCCATTATTGGATTCGCTTAATTTTGAACCACAATAGGCTCCTGTTACGCCTGTTTCTGAAACTAAAGCCCAAGCCTCTTTTCCTATATGAAACAAAGCAGGGAAGGTATATCCCAAATGGTATTTGGAGTTATGGTTGAGTGGAGCATCGGCTTCATATTCTTCTTCATAACTTGGTTTTGTGCGCATCCAGCCACTTCCTGCGGGAGCTTGTGGTGTTAAGAAAGTCGTTGTGTTTGAAGGGAAACTAAAGCCAGTCAACTCTTTTTCGATTATACAATTGGCAGTTTCTTTAAATGGAAAAAGTCCATATCGAAAGGCAATATCATTGTTGCTTACCTGAAAAGTAATTTCCAAGAGCTTTTTATCAGCGTTTGAAAGGGTACATACTACTTGGTTTGCAAGGTAATGAATACTCGATTTTTTGATTCTACTTTGTTGGTAAGTCTTGTCGATTTGCTTTTCTTCCTTTTTTACCAAAGTCAAAGATTTGCTAAAGTCTCCAATACTCGTAGAAAGTCCTAATGGAGAGTTTTCCAATACAGTAATGCCTTGATAAGTGACAGAATAATTCGCTTTACCATCCGTAATCGCCAGACTAACTTTTAATTGCTTGTCAGGACTAAGAATACTTACATTTTCTTGAGCGAAGCTTGAAATTTGCAGAAGCATCGCGACGATGAATAGTACTTTTTTCATAATTGAGGTCATAAAGCATCACGCTTTATTAATTGGGGGATTGATAGATTGATTTGAATTTTGCAAATATTGTGTCAAATCTACACATTCTTATCTGGTTTAGTACAGTTATTATCATAAAAACTACAAAGAGCGTGATTAACATATTGTTAAAGCCTATTTCAAGACTAAGTCTTGGACTCACTTTTCTCCCAGTCTCTAACTTATGAAAGCAGAGGACAAACCAAACAATGTGTAAAAAGGGTTATAAGCTATATCAAAGAAAAAAATAATCATTTTTAATTTTATTTAATTTATTGTAAATCAATTAGTTGTCCACTTATTCAATGACTAAAAAAGGGCATGGATTAAGGGAAATAAACCCTCTTATTTTGGGTAAACATTTTCCTTGCCCTACTCATGAAGAAACTTTTTATACTACTATGCTTTTGGCAGATTCCGCTATTGGCGCAAGATTTGGGTGGTTTAAAGGGACAAAAGCCTGTCACTGTCTCGGGAGGTTTGAATTTAGGTTTTAATACCTATTCAAATCTTGAAGGCAGGCAACGTCTCGACCCTTTTTCTTGGACTATTTCTGCCAGTCCTGTTATTTCGTTTTATGGTATTCAAATGCCATTCTTTTTCTTGATTAACCAACAAAGTCAGTCCTTTTCAGGACCCTTCCAACAGTTTGGAATGAGTCCATCTTACAAATGGGCGAGACTGCATTTGGGGTATCGTAACCTTAGCTATTCAAATTACACACTGGCTGGGCGAATGTTTTTTGGAGCAGGTATCGACCTGAATCCTGGCAAATTTCGCTTTTCTGCGATGTATGGACGCTTTCAACAAGCAAGTTTACGAGATACTACTCGCAATACCTTTTCGTCTTTACCTTCTAGCTTCAGACGTATGGGATATGCCGTAAAAGTAGGAGTAGGGTCTTCACAGAACTTTATTGACCTGATTTATACCAAAGCTTGGGATGAAGAAAATTCTATCAAAATCCCAATTGCCGAAGGTATCACTCCCGCCGAAAATACTACACTTGGGATTGTTTCTCAATTGACTTTTTTCAAGAAAATATCGTGGTCGACTGACATTGGTGTAAGTGGTTATACCTCCGATATAAATGCCAAAGATTTGACTGGAACAATATCCCTCGATAGTGAATTTTTGAAGAAATTATTTTTACTAAAGCGGAGTACGCAGGTGGGTTATGCTGCCAATAGTAGTCTGAGATTTAGTTCGCGCTTTGCATCCTTACAAGTTCAATACCGTTTAATTTCTACAGATTATAAGTCGATGGGAGCGTATTTTTTTAACAATGATGTGCAAGAAATACTATTTTCTCCCTCCTTTTCTTTCTGGCAGGGTCGAGTAAACTTGAGTGGCAGTTATGGCATACAGCAAGATAATGTTAGTAAAACCAAAGCCACTCAAACTACTCGCAATATTGGATCACTCAATTTGTCAGTACAGCCTTCTGCCAAGTTTGGAATGATGATGACCTATTCGAATTACGGCACTTTCCAGAACAATCCTGATAGAATTATTGATACGCTCAAAATCCAGCAAGTCAACCAAAGTTTGGTCGTAGCACCTCGTTTTGCTTGGGGCGACCGCGTGGTTAGCCATTCCATAAACTTGATGTCGAGTTATCAAAATTCCACTGATTATAACACGGTTTCAAAACAGTTATTAGAGTTTAATAACCTGTTTTTGTCTTTCAACTATTTGAGAAACAACATGAAACAAAAATTTACGATAAGCCCCGGAGGGATTTTTATCAAAAACTTTTTGTCCTACGGCAATACACAATCGATGGGGGTGAGTTTGAATATTTCTAAAAACTTGAAATCATTTTCCAATAGTTTGAATGTCAATTACAACCAAAACTATTACAAAGAAAATGCCAATGGCTATACTTTCAATGCCCGCTGGAATGGACGTATCAGGCTGTCGAGCAAACAACAACTTTCGCTAAGTGCAGCATTGCTCTACAACAAAGACCTCAAATTTGAAGCAAGAAATTTTACAGAAGTATATACCCAAGCAGGTTACTCTCTCAACTTTTAAATCATTCAACGCCATGAAAAAACTTTTTCTTTTTCTGAGCTTATTGATGGGAGTAGGGTTTGACTCCTTTTGTCAAACCCTTAGTGGAATCAACGTTCAAACGATTTTTCCCCCACCTTACAGCCCAAGACTCAAAGATTATGCACCCGATGGTGCCAATAACTCCTTGAGAGTGATTTTGACAAATACAACTCCTAACCCAGTCGATGTAAAGCTTTTGGGAGAAATAAAAGGACAAAACAATGGTGTACGAGCCGTTACCCGTGACTCTTACCAGCCTTCCTCGCCAATAACACTTCCCGGTAATGGTGTGCCTGTGGAAATAGAAATTTTTGGTTCGAGCCAAAACTTTTTTACTGAAAATAACATCGATATTACGGGCATCGACCCTAAATCGTTGATTAGTGGCTTAATTCCTCAAGGCTTTTACGAATTTTGTATCAAGGTGGCACCCTACAATCAGCGACCTGCAATATTGAACGGCAATGAGCCTCGTGGGTGTATCATGATTCCGATAACCTATATCGAGCCACCTCGCTTGACGATGCCAGTATGTGACCCCGTTACACCAATTCAGTCGACTAATCCGCAGAACATCGTTTTTAACTGGACTCCTTGCGTGGGTAATATTGCTGGGGCACAAATAACGTATGATTTTTACCTTGTTAGAGTGCCAGAAGGACAAAATCCTAACGACGCCATTAATAATGCGATCAATAGAAATGTTGGTAATCCATATTCGGAAAAAGATTTAGTAGCTCCCAATCTCATTTTTGGAGCCAACTATCCCGAACTCGTCAATGGGCTATATGCGTGGATGGTGGTTGCGAAAGATGCTAACGAAAAAATCTATTTACAAAATGATGGAAAAAGCGAAGTCTGCACTTTTAGAGTAGGCGCACAGGGCGAAATGTTGGCAGCAAACAGCAGTATTGTAAAGTGTAAAAATGCCAAATTTCCAGCTGATTTAGTGGCTGTAAAGCAGACTTACCTGACGGGAAAGACCATCAAGATAGGCAATTTTGATATGACCATTGACCAAGCCGTGGAATCGCCAGAGGGTTGGTCGGGGAATGGACGAATTACTTGGAATTATGTTCCGTTGAAGGTGAAATTTTCAAAATTGAAAATTAATGCCGCTAATCAAGCTATTTCAGGTTTGGCGAATGGAAGCGATGAAGGTTTCCAAATGCCAGGCATTACTCCTCCCGATTTATCGACGTATAAAAATATCAGTGTAGACTACCTTAAGACCTACACCAACTTGCTAACTAGCAAACTTTGGAATGACCTCAAAGGGCAAATGGCCGTTTCATTGCCTATTGGATATAGCACTGGCGCTGGTTTGATTGGAATCAATTATTTCACAATAGCGCCAGATGGTGCCGAAATGGGGGCATTACTCAATGTCAAAATGCCAGAGGATAACTCCTTTTTGTCGATGGCAGCCACCGAAATGTGTATGTTGCCTGACAAGCTTTTCCCCAAAAATGCAGTACTTTATTTAGTAAAAGACTTTAAAGCTCCCTATACTCCAATCACGTTTAAGCAAAGTCATTATCCACAAAATGATGGTACCTATGCTATTCTCGACGAAGACTCGGTTCGTCATGTGCATGTGGAAGCAGATTTGAATTTAGGAAAAAATGTGTTGGAATTAAACGACGAAAACGGTAATACTTTGGCAGGCGATGTCATTACACAACTCAAGTTTGATTTTAATAAATGGAACGATTGGGTTGCTACAGTGACTGTTCCCATTTTTGGGATTAAGGATGCGGGAGGAATTTCGGTAAAAGGCTTAGATGCGTTTTATGACCATTCTGATTTTCGTAATCCTCCCAATTTTAACCCACCAGCCGAATATGATGGCGAAAGAGGTAATACTTTTAAAGGACTGTATTTACAACGAGTAGATGTATTGTTACCAAAATCACTAGGTGGAGGAGGTAATAATCGACTCAGTTTTGCTGCATCTAATATGGTTTTTGATAGCGACGGACTCACTGCACGTTTTACGCCTTCACGTTATCCGCTGTTGGATTATACGACTGGTAAAATGGGGAAATTGGCTTTTTCTGTAGATTCTTTTGAGGTATTGATTGTCAAAAATGCTTTGATACGAGGCAATATGGTGGGTAAAATACAATTGCCTATTAGTTCCGATGTGCTAGATTATACTTGTAACCTTCGCAATGGTATAGATTCTCTCAAAATCTTGGTAAAACCTAAACCACAAGGATACAACGTGCCAGTATTTATGGCCAATATGAAAATAGCGCCTAACTCAGTTTTTGTGATTGGCTTGATAAAGGATAAAGACCCAGAGTTTTTGTTTTCACTCAATGGCACTTTAACCTTAGATTCTAAACCACCACTCAATATGGTCGTGCCTGACCTGACTTTTGAGAATTTCTCTCTTTCAACTTTCAAAGCCTTGGGTGGTGACGAAATTGCTGGAAGTGGCATTTATCTACAAACAGGTGAATGGTATCTGGAGGGAGGACTGGCAGGAGAACATGAAAAAGACCCTGCTAATAAAGACGTAAAAGGCGGTCCTCACGAGGATATTATCATGACTTCGGCAGTAGCCAATGGAGGTAAAGAATCAAAAATGGGAGGTTTCCCTATTCAATTGATTCCTCCAAAATTTGTGAAAAATAATATAGGCTTAGGCTTCGAATTTGGGGTAAAAGTCATGGTAGGTGGCGACGATGCCAGTTTGGCAAATGCCTCAGGAACGGTGCAGGTATTAGGAAGATTAGATTTTGTCAATGGAAAATTAACGCCTTCTTTCAAAGGAGTATATCCTTCTCGATTTACGATTGATGGACAGTTCGGTCCTGCCAATGTAAAAGGTGAATTGAAATTTTATTATAGCGATGCAAAATACGGAACAGGCTTGAGTGGATGGGGAAAGGTAAAAATTCCGAATCTGGCAACAGTCGAATCTAATATCATTTTTGGCAATACCAATGACTATTATTATGGTTATATGGATGCTTCAGTGGTGGCAAATCCTGGGTTTGTATTAGTGCCACCGCTCACCTTGACAGGTTTTGGTGGAGGATTGTATTTTAACATGAAACAAGAGGGTACAGTAGATGCCAAAATTGCTAATAAGCCACTTACCGACGCCGAAAAACTTGAGCTAAATAATGCTCCGGGCGTGACAAAGTCTGGCTTGGTGTATTCACCACAAAAAGGTGCTTGGGGACTCAAAGCTCGTGTGTACATGTCGGTGGCAGATGCTCGTTTATTGACGGCCTCTGTCGGACTTGAAGCGGGTTTTTCTAATGGTGCACTCAATAACTTTAACGCTACGGGTTCTGTCAATATCATCAGCAAAGATGGTACTCCCGACGACCCAACTACCTTGGTGAAAGGTTCAGTAGCTTTCAATTATTTGGCGCCAGGCATTTATGATGTAAACGCAGATATTACTGCAGGCATATTAGGAACAAATGTTCAAGTGCCATTGCGTGTCCACTTTGATCCACAAAATTGGCATATCAAATTAGGTGACCCTCTCGATGCCCAAAAACGTATTGCATTCAATATTTTGGACTTGAACCTTCCTGTTGTAAAAGCGCATTTGGGAGCCAAATTTTATATAGCGATGGGTAACGACTTGGGTGGTTTGCCAGAATTGCCTGCCGAAGTAAGCAATTTTATGGGAGGTGCTAACGCCGCCGCTGACCAGTATCGCAATGCCCAATATAGTAAGGTAGCTTCCAAAACGAATGTCGGTACCGACGACGACGGACGAGTTACTTCTGTGCCCAAGTTCTCCATTTTGGTAGGCGGACAACTACAAGGTAGTTTTGATGCTACTGTAGCCATTCTATCTGTGAATGCATCTGCAATTTTAGGCTTCGATGCTGCCTTAGAATATGGTATCGAATGCGAGCAAGGTGGTCAAGCCTTAGGCTGGAACGGCTGGTATGCCAATGCTCAAATGTATGCTTATCTCAACGGAGGCGCTTATATAGACTTAGATTCGTGGTTTGCCGCTGGACGTTTCAAAATATGTGAAGTGACGGCTGGCGCAATACTCAAAGGAGGTATTCCAAATCCGATGTGGATGAGCGGTAGGGTAAAAGTTCAAGGGAATGTATTGGGTTTAATCAAAATAAATACAGGCTTTGATTTGGCTTTTGGTGAACAATGTACCCCTGCCAACAATAAGGATAATGGGTTGGATGGTATCGAAATTATCGGTGATATTTCTCCTGCCAATGGCGAAAATGCTGTAGAAACCGATGCACCCATTACCGTAACATTCAACACAAGCATTGGGCAAGATTATGAATTAGCAATGCCTGATAATACCGTCAAAACATTCCGTTTTAAACTAAAAGAATACAAGCTTACGTATGAAGACAGTAAAAATGGCGGTCGTCTAACCACATTTGATGGCTTCCAATCACCTGAATGGGTGAATGATAATCAGCAATTGATTTTGTCGAAAAACAAACATTTTGCCTCAACTTCCAAACATAAATTCAGTATTTCATTAGGTATTGAAGAAGTTGGAGGAAAAGGTGATAATGCCAATCGTTCAGAAGAAAAAACAGTAGAGTTTTCAACCGCCAAACAACCTGATTATATCAAGTTTAGCAACGTAAATTATACTTGGCCATTAGAAGGACAAAATTATTTCCTAAAAAATCAATTGCCACAAGGAGTGATCGAAGGACAAATTCCTGATGAGGCCTTCCGTAGCACCGTAGATGGTAGCGATTCAAAATTTAGTGCTTTGTTGGCTGGAAAATATATCTACAAGGCAGTATATATTCCGAAAGATGGTGGCGATACACTTACTACAGCGGTGTATTACGACAAACAAAACCAGGTAAAATTTGATATTCCGAACAATTTACAAAATGATAAAACCTACCGTGTCGAAATCCGTAGAATTTATCAAAGTGCTGTAGGCTCAGCCATCAATCTCAATCAGCAACTTTTGGCGAGTGCCATGGTGAAAGAAAAAGTTACGGTGGCTAAAGCCTCAGCATTTTTACGAAGCCAAGAGGATTTTTTCTATATCAACAAAAATGCCTTGAATCGCTCGGCAACCTCTTCATCCTCGATTCCGAAATCTAAGGTAATTTATGACATTGTTTTCAAAACCAGTAAATACAGTACTATCAATGAAAAATTGTCAGCCGTAAATTTTGAAAGAGCCGAATATCGTAATACCAATAATGTGCAATCTGCGGATTACTTGGTCATGGATATAAAGCCATCCAATGGAACAGCCGAGAATTTTGACGATGCAGAGTTGTATGGATACACTCGTAATGGAAAAACCCAGCCAGCTTTATTGAATGTATCGAGTCCCATGAAAGCTGGCGTAGTCAGTTTTGATACCTATATTCAAAACGAAGTGTACACGCCTTTGGTGAATTTTGGTGCCAAACAGGTAGGTATCAACTACGGTGTTCAAGAACTGAGAAAAATTGTAGGTATTGGTACACCAGATTTAGCGGTAACCATCCAACGCCAGTCTCTGATAGGGCAAGTTGCCTCTATTGGATCAGTTAATTTGAATGCTTCTTTCAATGGCTTACAAGCTCCTGTAAATCAACCGACTTCGAATCAGCCTACTAATTCTGGTAGTGTAAAAGCAACGTTAGGAAATATCAATACGATTAGCTCTGCTTTACGAATGGACGATATTATAGGACCTTCATTGACTTTCTTCCCGTTAGAAGACGAACCTACCAGAATGTATGCTTTCGCTTTCAAGGTAGACCAAGTGGCGTATCATGATTTCTATGCAGTCAAGAATTTTGGAGAAAATATGGTCAAAACTCGCCAAGCACTGAATGCAAGTTTAGGGAATTGGAAAAACGTTTCCTTAGGTTTTGGTTCTGTTTTCGCGAATATCAATGTACAAGGAACAAGTCGAAGTTTGACCTTGAATACCTCTGCCTCCACGATGGCTCGTAACTTTAGCAATGCCGATTTGGATGTGTATAGTGGTTATCTGTCAGCCAGTTATTATACCTTCAAGCCACGGACGGGTGGCACAACTGCCTATATTACGTTGGAGTACAAACCTTATGCAGATGCACCAACCAATAGGGTAGAGAAGGCTTTCACTTTTGGTACGGCAGCATTTATGCCATCACCAATCGTAGGAGGGTATTTTAAATTTTAAGCAAAATGGGACAAAGAAAATAGGAGTGTAGATGTATGATTTGAAGCAATGGAGTAATAGTACTCAAAGTTTCTCCACATTTTTAGTGGTCTTTACAACTAGTTCTTTGTCCCGTTTTTTGATATACTTAAAACTCGTGAGTCATGAAAAAACTAAGTTATATATTCATGTTGTTGTTATTCGTTGGATTGAAAACTCAGGCGCAAAAGTCTCTCAATCCAAAAGTTCAGCTTCTTGTACGCAATTACCAAGACTCGGTCGTATTGCGTTGGGCGCCTACCAATGCAGCGCAATGGCTTATTGCTAGTCAAAAAGGTTATCGTGTTCAGAAAACGGTTATCTCAAAAGGCTCAAGTCAAGGTGTAAGTACACTTTTGACACCTAATAAAATTCTTCCTTTGACCTTTGAGGAGGTGAAATTGCGTTATTCCAAACAAGATAGTTATGTGGGTGCTGCTGTACAGTCACTCTATAATCCCAAAGTAAGCACGACTTTTCAGCAGAGTGTAGGAGGTATTATCCAAAAAAGTAATGAACAAAATAGTCGCTACGCCAGTGCGATGTTATCGGCAGATTATAGTCCTAATGCTGCGACAGTGCTTGGTTTGCGTTGGGTCGATAAGGCTGCTAAAAATCCCGATGATATTATTATGTATAAAGTTTGGATAGATACTGATGCCAAATCTAGTACTAAAGCCGATACTGCGACAGTGGTATTGTTTGCCAACCAGTTTACCAAAGTCTATGCGCCCATAACGGCAGGTATTTTACAAGGCGACTCGCAGGTTACACTTCGTTGGTATCGCATGAGTGTGGATGGTGAGTTTTCGGGGTATTTAATAGAAAGAAGTGAGGATGGGAAAAATTTTAAATCTATCACCTCTAATCCTTACATTCAAACGCCTGCTGATGAAAATATACTCAAACAAGATTCTTTAACCTACAAAGGCATTGCTAATCCTAGTTCTCTGATTACCTATATTGATTCTAATTTGGTCAACTATCGCAAATACTATTATCGCATCGTTGGGATTGATCCGTTCGGTGTATCTAGTCCAGTGTCGGATATCATGGTAGGTTCGCCAAAGGATTTTACGCCTCCTACAAAACCTAAAAATGTTAAAATAAAAGTTGTAGATAACAAGGAAGTAATTATTACATGGGAAAAAACAGGTAATACCAACGACCTCAAAGGTTATGTCATAGCCAAAGGGGGCACAGTAGCTGGGCCTTTTAATTTTGTCAAAAAAGAGGTCTTATCTAATCAAAGTCTCAGTTTTACCGACGCATCACCTGAGCCGTACACGGGGAGATATTATGTAGTTGGAGCAGTAGATACCGTTGGGAATGTAAATTATGCGATGCCGGTGGTGGCAAATATTGAGGATAGAATGCCTCCAAAAGCTCCTAATACACTCACGGCTTCGGCTACTCCACAAGGGAAAGTAGTGATAGACTGGTCCGCTAGCTCAGAGCCTGATGTCGCTATCTATAAAGTGTATCGAGCGTATCGCAAGGATGCCAAAAATTATACATTGCTCACGCCTTATGGCGTTCCTAATTCTGATTACACAGATTCAATCCCAGACAAAACATTATTGAATCGCCAACTGTTTTATAAAGTAGTAGCGGTTGATTTAAGCAATAATCATTCAGAATATTCACCTGTGGTTATGGCAAAATTACCCGATACTAATCCTCCAACGGCACCTGTTTTTGAACAAATTGTCGTAGAGAAAAACGGGATAAAACTATTGATTATCCCAAGTTCGAGTGAAGATGTTTCTTTTCATACACTATATAAAAAATCTTCGAAAGGAAGTTGGGAGGTGTTGAAGCAATACAATGGCTTATTGACAACCTCTATCAATTATATAGATACTGACGTAAAAAATAACCAACGCTATGAATACAAAGTGGAGGCAGAAGATTATAGCAAACTTAAATCTAAATCAGAGTTTTCTCAATCGATTTTGTATGTTGGTGAAAATGGCATTGCCAGCGTGGAAGGATTGAAAGTAAATTATGAACCCAATCAAAAACTTGTGACTTTAGATTGGACTTGCCGTTCAAACAACGTATCTCATTTTGTGATTTATCGTGCAGAAAATAAAGCAGCACTGAGTACGTGGCAAACGGTTGAAGCAAATAGATTTTCAGAAAAACTGGATAAGACACCAAACACCTTGGATTATGCAGTAAAAGTCTATTTCAAAGATGGGACAAGCTACAAAATGAGTAATACTGTAAGTGTACAAGCAAAATAGATTTTTTAACCATATTCCGATTGCTTAACAGTACACAATCATTTAATAATTTTTACATACATGAGAGAATAAATACCCCATTCTTGCGGCCATCCAAGTTTGGGGATATTTTTTTAATCATGTTTTCCTAAAATACGCCTAAATTCCTCTTTTCCTACGGGCAACTTTTTTAAATTCTCAATCATCATCAGTGCTCTTTCAACTCTCAATTGTGGCGATTTTACCCCATCAGCATGATGAATGATATAGCGTTGCATTCCTTTGCTCAGTCCTTGAAAACGGTCATATCCCTCTGGGTCGGTATCAAAAACTGCCTGAAGCTCTTCAGGAATTACAGCTCCATATTCACTCAAGTCTGGCTCTAATTTCACATCTACCGTCGAGCCTAGGCTTAATCCTGCCTCTTTCATTCTTTTTGTACTGAGATTAATATATGCCCATCCTTCACCTAAAGCGACCAGGCCAGCCTGCCAGGTGGTATTTTTGATGGTGCACAAAAATCTAATACCCATTTTTCCACCTAAGGCTTGAACGACATCAGGCGGAACACTCAGATAATATATTTTGAGTGGATTATTACGTCCAACCTCACTCTGAAAATGAATAGTAGAGAATGTTGCTTTCATAAGAAACAAAAGATTTAAGTAGACTATAGCTTGCAGTTCAAGTGATAAAATTGATTTTTGTTAACAAAAAGGGGAATTTATATGCCGTATAATAATTAGACGAATCTTAGTTGATAAGTGTTTAATATTCAATTATTTTTGATAGCCTTAAAGTTTATTTCCTGAAGCAACCGCACATTGTTTTAAGAAATGTATTTCTTCTCTAACTCCACAAGTAATTGCTTTAGTGTTAACCTAACTAAAGTAAAATGTCATTGCAAAAATAGCCATTAATACTTTTTATTACCTCTATTAAATCTGCTTTCGATGAAGAAAGTAGTCTGATAGCTTAAACCTTAAAATTATGGTGAAGAAAGGCACAATTCTGGAAGATAGGAATGGAAATACCTTTGAATTTATGGAGGTTAGTTCCGAAACTAATGGTAATCATACTAAAATAAAAGTATGTTTACAACCCAATCAATTAGCACTTGCTTGTCATTGTCACGAGAAGTCTGACGAAATCTATGAAATTTTAGAAGGAGAACTCACGTATGAAATTAATCACAAAAAAATGCTAGCAAAGGCAGGTGAAACCATTATTTTACCCAAAGCTCAAGCTCATAGACACTACAATGACTCAGCCAAGCCAGTAGTGATGTACTATACTATAACACCTTCGTATGACATCGAGCCACTAATAGAAACAATGATCACGATGTGGCAAAATGGCAAGATAAGAAACGGGAATGCCAACTTTTTGCAAAGTATGGTATGGGTAAACTACATGGAGAGTAAGATTTATTTTGAAGGTTTGTCTCAAAAAACACAAAATGTTTTAGCTCATATATTAGCGCCAATTGCTTCTGTTTTCGGTTACAAAAAGTTTTATCACAATTAGATAGTGGCAAAGGAGCAAAGCGTGAAACTGAAAAGTAGTCTGAGCATAAGTCATCCCTAATTTTAGGATTTGGGTTATTCTCTAAATTTTATCAAAAAAGCGGTCGGAAAATATTTTCCGACCGCTTTTTTGATACTCTCATGCTAGATATGGCTCGGTTTGAGACGCAATCATTGCGTCTCTACGAATAAAATTCTTATTAAAAATAATCACTCATTCTCTCAATCACCATTCACTCAATTTTATTTAACTAACTGATATACTTTTTACAAATAACATCTATCTACTTATTGTCTATGACTACATTAAAAACCACATCTCTTTCATCCTTAATAAGTCTTTTTACTCCTTTAATTTCCAACCTATCTCCACTAAACTCCTTTAATTCAAATAAATCTGTGTGGGTTGCGCTGTAGGCATCTAAGTTTTCAATGGCTTTGCTTTCCGACCATGTTTTTCCTCCATTATTAGAATATGCATATCTCAACTGTTTGAAGTTAACGACCGTGGTTCCTTGCGTTTCAGAATGTTTGCTTCTGGGAGCGTTATCAGTATTGTTTTTCGATGAAACATCATCACTCATTTTAAATGGATTAGGATTGGCATGAACGATAGGTTTTGTTAAAAAAACAACATACAAAGTGCCATTAGAAGTCTCAAGTATTTTGACTGGAGATTGTATATCTAGGTTATAATCGCTCGTGACAACACTCGTGGTAATATTAGTTTTTTTATTCAATAGGTATTTCTTGACTTTTATCGACGCCAAATCCGATTTGTCTTTCTCAATGGTGGCAACAAAAAGACCTCCTTTTTTATCTAAAAAAGTACCACTTGTGTTCAAGTGCTGGCTCTGAACTTTATTCGAGAGTATTAGGGTAATGAATAAGCAAAAAGAGGCAAAAAAAGTTTTCATGTCAGTACAAGTTAAAAAATAAGGTGCTTGAAATGGCTTTCAAACACCTTGATAACGAAGTTCTTATCTTATTCTTGTGCGGAGGCTTTATAAACGCCAAACTCTGCTAAATATACTTTTGCTAAGGCGTCTTTGATAGTTAATCTTACCTGTGTACTTTTAACAGTTGGGAATCGTAATAAGCGCTTGTGACCGACTGTTGTACTTTCGGCTAGCTTTTGCCAAGTCTTACCATCCCAAAATTCTACCAAAAATGACTTGATTCTTTGTCCCTCAGCAATATTTTCTTGAATCGCAATTCTGTCAAACTCTTTTTCACCATCTAGTTGTAAAATTAAAGACTGATTTACATCCAATACTTTACTAGTGCTTAACTTTTTGTCAATCAAAAGCTTATGTTTTGGGCTTACTAAATTATGAGCGAATGTTTCATTTAAAATGGCTCTAAACTTCTGAATGGCGTTCACATCAGTTGTTTCTAACAAACCATCACGGTTAGGAGGGATGTTTAACAACAACAAACTATTTCTTCCCACCGATTGATAATAGAGATTAACCAAATTTTGTGGCGTTCTAACTTTGGCGTTTTCTTTTTCATGCCAAAACCATCCTGGACGAATCGAAACATCAGTCTCGGCAGGTATCCAGTCTGGGCCTTTTTCATCACCGGTATTCAAATAATGTTCATCAGCTTTCCCTGGCGCTTGTCCTGCATTATTGATAGTCGACCAGCAAGTTTCTCCAGCGTTTCCTTTTTCATTTCCAACCCAGCGAACGTCTGGACCAGCATCCGAAAACATTACTGCCTTTGGCTGAAGCTCACGCACCATTTTCCAATATCCTTGGAAATCATACTCCATATTCTTAGCGTTTTCGCCTTTGGCACCATCAAACCAAACTTCAGCTATTTCACCATAATTAGTCAATAGTTCTCTCAACTGGTTTTTGTAATAGGTATTATAGGCGTCAGTCCCGTAACTTTTTTCATGTCTATCCCAAGGAGAAAGATACACGCCAAATTTGATTCCAACAGCTTTACAAGCTTCCGAAAGCTCTTTGACAATATCCCCTTTCCCGTTTTTATAAGGACTGTTTTTGATAGAATGTTCGGTATATTTTGAAGGCCAAAGACAAAATCCATCGTGATGTTTCGCCGTAATGATAGCAATTTTGAAACCTCCAGCTTTCAAGGCTTTCGCCCATTGCATCGCATCTAACTTAGTAGGGTTAAAAATCGAAGGAGATTCATCACCTTCTCCCCATTCTTTATCTGTGTAAGTATTCACAGTAAAATGCAAAAAAGCAGTAGTCTCTAATTGTTGCCAAGCCAATTGTCTGGCAGAAGGTTTGGGTAGTGTTCCAGATACTTGCCCCTGAGCGGTACAAGCTGCCAAAAGTAACGGTAATATGTATTTCTTCATGGTTGAAAATTGAGGTAGGATAAAAGTATTTTTCTCGATAGTCTTAATTCTTGTTAAAATACTCATGAATATTGGATAAAACACAAGAAGCTTGTCTCAACAGTGATTCATATCATTGTAAAAGGTACTAAAAAAGCATTAATTCGTAAACAAATTGATAAAACGCGAAGTTCGCTATATATTTGAAAGATTTTCGTCAGAAAATCCCCGAATCTTGAAATAGTCACATTAACAATAACAACTAAACAATTACCAAACTAATGGCATATCAAAAAGATTTTACCTATGTTACGGGCACAGAACCACACCGTACTCGTACACGTGAAATTGTAAAAGCTCACCCAGAAGTAAAAAAACTTATTACCAAAAACCCCATGACTTTTGTTTGGATTCTAGGCTGTGTATCAATGCAAATTGGTATGGCTTACCTAGTGAAAGACCAAGCTTGGTGGGTTATTTTGGCTGCTGCTTGGCTTATTGGTGCATTTCCAACGCATACACTTTTTGTATGTATCCATGAGGCTGCTCACAACTTGATTTTCAAAAAACCATCTTGGAATGTTTATGCAGGTATCGTAGCAAACTTCCCTTCATTGGCGCCAACGGCTATTTCATTCAAAAACTATCATTTGAAACACCATGCATTTCAAGGTGTTCATGAATTAGATGCAGACTTACCAGATCACTGGGAAGCAAAATTGATTAACAACTATTTCATCGGTAAAGCATTGTGGTTGTTATTGTTCCCAATTTTCCAAGCTATTCGTACATTGCGTTGTTTAGAATTGGCTGTATTCGACCGTTGGGTAATTATGAATATCGTTTGCCAATTGGCATTTGATGCGATCATTGTATATACAATGGGTTGGCCTGCATTAGGTTACATGGGTGCAAGTTTTATGTTCTCGGTTGGTTTACACCCACTTGGTGCTCGTTGGATTCAAGAACACTATTTGGTATTGGACAAAAACCAAGAAACATACAGCTACTATGGTGCATTGAATGGAATTAACATGAACGTTGGATACCACAATGAACACCACGATATGCCATCAGTACCTTGGAACAACCTTCCAAAATTGAAGGCTGCAGCTCCAGAGTTTTATGATAATTTGAAATATCATACTTCATTTACGAAGTTGTTCTTTACCTTCTTGTTTAGTCAAGAAGTAGGGCTTTATTCACGTATCGTCCGCAAAGAAAGAGGCAAAGTTACTTTGGATGACAACTCAACACCAGACATTCAGTTGTTACAAGGAAAGTAATACCCAGTATTAATTACAAAAAACCTCGTTTAATTTGATTAGACGAGGTTTTTTTGTTGTTTTTGGGAGATGATTACCTCTCTTGTTAAAATGGCCTAATAGAAAACCTTAAAGGATTTCTTTAGCTTTATAAAATCAACGGAAAGAATTGTAATTAACTTTCCTTTCGAATATGACTGTCAACTAAAATAAAAGTTAGAAGCTATCAATGGAAATATTTTCTTTTCTTGGTGATGACAATACCAAACCTATTTATTCGTGTTCATGTTGTGGGAAAATTTACGATGAATTACCACTTTGTTTTGGGACTGATTATCCTGAGTATTATTATTCTGTACCTCCTAATGAACGAGAAACCAGAATCGAATTACACGAAAGTTTGTTTGTAGTTGATGACCAATACTTTTTCCATCGTGGAAGGCTGACTATTCCAATTACAGACTATCATGAAGATTTAATTTTCAATGTTTGGACAACAATCAGCAAAGACAACTTTGATAAAAGGATGAATTTGTGGAGTGACCCAAACAGGACAAAAGAAGAGCCATATTTCGGTTGGTTACAAACAAGTGTTCCTAGCTATGGAGATACCATTAATCTGAAAACCATTTCTATAGAGCAAGAAGTTGGGTTTATTCCTGAAATCATACTAATAGAGGAAGGGCATTCATTAACACTTGACCAAGAAAATGGAATTAGCTACCAAAAAGCAGTTGAGATAGTCGATACAATTATTAGACTTCAACATAAAGCGGATTAACGGGGGTAAGCACTATCAAAATGTAATATTATTGATTAATTTGGCATAAAATAACGTCAGTGTAAGGTAATGAAAATTAGTTGATGGTAAATAATGACATTATAAAGTATGGGAAAATACTTGCAAGATTTTATGTACGGTGTTCAACTTCCAGCGGGACAGAAAAAGCTTACGCCCAGTCAACAATTGGTGGCAAAATCGACAAGTTTTTTAGCGGATATTTTTAGTTTCTATCTTCCTCGAAGCTACGAGATAGGTCAAAATATTTGGAGAGTTATTGTTAAGTTAACTCTTGATGAAAAGACATACTTCAATACGATTGAAGAGGGATATGTTGTAGAGCTATACATCTATTTTGATTACAATTCCCTGATATTTTTTGATGAGTTTAATCGAAAGAAAATTTTGCTCGACCAGTTCTGTAGAGGGTTAGAATTCGTTTGTCAAAAATACTCTTGTGATTTTTCTGTTTTTGAAGCGATAAGGCACAAACTTGTATTGGATAATCTTGTTTATTATGGTTTCTATAAAGAAAAAAAAGCTAGTCCTAACAAGCGACACTTTGCTCAAATGAAAGGCTTCTACTCGGAAGACCCTAATAAGAGTACTACGAGTGTTACTTTATTTGACAATCAGCATAATGAAAAAGTAACATTTCTAATAGGAAACTATAATTTTCAGTGGTTTGATAAACTGAAGTGGTTGGATAATAAGACCGTTGGAGTTTTTCATATTAATAGAGTACAGTCATATAAAAGTAAAAAAGTGGCAGAAGACTATTTTTCCTTAGATATTGAAACTGGAGATGTGATATACCACCCAGTCACAAGAGAAAGTGTTTTTGATTATGCTCTTAAACTCTTGACTGAAGAAAACTTGATAGAAAAAGCATTCTATTATTTTGAACAAGCAAAAAAATTAGGACACGGGAAAGTAGAAAAAATTCTAAGAAACTTAGAAACAGACCCAGACTTAAGAGATAAAGCCAAGTTATTACAGACGCCAAAACGACAAAAATAAAATGGCTTTAAGCATATTTTAAAATCTTCAAAATATACCAATAACGCCCTTAGCACCAATTTATAGACGTTTTAAATCTTACAATGAGGTTTAAACTATTTTTAGTTCTTGCGATATTAATAGAATGAATGAAAATTTTATCAAATACAATTTCTACCGTCAACCAATATTTATGAAAATAGCTCTCATCTTCCTTTCGTTGTTTTGGTTATGCGCATGTAATACCAAAAGTCATGAAAATAAAAAAGTTATATCTCCTGCCAATGTTCACGATACTGTTTCGAATGTGGAAACTCCTATTGTCATGGAAAGTAAAGCCAAGGAAAATGAGGAATCAGTCTACTTTGTCATTATTGCAGATACCAGCCTAAATTACTTTACTCTTCATAAGAAGATGTTTGAACTGCATAGAAATTTGAATATTCCGATTGACACAATGGGACGGTATTTTAATAAGGACAAAGATCTAATCGCATTACCAGATAATTCTGAAGATGAAATGTATGCAGGAGAGTATTTACCAAGACGTTTTCCTTCAAGCGATTTAAGCTTAGAGTATTTGAAGTTTTATCAAAGCCAAGCAGATAATAAAATAATTGCTTTGGTTGCAGGCATATATGAATCAGAAAAAGAAGCTGATAGTGTATTGACAGTTTTACAAAAGGGCGAAAAAAAAGTCTTTAGAATAAAAGCTAAAATATATGAAGACTGCATACACTAGTAAAATTGGTAAGCTTTTAACTACAATAAGAAGCGAAGTCATTCGCTGGTGCTGGATTCCTATCCAGCACTCTCTTTTTCTAAGGATTCTATCCTAAATCTTTACCTCATTTTTTCAATAACTTCTACCACATGATTGACCGTAAAATCAATTTCCTCTTCTGTGGTATATTTCCCTAAACTAAATCGAATAGAACTATAGGCCAAATCGTCATTTATGCCCATTGCTTTAAGTACGTGCGAGGGTAGGACAGAGGCAGAGGTACAAGCAGAACCAGAAGATACTGCTATATTTTTAAGGTTTCCTAATAACATTTCGCCGTCTACGCCACCAAAAGCAATATTCGTTACGTGTGCTAGTCTAGGGGCATTTCCTCCGTTTACCGAGGTATTTTCTAGCATAGAAAGGATGGTTTGTTCCAATTTATTTCTTAAAAAAGACAACTTTTCTTGATTAGCGCTCATTTCTAATCTAGCCAAGTCACATGCTTTTCCTAGGCTAACTATGCCAGGTACATTAAGCGTTCCTGAGCGCATGCCACGTTCATGTTTACCGCCATCCATTTGGGCAATTACCTTAAGTCTGGGATTATTTCGGTTGACATACAAGGCTCCGATTCCTTTAGCCCCATAGAGTTTATGCGCCGATAAACTCAATAGGTCGATAGGAGTATTTCGTAAATTGATAGGGAGTTTGCCAACAGCCTGCGTGGCGTCGGTATGAAAGAATACATTTTTTTCACGACAAACTTTTGCTATTTCCTCAATTGGGAAAATAACACCTGTTTCATTGTTGGCATACATAGCTGAAACCAATAAGGTATTAGCTCCGATTACTTCGGTTATCTGCGCAGTGGTGATGAGTCCATCAGTATCAGGCAATAATACGGTAATTTTTGCCCCAAATTGCTCCAAATGCGTGCATACATCGAGAATAGCCTTGTGTTCGGTGGCTATGGTAATGATGTGATTTTTTTCTTTGCCAAATGCTTCAAAGACGCCTTTAATTGCCAAGTTATTTGACTCAGTAGCACCGCTGGTAAAGACAATATCTTTTTCGCCTGCACCAAGTAGCTTAGCAACTTGTACTCGTGCAACTGAAACAGCTTCTTCAGCTTGCCAACCATACAAATGACTTCTTGAAGCAGCATTACCAAAGTTTTGACTAAACCATGGTATCATTTCTGCTAAAACCCTTTCATCGACAGGCGTTGTGGCATTGTAATCCAAATAAATAGGTAATTTCACGATATAATTTGGTAGTGTACGAAGGATTTTCGAATATCTGATGTTGGGTTTCGGAAGAGTAATCTAATCTATTTTGAAATAATAAAGGTATTTTATTTTATTTCCGAAATCAGAAATCCCAAATCTACAATTGCTGGAAATCCTTCGTAGAGTCCTAAGATAAAGTCTTTGATGAATTTGCTTCAAAGATAAACATCTGGAGTACCGAAAATAAAAAAGGTGTAAGAAAATCTTACACCTTCAAATATATAAATGGGTTCGGTATGATTTAATTACTTGAATAAGCCACCCAACATGCCGCCAATACCACCAGCGTTTCCTCCTAGTAATTTGCCTGCAATGTTAGACACATCATTCATATCAAATTTACCATCGCTAAATGCGTTTGTGAAATCTGACATGTTCAATGAGTTGTCATTTGGATCATTAGTTTTCGAAATCACAGAACTAATTACACCCGGTAATACTTGACTAACGATTCCTGCTGCTGCACTATTTTCAAGTCCAAATTTTTGCATCAATCCTGTTACTGCTTGTTGAGTAATGTTTGCTACAATTGGATTAGACATAAGATTTCCACCACCTGTGTTTGCTTGTCCACCCAAAAGACCCATAACGCTAGCTAAACCACCGCCTTGAGCCTGCTGTTGCAGCCCGCCAGTAATGGCACCAAGGATAGTTTGCATTGCATCATTGTTTTTTTCGTTAGGAATAGCGGGGTTATTAACGATTGCGTCTTGAGAATGGTCTTGGATTAGACCCATGAGTTGCTCTAACATCTTTATGGGGGTTTAAATTTGGTTTGTGTTGAGTACAATAATAGAAAGACTTTTTATAAATTCAACTAAAATATGATTAAAATCTATAAAAATCAGTGTTATGACAGAAACAGCTATCAATTTGTCACAAGAAGCTCCAAATTTATCTTTAGGCGAAAAGATAACAGCCTTAGTAGCTGACCTTTATTACCCCAGTGAATCTGATGAAAAGATTGAATTCTTTGATGCACCATTCGCGATAGAAGGTACTCCAGATGTGGCATCTCTTAAAATGTTTTTAGGAATTCCTCCAGAAGTCACCACCTCTGAATGGGATTTAGAAACATTTTTTAAACCTTTATTGAAAAAAGAAGATTGGTTTGGAGAAGAAGAATTAGGGTGGCTAAAATCTGCTGAAGATTTACAAGCTCTATTAACGGCCAACTTAACGGATATAAAAATTTATAGAATTGGGAATATAGAGATTGAGGTGTATTTGTTAGGAAAACCTATAGAAGGAAATTGTGTGGGTATCAAAACGAAGGTGATTGAAACCTAGAAAAACAAAAAAGCCGAACTTCCTTAGAGGTTCGGCTTTTATTGTGCTATTTTACTTTAGCTACTACAGCTTTGAACGCCTCTGGGTGGTTCATTGCTAAGTCAGCTAATACTTTTCTGTTTAATTCGATACCAGATTTGCTCACTTTACCCATGAATGCTGAGTAAGAAAGACCTTCTTGACGTGCAGCAGCATTGATACGTTGAATCCACAATGAGCGGAAATCTCTTTTCTTAACCTTACGGTCACGGTAAGCATATTGAAGACCTTTCTCGATCTTGTTTTTTGCTACTGTCCAAACGTTTTTACCTCTTCCGTAAAAACCTTTGGCTAATTTAAGCACTTTTTTACGTCTTGCTCTCGACGCTACGTGATTGACGCTACGTGGCATAATCTTGCTTGTTTTTTGAAATTTGGCGTTTCGTTGAAGAAATCTTTAAGGCCAATTCTCTGGTTGAACAATAACTAAATGGAAATTAGATTTCCGAAAAAAAATTACAATACTAACATTGCTGTAACTCTGTTCATATCTGAAGAAGATACTAATGTATCATGAACCAAGTTACGCTTACGTTTAGTAGATTTTTTTGTTAAAATGTGGCTATGGAAAGCGTGCTTACGCTTAATTTTGCCTGATCCAGTCACTTTGAAGCGTTTTTTCGCTCCTGACTTAGTTTTGATTTTTGGCATTTCTGTTAAACGTTTAAATTGTGAAAAGTAATTGCCTTAACATTTCTGTCTTGGCTTGGTAAAATAGTCCGCAAAGATACAAAAAAGTTTGCAATTAATTGCGTTTGTAATTAATTTTTAAGAAATAAGTTAGTGGGCAAAATTAAAATAATTTTACCCGCATTAAGCCCTAGGCTTTATGCTGTAGGCTAAAAGTTAAATAGTATTTCTCATGAAGTAATAGAAACTTTTTTGCCTAATGCCTACGGCTTACAGCCTAAAGCGTATTAATGCAATTTTATTTTGCATTAATACTTAAAAAGCCATTAATGCTGCGAACAGTCATTAATGGCTTTTGATTATCAGGGGTTTACCTGAAATATACCTATAAACCTTTACAGATTTATTAGATTGTCAAAGTAAAACTGGAATTTGAAATTGAATACTATTTCTTCACAACTTTTGGAGAGAAGATAATAGACATTCTTTTTCCTTCCAATCTTGGCATTTCGTCTGGCTTGCCAACCTCTTCCAAACCTTTTGCAAAGTTAAGCAAAAGCATTTCTCCTCTTTCTTTAAATACGATAGCACGACCAACAAAGTGTACATAAGCTTTCACTTTTGCACCTTCTTTCAAGAAACTGATAGCGTGTTTTAACTTGAAATTAAAATCGTGTTCATCCGTGTTAGGACCGAAACGAATTTCCTTTACAACCGTTTTAGCGGCGTTGGCTTTAATTTCTTTTTGTTTTTTCTTCTGTTCGTATTTAAACTTTGCGTAATCAATAACACGACATACTGGTGGAACTGCTTTTGGCGAAATCTCTACCAAGTCTAATCCTTGTTGACTCGCAATTTCTAAGGCTTGTTTGAACTCAACGATGCCTTGTTCAACGTTTTCACCTACAAGACGAACCTGCTGAACGCCACGGATAGCATTATTAATTCTGTAAGGTTCCTCTTCTCTTTTTGTCCCTTTGTAATTATTATTCGGGCGTAACGCCATATTGTAAAATTTATTAGTTTTAAATTATATAAAATCAGATTGAGCTAGAAGTTCAAAAACTGTTTAAATTAATAACTATAATACTCCTAAAAATGTTCCAGCACAAGGGCTAATTACAGATTTTCGTGATTATTAGATAGTTATCAATTTATCTTTCCGAAATCTAAATCAAAAAAAAATGAAATGCAAATTTCCGCGTCTGTGAAACCACAAATTTATTTTTCGTTGCTATTGCATCCTTAATCTGCAGCATTCGATGAGCAATGGGAGTGTGAACTCGTTATTCACCAAATGCTACAAATCGTTGGTTGCTTAGCTGATGCGTGCCAAATTCTTGTTGATTTCTTCTTGAGCCAATTGAATAAACTCTTCAATGGTCATCATTCCTAAATCACCTTCTCCTTTTTTACGCACTGAAACTTTACCTTCAGCAGATTCTTTTTCTCCCACAATTAGCATGAATGGAATTTTGGAAACTTCCGCATCACGGATTTTTCTACCAATTTTCTCATCTCTGTGATCGATATATCCACGCAAATCTTGTTCTTGTAATCTCAAGAATAAATCGTTTGCATAATCTTCGTATTTCTCAGAAATTGGCAATACGGCCAATTGGTCTGGCGACAACCACAATGGGAAGTTACCCGCGGTGTTTTCAATCAAAATAGCCACAAAACGCTCTAATGAACCAAATGGTGCACGGTGAATCATCACTGGGCGGTGTTTTTGGTTGTCAGAACCAGTGTATTCTAACTCAAAACGTTGTGGTAATTGATAATCCACTTGGATTGTACCCAACTGCCATTTACGACCAAGAGCGTCTTTTACCATAAAGTCTAGCTTCGGACCATAGAACGCTGCTTCGCCTAATTCTACTACTGTTGGCAAACCTTTGATTTCTGCCGAACGAATAATAGCGGCTTCTGCTCTTTCCCAGTCTTCATCTCTACCGATGTATTTTTCCTTGTTTTCAGGGTCACGAAGTGATACTTGTGCTGAATAGTTTTCGAAACCTAGAGCTTTGAAAACATACAATACCAAGTCAATTACTTTCATGAACTCTTCTTCTACTTGGTCTGGACGACAGAAGATGTGCGCATCATCCTGAGTAAATCCTCTTACACGAGTTAAGCCGTGTAATTCGCCTGATTGTTCGTAACGATATACTGTTCCAAATTCAGCCAAACGCAATGGAAGGTCACGATAACTACGAGGTTTTACTTTATAAATCTCGCAGTGGTGAGGGCAGTTCATTGGTTTTAAGAAGAACTCTTCGTTTTCATCAGGTGTATGAATTGGTTGGAATGAATCCTGACCATATTTGGCATAGTGACCCGATGTTACATATAGTTCTTTAGAAGCGATATGTGGCGTAACAACAGGAGAGTAGCCTGCACGAACCTGTGCTTTGCGAAGGAATCCTTCCAAACGCTCACGCAACATTGTTCCTTTTGGCAACCAAAGTGGTAAGCCCATACCTACTTTTTCAGAGAAAGCAAATAACTCTAATTCTTTACCCAACTTGCGGTGGTCGCGACGTTTGGCTTCTTCCAACAAGTGTAGATATTCCTCTAATTCCTTTTGTTTCGGGAATGTAACGGCATATACACGAGTCATCTGTTTGCGGCTCACATCACCACGCCAGTAAGCACCTGCCACACTCATTAATTTAATGGCTTTGATAAAACCAGTGTTTGGAATGTGTGGTCCACGACATAAGTCCGTAAAGTTTCCTTGAGAATAGAACGTAATTGAGCCGTCTTCTAAGCCATCAATTAGCTCTAATTTATATTCGTCGCCTTTTTCAGTGAAGTATTCAATCGCCTCAGCCTTTGAGATAGGAGTACGTTGATATTCATTTTTTTGACGAGCCAATTCTACCATTTTATCTTCAATTTTCTTGAAGTCTTCCGAGCTTAGGGTTTTATCACCCATGTCGATGTCGTAGTAGAATCCAGTTTCAATAGCAGGACCAATACCGAATTTCGTACCGGGGTATAAAGCTTCAATAGCTTCGGCCATCAAGTGAGCTGAAGAGTGCCAGAAAGTTTGTTTTCCATCTGTATCATTCCACGTAAGCAATTGGAAATCTGAATCTTGATTGATAGGTAATGAGGCGTCAACTACCTTTCCATTTACTTTCGCTGCCAATACATTTCTGGCAAGACCTTCTGAAATACTGAGGGCAATGTCCATCCCAGTGACTCCCTGGGCATACTCTCTAACACTACCATCGGGTAAAGTGATTTTAATCATTTGATTGTTTTAGTTTCGGCCTGTATTCTATCTTTCCTAGTCAGAAAATTATACAAACAATTTCTTCGAAAGGGATAGCCATTACAGGCGTTGGTTTTTGTATTTATGAATTAAAATGTAAAGACTATTCAAAGATAATTAATTCTTTCGAGAAGAATCAGGTTTTAAGTTTAATCTTGATTTTGGTTGTAATGGTCTAAATGTAGTATCTACATTCTTTCTTGGAATATCATATTGACTCAAACTACTGGTATCGGTAGACGTACCATAATTATCTGGAATAAAGGCTCCATAGTCTTGCTTACGTTTGGTGCGGTAAAGTCCTCCCGAAGCACGGTAATCTGTTGGATTTTCGGCGATAATTTGTTCGTAAGTGAGGATAGCCGAAGCAAAATCACCTGTAAACTCCTGACAAATGGCTAAGTAAAGCTTGGCATCGGGATATTTGGGGTTAATTTTTACCGTATGGGCAAATTGAGGCAAAGCAAAACGATAGTTTTTGATTCTGAAATACAACATTCCTGCACTAAAACTAGCCTGCGTCAAGGACGAATCTAACTTGACAGCTTTGGTATAACTAGCCAAAGCGCTATCAGTTTGATAAGCTCGCTGATAGGTAACCCCTTTTTTATAGTACAATTCAGCATTTTTAGGATGCTGTTTAATCCCTTCATCGCTGTAAAATAAGGCTAAATCATATTGACGTAAGGCTGTATAAACCTCCGCGAACTTGAGATAAAGCGGCAAAAATGTAGGCTTGAGATTGAGTGTTTGATGAAAATACTGTAAAGCCGTAGTGGTGTCGCCTTGTCTGGCTGCAATTTCTCCCTTGAAGAAGTACGTTTCACCATGATTTGGAGAAATCTGTAAAGACTTATTCAAGTATAGTTTTGCTTTGGCGAATTGTCCAATTTGCTGATACAAATCGCCCAAAAGAGTAAATAGTTCAGGCGACTCTACATTGAGTACCTCCGCCTTAGAAGCGGCTTCAAGTGCTTGCTGAGGCTCTTTGAGTTCTCTCAAGATTAGCGCTTTTGTTTGATAATAATGACCATTGTTGGCTTTCATGCCAATGGCGGTATTAATATCGTCTAAGGCCTCTTTGGGTCTTTCGTCTTCAAGATACAATTTGGCTCTTTTGTAATAAATTTCAGAAGAACTAGACGACGAATTAATCAAATCTGTTAAGAATTCAATTGCGGCAGCTCTGCGTGCTTTTTCAGTAACTTCAGGAACAGCAGGAATAGAAAGCCCTTTTTTTGATTCACTATTACAGCTTGCCAAAAAAAGTACCACTCCCAATAAGAATATATAGTAGAAAAACAGTCTTTTCATCATTCTCAAAATTACAGCCTTTACCATGTAAATTATTGCTGCATTAAAAAACATTTAAAAGTTCCCAAAACAAAAGAAAAATTATTGTTTGAAAATATAAATAACAATATATTTGCTATTAGTAAAACCTTAACTAATCACTGATTTTGTTGTTATGAAAAAATTTTATCTTTTAGCGCTTTTCTTGTTGCTACTCAAAGCATTAGAAGTATTTATTTAGTTTTTAAGCAGTAAAATAGTTACTAACGAAAGATACTAAAGTAAGATATGACTTTCTTTAATAAATCCTCCAGTTTGTACTATTTTTAGATGCTCGCAAAACGATAATACACACCAAGAGGAAGTTTCTTTTTGAAAGAATCTTCTAAGTAAAGCTCCCCGAATTCATGATTTTTGGAATGCTCAAAGCTACACTTTACTAGATTTTCGACAATAAGAGAAGAAAACCCCATTGAGTACATATTCAAGATGAGAAAGTAATTTTCTTTATCTAAAATTTGTGCAACAGTTTTGAGCATTTCATTAATCTGTTCTTCCAATACCCATTTTTCTCCATCAGGACCACGACCATAGGCAGGAGGGTCAAGGATAATTCCTTGATATACATTGCCACGTTTTGCTTCACGACGTACAAATTTCATAGCATCTTCGACTACCCAACGAATATTGTCAAGCTGACTAGCTTCCATATTGTCGCGCGACCAGCTAATTACTTGTTTGATAGAATCCACGTGGGTTACATCGGCTCCTGCTTGCTTGGCTGCAATAGACGCACCACCTGTATAGGCAAAGAGATTTAATACTTTTGGATTTTTAACGGGCATTTTCTTTACCTTCTCCATGATAAAATCCCAGTTCATAGCTTGTTCTGGAAAAATACCAACGTGTTTGAAAGAAGATAATGCCAGCTTAAAATTAAGATTCAAGGTGGGTGTTTGATAAGGCATATACCAGCGCTCTACCATGCCTTTCTTTAGCATCCATTCGCCCTTTTCTTGAGATCCTTTGTCTTTTTTGAAATATGCATTCGCTCGATTTTGCCACTCTAGTTCAGAAAGTGACTTATCCCAAGCCGCTTGCGGTTCGGGACGACGTAAGATATAGTCTCCAAATTTCTCTAATTTCTCAAAACCACCCGAATCTAAAAGTTGATAGGCTTTCCAGTTTTTGGGCGTTGCTGTTTGTATTACGGTTGTGCTCAATGGTTCTGTTGATTAAACTTCTGCAAATAAAAAGCGGTATCCTTTTCGGATACCGCTACAAATTTACAAAAAAGAGTTGTTAGAATGCGTGCAAATTGAACGATAAGCTCTTCGCTGTTTTAGATTATTTTTACTTTTTTCTTTAAACTGCTGAAAAACAATAGATTGTTTGATGAGCTAAAGTTCTTTTCTGCTAAATTATAAGTTTGTCTGGCTTTGGATTTTAGAATGAAACTTTATTCAAATAGAATACATTTCTTCTTAAGTTTTCAGAATCATTATTAATTCGTTGAATACCAGACGCCAAAAAGTAGTTATCAAACCAATAATCGATATGGTCAGACGTCGTTCTTTTTACTACATCGCCTTCTACCTGAGTATCCACCTGTTTAGGTGTTAATTCGTCAAGTGTTAAATCTTTGGCAATAGTTTTGGTGAAAATTTGCCCTTTGCTACTGTAAGTTAAAGTAATTTGATCGCCTTTGATAGAGGCTTGAACTTTCTCTACTAATTTAGGCTCTTTCACATCTTTCAGTGGAATACTATTGTCCCACAACAAATTTCCTTTTTCGTCAAAAGCGGCTACGATGGCATGGGTATAGATCCAACCATCAAATGTTTGTGAGTTGCTGTAATATCTATTGCCATATCCCCACGGACTGTAGTAGCTACTAAATGGCGAATACAAACCGTAGTAACCATATCCCCAACGATATGGATTATAGAAGGAATTCCAAGGGCTACCATACAAGCCAGATCCCCATGAACTAAACGGACTATATGGGTTATTGAAGTTGTTGTAACGATAATCCGCATAAAATGCCTCTGCTACAAGAATGTATTTATCACCTTGTTTAACAATATCATGAACCAAGAAACGGTAATCTAAACGAAGGTCTTCTCCTTTATCTCTTTTGTCTTGAATTTTCCTTTCTTGTTTCAAACGCTGTTTTTCACTGAGATAATTAAAGAAGTTTTTGAAGTCTGTAAAGCTATAAAACTTCAGTTCAGTTAGCTCATTGTCAAGCATTTTGCTGAAATAAATTCCTTGTGAGGTAGGACCACGCTGTGTACCTATGGAGTTTTTGTGACCATAGGTTCCAAACATGATTTGTGTGCTATCCGAAACCATATTGAGACGCCCATTCATCATGGCAAAATCTTCTTGGGTATCCATCACAATTTGATTGATTGGCGTACCTTCTTCGTCAAATGATTTTACGACCAATTGGTAATTCTTTCCTTTGTTGCCAACAGCGTATGTTACATTCACGAAATGGTTTACCGTATCAAGCTCCATTGATTGTAATTCTGCTTGATTTTTCAAGGCAGAAGGCAATACTTTGGTCTTGCGAGCGGCCAAATCTGTGTATAAGATAATGGGTTGACTATTGACAAGTCCTCCGATAAATACCGATGAGTTGAGTGCTTGAAAATCAGATACTTCAAGTCTGTCGACTGACATAATTTGGAATTTTTCGACAAACCCTGGACCAAGATTTACTTTGATTACCTCAAACACATTGCTACGGTAACGGCTAAAAAGTAAATACACATTTTTGCCATCGTAAGAGTGCTTTACATAATCAAGGTTGCCATCAATTGTGCCAGTTATATTCCAAACAGTTTCAAGGTTGGTATCAAGTTTAATGAGGTTAAACTGATTTTTGTTGATTTGGGACAAAAGAAGCACACCTTGCTTTTGCAAAGGAATCGTAAAGTATTCCGACGAGGCCGAAGGCAGCGGAATTTCTACGCGCTTTACACTTTGGGCATACATTGTAGTGGTACAAAGTAGCCAACTTAAAATCAACAATATCTTTTTCATATATGTTGTGATTGGGTTATAGATTAACAAAAGCTTGTAGACCAGCTATTTATTCATGAGCCAATCCCACGATGATGTCAAATTCTTCTGATTTTACAGGAGTTACAGACAAGCGAGATTGTTTGATTAATGCTAAATCTTGTAGTCTTTCATCATTCTTCATTTGTTTAAGTGTAACTGTTTTTGGTAATTTTTCAACAGGTGATAAATCTACAACAACCCAACGCTCATCGTCTGTGGTAGGGTCGGGATAATGTTCTTTAACCACCTTCGCAATACCTACAACTTCAAGTCCTTCGTTGGAGTGATAAAAAAACACTAAATCTCCAAGCTTCATACTTTTCATATTATTACGAGCTTGATAATTTCTAACGCCGTCCCACATACCGACTCCTTGCGCTACAAAATCATCCCACGAATATTTGAAAGGCTCAGACTTTACTAACCAATAGTTCATTTTGATAAGAATTAAGTATTGTACAAATTTTATGTAAGAAAATAACCGATGTATCTTCTTCGTTTGTTATTTCCCCAAAACTAAAAGAAATCTTGATATACTTAACGCTTTGGTCTTGAATCTTGTTATTAAAATTTGGAAGTATTTGCTTCCACTATAGACACAATTTGTAGATAAAAGGTTGATTTGCGGTGATAAGTTTTTTTCGAATAAAATCTAAAATGTTGTATATGAGTCAATAATCAAAAATGCCCAACCATAAAAATATGATTGGGCGTCGTTTGAGAATACAGATTATCGAAAATAGGAATGTCTCCTCTCTAAATCTCAGTATTCGATTCTTATGGGAATTTAGGGAATTTACTGAAGTCAGGTTTTCTTTTTTCCAAGAAAGCATTTTTACCCTCTTTTGCTTCGTCAGATAAGTAATACAACAAAGTTGCGTTACCAGCCAATTCTTGAATACCTGCTTGTCCGTCCAATTCGGCATTGAATGCAGATTTCAACATACGAAGTGCCAAAGGACTTTTCTCTAACATTTTCAAACACCACTCAACAGTTGTTTCTTCTAGTTTTTCTAAAGGAACTACTTTGTTGACCAATCCCATATCCAAAGCCTCTTGAGCATTATATTGGTCACACAAGAACCAAATCTCACGAGCTTTTTTCTGACCTACTACTCTAGCCAAGTAAGATGCACCAAAGCCACCGTCGAAAGAACCTACGTTTGGACCAGTTTGTCCAAAACGAGCGTTTTCAGCAGCGATAGACAAGTCACAAACTACATGCAAAACGTGACCTCCGCCAATTGCCCAACCTGCAACCATAGCTACTACTGGTTTAGGAATTGAACGAATTTGTTTTTGCAAATCCAATACGTTCAAACGAGGCACAGCATCTGTACCGATGTATCCTCCGTGTCCACGAACAGACTGGTCGCCACCACTACAAAAAGCACGACCACCTTCACCTGTCAAAATAATAACACCAATACGCTCGTCGTCACGACAGATATTCATGGCGTCAATCATTTCTTTTACGGTCAATGGCGTAAAAGCGTTGTGTACATGAGGGCGATTGATTGAGATTTTTGCAATCCCAGCCTCATGAAATTGAAACAGGATTTCTTGATATTCCTTGATGGTTTCCCACTGAATCATAATTGTATAATTAAATAATGAATAAGCATTAATGCCTTATTGTTCTTTGTCTAATTCTTCATTGTAAGTTACATCCCAAGTATGGTCGGCCAAAAGTAATACTTTTGCGACATATCTAACATACTTGAACGAACGCCCCCACTCATGCGGTGCTACCAGCGACAACAAATCTGTACCATCTTCTTTCTCGTACATATAGTAGGTTTCGTTGATGATAGGGTCAAACCCAACAGTAGCAGTATATATTCTTTCTGAAATCTCACGACGCTGAGCCAGTGCTTTTGCCTGCCTTGCCAAAGTCTCCATTTGTTCATACAACTGGTTCATTTGACGGTCAGTTTGCTGGCGCATCGCTGTAACAGAACGACCCTTGGTTTTGCCCATATCCTCTGGTCTGATTACTGCCCCACCTGCGGTGTGTGCGTATGGTAATAAACCTGGGTTTTCGGCTACTTTATCTTTATTAATGGGATTGATAAATTTATCGTCGGACATAATCTTAGTGAAAATTGTGTACTGTTTATGAATACCACAAATTTACTAGAACAAGATTTTTTATTTACTAGACTAGCAAATTTTAGATAATATATCTATTTGTGATTAAGCAAATAGATAAGTTTTTCAAATCCCTGTGAAATCTTTTACAAAAATAGGGATATTATCTATTGGGCAGACCAAATTTTGGAGATTTTCCAAGAATTCAATCAAGGTTGTAACCTTGGAGACTTATAAATTGTTTTTGAAGTTATAGATTAGTGCCAAAAAATGGATTAAACAGAATTTTACTAAAGAGTTGATTTTGAGTATAAAATCGTAATAAATAATTTATACCTTTTAGTTTGCTTTTATCTGTAAATACATTTAATTTACTTACATATATCCGTTTATTCTCTTTTATACTTGACCGTTTTCTCTAGCGTTGCAATTTATAATTTCTTCATTTAAAACGTATTGTGCTATTTTCTAACGAAAGTGGTACTAAATCAACTTGTGCAAGAGGATGTAAATTCTCGACTCTCGTAATATTGTCTTATTTAAACAACTTCTTCAATCTATCATGGAACGTAAAGAATTCATGTCTCTCGTGGGCATCAGTGTTGGTGCTGTAATTTTACAAAATTGTTTGTCAGGATGTAGTAGTAAGTCAGATCCTACGCCATCAGGTGGTACTACAGGCGGTACTACAACCAATCCAACTAGTACAGGGTTTACTGGCAATGCTGCCAGTTCGAAAGGAACGATTGATTTTACCATTGATATCTCCACTTCAGATTATGCGACTTTAAAAACTAATGGCTCAGCTTTGGTGGTTGGTGATGTAATAGTTGCTCGTACTAAAGCTGGAAATTTTATTGCATTGGCCAAAGCTTGTACCCATGAAGGTACTACGATTAATTTTGTAGCAGATGACAACAAATTTAGATGCCCGAATCATGGTTCCGAATTTTCGACTACTGGTGCTGTTCTTTCTGCTCCTGCAAGCAGTCCGTTGAAGCAATACACCGCTACATTCGACTCAGTATCGAATAAAGTTGCAATCAAATAGAATCCATCTTAGAAGGTTGGGTTCTAATATTCACCATAAAAAATCGACTGTGGTAGACAATGCTACAGTCGATTTGTATTTTTGTGCATGCTATATATAGATTCTTACGAAAATTTACCCAATTCCGACGATGCCTACGAGCAACGAGCATTGGAATTTTGTAAAAAATGGTTGTCTGGCGCTGAGACTTTTGTCCTCCACACGTCAGGCTCAACTGGTACGCCCAAGCCGATTGAATTGACCCGTGCTCAGATGAAGGCAAGCGCCGAATTGACAGGAAAAACATTTGATTTAAACAAGGGTGATACTGCTTTGGTTTGTGTGAATATCGAGTATATTGCAGGGGTGATGATGCTAGTAAGAGGGATGACGCTAGGCTTGAAATTGGTAATTGTACCACCTGTTTCAAATCCTTTTGCGAAATACCCAATGATATCTCAATATGATTTTGATTTTGTGGCACTTGTCCCTTTACAAATTCAACAGGTTATTGAAAATGGGGGTACAGGCTTACAAAAAATCAACCAAATGAAAGCCATTATTGTAGGCGGTGCTGCGGTGAATATTGCTTTACAATCACAGATTCAGCAACTTTCCGTGCCAGTGTTCAGTACCTATGGCATGACAGAGACGGTTTCGCATATTGCTATTAAAAAGTTGAATGGAGAACATCTTTCTGATGAGTTTGAGATACTCGATGGAGTCGAAATTAAGTTGGACGAACGCTCTTGTCTGGCTATAAAAGCGCCTGCCTCTAATAACGAATGGATATTTACCAATGATGTGGTAGAATTAACCGAGGATAAGAAATTCAAAATTTTAGGTCGATACGACAACATTATTAATAGTGGAGGAGTCAAGATACAATTGGAGGAGGTTGAGAAAGTTGTTTTAGAAATCTGCAAAAAGTATTTTGAGGAATTGTCGAACAAACGATTTTTTGCTTGGGGGATTCCCGACGATAAATTAGGTCAAAAACTCGTGTTGATTTGGGAAACTAACGAAATCGTAGCAACAGAGGAAAAGAGTATTTTAGAAAAATGTGCAGAAAAATTACCTAAGTTTAAAATCCCTAAAGGCATTTTTTTAGTAAATACATTTGTTGAAACTCCTTCAGGTAAAATTGATAAAAGAGCCATTGCTCAAAGTCTGCTTTTGGATACCAACTTATAAATTTTGAGCCAATTCATTGCCTTCAAAATTAGCCTTTGTACCTTTGTTACTTTGCCGATTGTTACCAAACAAAGCTTTGAGCATGGGCAATAATTTTAGTGTGACAAAACACAATTTTACAAAAAACAGTATTCAATGGAAATTAATCAATTATCATCATTAGTAATAAAATTTGAGACAGCCGATATGGTCGGTGCTCCATTTTCACATCAGATTTTGCTAAAAATGCAATTTGCTGGGCAGGGCATCGGGGTAGATTTCCAAATTGCCTATATTGACAGAGAAGATTTGAGTGAAGAAGAAATTTTGGAAGAAGGATTTTCTCTCAATGATGATTACAGCTGGAAAGGTCAGATTGACAATGCATGGCTTGAACCCATTAAAGAGATATTGAAAAAAACGCCAAATAAATTTAATCATAAAGCGTTGGAGGAGGAAATGAACTTCTTCGAAATTGAAGTAAATCAACAATCTGCGGGTAATCCTATTAACCAAACAGATTGGGAATATTTCCTTCAAGAATTGATTCAGGCTATTTATGAAACTTCCCAAAAAGAAGCGCCTTTTCATTTGGAATACCGCAGAATCGATAAAGATAAAAATGTGAAAAACTTTGAGTTAAACCTTTACTATGCCAAGCGTCAAGCTGAGGGTATCAATAGTATTGGAAAAACTGACTCAAAACCAATTACTTGGGCACAAGCTAATGCTATTATTCAACAGGTTTTTATCGGTGAGTTTATCCCTGATGCAGCTTTGAAAAATGAACCTAAGCATACAGGAAAATATATCTCTGTAGGCGACGGTTATTGGTATGAATTTACCAAAAGCTTAAAACGACCAAATGGCAATAAGGGCTATTTGACTGAACTTGAAAAAACGTTTGACCCTTGGGTTGACTAAAACACCTTATAGCGCTTGTTGAGGTCGACTCAACAAGCGCTACTAATACATCCATTCTCGCAAACCAAATAATCTCTATGAAAAAAAGTCTTTTGTTGGTGTTTGGTCTATTGAGTCCATTTTTGGATTTGGCTCAGGTTTCTACAAATAGTTTACAACAAAATCCTCCATCAGTTCGCTGGTCAAAAATCAATACCCCACACTTCAGACTTATTTTTCCTACCACCAATACAGAAGAAGGGCAACGTTTGGCCAATGTTTTGGAAACGGTTTACGAACCAGTATCTTCCTCGCTCGGAAAAAATCCTCGTAAAATTTCAGTGTTATTGCAAAATCAGACGACCGTTTCTAATGGTTTTGTGACGCTATTACCGCGCAGAAGTGAATTTTTTGTGACACCACCCCAAGACCCTAATTTGCTGGGAACTAACAACTGGCTTGATTTACTAGCCGTACACGAGTTTCGTCATGTGGTACAAAATGACAAAGCTTTGACGGGTATTTCAAAATTGGCCTATTATTTATTTGGAAACAATGGCTTAGGTGTAGTAAGCAGTTTGACAGCCCCTAATTGGTTTAAAGAAGGAGATGCCGTAGGAGTAGAAACTGCCATGACACCATCAGGTAGAGGACGAATTCCTAGTTTTGATATGGCTTTGCGTGCGCAGTTGACTTCTGGTAAGATATATCCTTATGCCAAAGCTGTTACAGAATCCTATAAAGACTATATTCCTAACTATTACGTAAGTGGCTATTTTTTAACGACTTACTTGAAGAAGAAATATGGAAATGATGCTTGGGATAAAGTATTGACAGGAACTTATCAATTTCCATTTTATCCTTTTTCTTTTTCGAATAATATCAAAAAGGTGACTGGACTTAGGGTTGAAGATTTGTACAAAAATGCATTTTTAGATATTCAAAAAGAATGGATTGAAGAACAAAGTAAGATTACGGAGAATCCTGCTACTCAGATTTCGAGTAAGGATAAATACTTTTCCAATTATCTATATCCTCAATATTTGCCTGATGGTAGAATTTTGGTTGTCAAAACTGGTTTAGATATTATTTCGCAATTAGTCGCAGTTGATAAAAATGGTGAAGAAGAAAAAATAGCAGAATTAGGGATTTGGAACGATGCAGGAATGCTTTCTTTACAAGGGACGAAAGTAGTTTGGGCAGAGATTGCTTATGATGCACGTTGGGCACGTAAGGATTATTCTGTGATAAAAACGTATGATTTCAATGAGGGTAAAATCAGAACACTCACTCATAAAACTAAATATGCAGCGCCTAGCCTAAATACCGATGCTACAAAGATTGTCTGTGTAGAAAGTACACCTGAACAAAAATATAGTTTGGTAGTTTTGGATGCTCAGTCTGGACAAGTTTTACAAAAAATATCAAATCCAACCAATGCTTTTTTACTTCATCCAAGATGGACAAAACAGAATGAAATTGTTTTTGTAAAACTAAAAGATGGAAAGAAAACTATTACAAAAACAGATTTGTCAGGAAAAGAGACTGCCTTATTTGCGAGTAGTCAAGAAAATTTAGCACATCCTGTCTTGATTGGAGATAGCCTGTTTTTTAATTCAGGGGTGACTGGGATAGATAATGTGTATTTGTTTCGTTTGGATAAACAAACTCGTTATCAGGTCACTAATCGTAAACTAGGAGGATTTAATCCTGCCATTTCACAAGATGGGAAAGAGTTAATTTTTAATGATTTCACTAAAAATGGCCATAGATTAGCTTATATGCCTTTGCATGATTCAGATCTGAAAGAAGTTAATCCCGTTTCGACAACACGATATTTTGGAGAAATGGTGCTGAAAGAGGCTCATCAAAATTTGTTGAAACAAGTCCCTAATCAAACTTTTGAGGTCAGCAAGTATAGTAAATTCAACATCTTCAATATCTATTCGTGGGGTGCTATGACCACCTCTTCTGGTAATACGCTTTACGCAGGATTATCATCTCAGGATTTGTTGGGAACTACCGCTATTTCTGGTGGTTATTCCTACAATATGAATGAGCAAACCAGTGGAACGTACGCGAATTTGAGTTTTCAAACATTTTACCCAATGCTTGATGTTTCGTTGCGTAATACCCAACGAAAGACTTCCATTTATTTGGACAATGCACAACCTTTGGATAGCCTAGCCTCTGACCAATGGAATCAGCAAGAATTGTTGGTAGGTTTGAGAGTGCCATTAAATTTCACGAAATCAAAATATATTCAATCATTATCTTTCTCAGCCAACTGGGCAATGATGCAAGTAAATGGTTATGATTTAGGTAAAAGATATGTGACGGAGTCGTACAATGGACTCAATCAGTCTATGATTTATACATTCTCGTATGTTAGGCAATTAAAGCAGTCGGGGAGAGATATAGCACCCAAATGGGCACAGAGTGTAAATTTTTACTACAGAAATGCTTTTGCTAGTGTGATCGATGGAGGCTTGGCAGCAGTGCAGGCAAGTCTTTATACACCAGGGTTAGCTCCTCATCATAGTTTGAGATTACGTGGAGGGTTCCAACAGCAGTTTGGTTTTAAAAATCAGGATGGTTCGCCAAATGATAAATTATATGTGTATGGAAGCCCTATTGCCTACACCAGAGGCTATTCGTATCGTAATTATGAGTACCTCAATACCCTTAGTGTTGACTATAAAATGCCACTGGCAACACCTGATTGGAATATCGGAAGATGGGTATATTTGAAGCGTATTAAGACTAATTTCTTTGCAGATTTATCACATGGAGAAACTAATTATGACTTTACCGTTCGTCAAGGAACAAAAGTTTTAAATTATAAAGGTAGTGATATAGGTAACTTTAAATCTTTTGGTCTGGATATTTCTGGAGATTTTCATTGGATGAGATTTTCTCAATCTTTTGAGGCCGGTATAAGATTCGTATATTTGCAAAACCTGAACCAATTTTTGATACAGCCTGTAGTTTTAGATATAGGATTCTAATAAAAAAGTCTTCCTTAACCAAATAGCCAAACAGGGGTGTACCGCAAATTATTTACATCCTTAAAAAAGAAAAAATGAAGTTACTAGACTCACGAGTTTACTGGATAGGACAGTTTAGCTGGTGGATATTTACCACTTTTGTACTCAGACAACCTAACTCAAAGTATTTTGAGCAGGGCTACAATTTGCCTATTTATTTAGTAATTAGTTTTTTTATTGGATTAGTTCTTACACATATTTATAAAGAGATATTCAATAAAAAGCTTGCTAATAAAAGAAATGTAATACCCTATGCCCTTTTAGGAATCGTGGTAGTAGGAGGTGCATTTTATTTACAAGACTTTGCTTTTGGTTTTCAGCGATATAGAAAACCAAGTATGGGTTTGCCGCTCGAATTGGGCGATTATCTTCAGTTTTACGTAGAGTCTATCCGTTATGTTATTATTTGGTTTTTGTTTTTCCATTTAATCATCATGGAAAGGGTTTCACATCAAAAGGAAATTCAGCTAAGTAAGGCTGAAACGCTTCTTAAAATTGCGGAATTAGAAAACCTTAAAAACCAGCTTAACCCGCATTTTCTTTTTAATGCAATCAATAGCATCAAGGCGCTCACCTTGACAGACCCAGCTTTGGCACGCCATGCACTAACAGAATTATCAGATTTGTTGCGTACCTCATTATCTATGGGTAATCATCAACTGGTAAGTTTTGAGGAGGAGTTGAAATTAGTAAAAGACTATCTTTTTCTAGAAAAATTAAGATATGAAGAAAGGTTACGATATCAGTTTATGATAGAAAGAGCCACTATGGGCTGTAAAGTACCACCCATGTCGTTGCAATTATTAGTCGAAAATGCCATCAAACATGGTGTTGGGAAAACGAAAAATGGGGGAGATATTATGATTCAAGCCCGAATGTCGGAGAAAGTTTTGATGATTAGGGTTACCAATGCTGGAACGCTAAGTTTAGAGAACAAACGAATAGGTGTAGGAATGAAAAACCTTCAACGTCGACTTTCTATCAATTTTCAAGAAAAAGCAGAATTACAATTATTACAAGAAGAAGATAAAGTGGTTTCGCAGGTTTTGATTCATTATTCGTAAAGAGATGTTATCTCGCATTTAGTGAATTGAAATAACCCATTTCTTCAACTATTTATCAAAAAAGGCGGTCGAAAATTGTTTTTCGACCGCCTTTTTTGATAAAACTTTACTAGATATAACTTGGCTTAAGACGCAATCATTGCGTCTCTACAGCTAACATATAGATTTTAACATAATCACTAAATCACTCAATCGACATTCACTTAATTTTTAGGTTTCTCTACTCTTTCACAGATTTGGGGATTACCTTATTAGTAAACAAATGAGTGTCGCCAAAGAGATATAAATTCCCTAACAAATTAAGCTTCTTAAACTGTGCTGACAAGCCTGTTCCAACAACGACTTCATGATTCTTCAAAATGGTTACTTCGTCCAACGCAGTAGGGATTCTGCCACAACTCCAAATCCCTGTGTCGTGCCAATAGCCCGATTGAGTGGACTCTAAAGGGTACAAACCCGCAAAATTGTTGGGAGTATATAGCAATGGACTAAATAATTCTCGATCCTGCGCATCTTTTACTCGGACTCTAGCAAACTGGTTTTGAGATAAATTTATACTAGTACTGTTACTAAAAACCTGTTTTGCAAAAGGGTCATTACTCCATTCAGATACCGAATATAGTGTAGGATTGGTTAGCGTAAATTTTAGACTCGTAATACTCGCACAAGCGCTATTAATTTCGGGTAATGATGTGCTAAGGATAGGGGTTGACGCTTCAAAAAAGTGACTATCCAAATATGTATTCCATGCTTGAGCCAATTTTACAATTCCCTTTCCTTGAAAATGAACTGAATCAATCGTTCGAATAGAAGGACCAATCAATGAGTCTGTTGCAGGTCCTATAAAGGTATTAGATAGGTAGTTTGCCTGTCCTTGCCCGTTGATGCCAAGTACATCGTTTTGTGCATCAATAACGGGTTGCCAAACTCTGGAGTACTGAATACTTAATCCTCTAAATCTTGTAGCACGAGCCACTACCCACGCTAAATTAGGGGCATTGCTGTGCTCTCTTGATTTTTCGATAAGTCTTTTTAGCTTTTTCCCGTAAGTATCACGGTCGGTTTGATACAAATTATCGGTTTCGCCCTGATGCCATAGAATTGCTCTTAGACCAAACTGAGCTGTGTAAAAGCGTAAGGAGCTTCTTAGGTTTCCGTAGGGTAAGCCTCTCGGATAGGTAATGAATTCACTTGGAGTGGCGCTACTATCTTCGGCAGACGACACCCAAGAACTTATGCCTGAACCTGACCAACCAGCATTAAAAAAGAGAATAGGCACATTCAATTTTTTTGCCAAGGAATCCCCTAACACACCCCAACACCATGCGCTGTTACCAAAGGGAGCCAAACGAAAAGTAGAATCTATTTGGGAGATGATGGGGTAGGGATATTTTGTTGCCCCATAAGTAGTGGTTTCGCCATTGAAATAATTGATTGTTTCGACTCTATCGTCGGTAGCACTGGGGCCAAATATATTTTGATTTCTAAGTTCATTATCGCCTGTGGCATTTGATTGTCCTGCTACAATAAAAACTTCGCCAACACCTACTCTTTTGAGCGTGTCTATACCCACAAAGTTAAGACCGTCAAATGCCCTAACAATTAAGTCGTACCAACCTCCCGCTAGGGTAATTTTAGTGTAACAAGTGTTGGATTGGGAAGGTTTTTGAACAGGAATCCAGTCCGTAGATGTACCTTGTGGAGAATTCATCGAACGAGCAATCGCTTGAATCTCAATTTTTTGGACAGGTTTATCAAATTGTAATACTACAGGGACATCAGCCCGATTGTTATTATTTCGTTGAAATACAAATCTGCTTTCAGGATAGCGAATTTTTATCTGAGCCATTCCCGAATGGGTGGCTAATAGGTAGATGAATAGGAGTGAATAAATGTATATATGTCTCATTTATAAGCTACTTAGGACAAGGAGTAAAGGCTCCTGAAGACATGAAATTATAGAAAACTCTACAAAAGCAATGCCATCTAGTAAGATTTTTTGAAATTTTACAAAAATGGATTCTTTTGGTAAGAATCTGTGAAAAGTCTTAAAAATGATGGTGTGCGAAAAGAAGGGTCGTAGAAGAAAAGAAATAGGAGGCATCCCGAATTTTAGTATTGGGATTATTCTCTAAATTTTCATCAAAAAAGCGGTCAGAAACTGTTTTCCGACCGCTTTTTTGATACTACTATGCTATATCTGACTCAGCTTAAGACGCAAAGCGTTGCGTCTCTACAAGTAAATTTCATATTAAAAATAATCACTTATTCACTCAATCTCAATTCACTAAATGAGTTTGAAATGCTATTGGTAAATTACTTTTTTAGCAGAAAGTAATGTGTTTTTCATAAGCGAAACGATAGTCATCGGACCAACACCTTTTGGTACTGGAGTGATGAATGAGCATTTTGGTGCTACTTCATCAAATTTAACGTCGCCTTTCAAGGCAAAACCACTTTTCTTTGAGCTATCTTCTACGCGAGTCAAACCTACGTCGATGATTACAGCTCCTTCTTTTACGTAGTCAGCTGTGATAAATTCTGGACGACCTAGTGCCGCAATCAAAATATCTGCTGATGCACATACCTCAGCCAAATTTTTAGTTCTAGAGTGCGTAATGGTTACAGTACAGTTACCAATTTTAGTATTACGTTGCATCAAAATAGTCATTGGTAAACCAACGATTTGGCTACGACCTACTACTACACAGTGTTTTCCTGCTGTTTCGATGTTGTAACGCTCCAACAAATCAAGAACGCCTTGAGGCGTAGCCGAAATGTAAGCAGGCAATCCTTTAGCCATTCTACCAATATTGATTGGGTGGAAACCATCAACATCTTTTCTTGGGTCGATTGTTTCCATTACTTTGTCTGGATTGATATGGTCAGGAAGTGGAAGCTGAACAATCAAACCATCCATGTCATCATTTTGGTTGATTTTGCGAACCTCGTCCAAAAGCTCTTCCTCCGAAATTGTTGGGTCAAAACGCAACAAAGTAGATTTAAAGCCTAATTCTTCGCAAGATTTAACCTTATTTGCTACATAAGTTTCTGAAGCACCGTTGTTTCCAACGAGAATAGCAACCAAATGAGGAATTTTACCTCCTGATGCTTTGATAGCTTCAACTTCTGCACCAATTTCTTTTTTTATTTCGTCTGCTACGGCTTTACCGTCGATGATTTGCATGATTAGACTTGTGGGGGATGTATTCGAGTAAAAATTGAAAGCGCAAAAATACGGGATTGTTTGTCTTCGGACAAATTTTATTTTTTGGTGAGCTTGTCAAAAAGCTGTTTGAGTCCCACACTACCCATTTCTTCGATAAAGGTCATATTAGAACGCAACGACACATTAGGCTTGTTGGGGTCAATAATATAAATCGGTACATTTTTGCCTACACAGTCAATCAACCCTGCTGCTGGATATACTTGCATCGATGTGCCTACAATAATGAGAATATCGGCCATAGCGGTCATTTCAGAGGCAATTTCAATCATTGGTACCGACTCGCCAAACCATACAATATGTGGGCGAAGTTGTGAGCCTTTCTTGCATTTATCCCCTAATTTGATTGGTTTCGTACCGATTTCATATACCATAGATGCTGATACCGAACTTCTCGCTTTGGTCAATTCTCCGTGTAAATGAATAATATCGTTTGATCCAGCTCTTTCGTGAAGGTTATCTACATTTTGTGTAATAATGGTTACATCAAAATACTTTTCAAAATCTTTCAGAATTGTATGACCTTGATTAGGCACAACTTCTGCTAATTGTGCTCGACGCTGGTTATAAAACTCTAATACCAGCCCAGGATTTTTTTGCCAGCCTTGTGGGGTTGCTACCTCATCAATAGAATGATTTTCCCATAAGCCGTTTGAATCTCTAAAGGTAGAAATACCACTTTCCGCAGAAATCCCTGCCCCAGTAAGCACGACGAGTTTCTTTTTTCTAGCCATTTTGCTTGATTATGTATTTAATGAATAAACAAAACAGCACAAAGTTAGATTAAACTTTGTGCTGTTGTTGAGATTGAATTTGAAAAATCTCTATCTATTTTTTCTTTCCTTTCGGAGCTGGCGCTTCTTCACCTAAACGAATACAATCTTCAAGTGTTAAATCTGCTGCAACCATATCCTTTGGAATTTTCACGTTACGCTTTCCAATTTGAATATATGGACCATAGACCCCATTTACAACCTTAATGGTTTCGTTTTCAGGGAATTCTTTAATGTATTTATTCGCTTCCTGATTACGTTTTGCCTGAATGATTTCGATGGCTCTTTCTAAGGTAATAGTGGTAAGTGAATCAGTTTTGGCAAGTGAAAAATATTTACCATCATGTTTTACATAAGGGCCAAATCTTCCTTTCCCAGTAGTGATTGAGCTTCCTTCAAATTCTCCTAGCGCATCGCCAGCATCTGCCAAACGTTTTGCCTGAATTAATTCTATAGCACGAGCTTCTTCAATAGTGAAAGGGTCGTCAGTTGCTTCCAAACTAACATACTTGTCATCATGCTTTACATAAGGACCTAGTTTACCTGCACCGATGATCACAGGTTTATCCTCGAAGAAACCAACCTCACGAGGAAGTCTTGGTTTTTCAAATAATTCTAAAGCCTCTTCTAAAGTAATAGACGAAATCAATTTGTCTTTTGGTAAATTGACAAAAATTGGCTTTTCTTCATCTTTCGTATCTCCTAGCTGTACATAAGGACCATATTTGCCTAATCTAACAGAGATAGTTTTACCAGAATTTGGGTCAATACCTAGCTCGCGAGTTGAGCCTGAAGAGCTTCTTTCTGCACTTTTACTTTCCTCAATGGTTTTATGGAATCCCTGATAAAAATTATCAATCATATCAGACCATCCCATTTTGCCATGAGCAATTTCGTCAAACTCATTTTCCATTTCGGCAGTAAACTTAAAGTCTACTACTTCGCTGAAATTATTGACTAAGAAATCATTCACAACCATACCAACTGAAGTAGGGAAAAGTTTACCCTTTTCGGTACCATAGGTTTCTTTACCTTCTTTTTCCGAAATAGTTTCATTCTTCAAAACCATTTCTTTGAAAGTACGTTCTTTACCCGGGCGGTCTTCTTTGACCACGTATTCTCGTTTAATAATAGTCGAGATGGTAGGAGCGTAGGTAGAAGGACGACCAATACCTCTTTCTTCAAGGGCTTTTACTAAACTAGCTTCGGTATATCTTGCTGAAGGACGCGTAAATTTCTCGGTAGCCTTCATATTGTCCAAATTCAATATTTGTCCAATATTCAAAGGAGGAAGCATTTTAGAATTTTCTTCATCCTCTTCTTCGTCGCTACTTTCAAGATATACTGCCAAGAAACCATCAAACTTGATAACCTCACCTTGTGCGATTAACTCCTCAGAAGTACTCGAAATACCAATGGTTGCTGTAGTACGTTCAAGTTGAGCATCAGCCATTTGGGATGCAATAGAACGTTTCCAGATTAACTCATACAAGCGTTTCTCACGGAGGTCTGCACCAGCAGAAGTAACCGAGAAATCGGTCGGACGAATGGCTTCGTGCGCTTCTTGAGCAGATTCGTTTTTGGTTTTGTATTGGCGAGTTTGGACATACTGAGCACCAAACTGGTCTGTAATCGCATTTTTGGCTTTTTCAATCGCTTCTTCTGAAAGGCTTGTTGAGTCAGTACGCATATACGAAATCTTACCAGCTTCGTATAATTTTTGCGCATACATCATGGTCGATGCTACTGAGTATCCCAACTTACGAGAAGCTTCCTGCTGAAGCGTTGAGGTCGTAAAAGGAGGCGAAGGAGATTTTTTGGCAGGTTTGGTTTCGAGCGATTTAATTTTGAAAGTCGCACCTAAACATTTTTCCAAGAATTCTTTCGCGGCACCCGCTGTTTCAAAATTCTTAGGAAGCTCAGCCTGTAAAATTTTATTTCCTTCTAATAAGAACTGCGCTACGATTTTGAAAGAAGACTTTGTTTTGAAGTTTTCAATTTCACGTTCACGTTCTACAATAATTCTTACAGCGACGGATTGTACACGACCAGCCGATAGACCTTTCTTTACTTTAGACCAAAGTACTGGCGAAAGTTCAAAACCAATCAAACGGTCGAGTAAACGACGTGCTTGTTGGGCGTTTACCAAATCCATGTCAATTGTACGTGGATTTTGGATCGCATTTTGAATGGCCTTTTTAGTGATTTCACGGAAAACAATACGTTTTGTGTTATCTGCCAATCCAAGAGCTTCTTTCAAGTGCCATGAAATAGATTCTCCTTCACGGTCATCATCGGTTGCTAGCCACACCTCTTCAGATGATTTTGCTATGCTCTTTAATTCGTTGACAACCTTGACTTTATCTGGAGATACTTCATAAGTAGGTTTGAACCCATTTTCAATATCAATAGCCATTCCTTTATCTGGCAAATCACGCACGTGACCAAAGGAAGATCTCACGGTGAAATCTTTTCCTAAGTAGCCTTCAATGGTTTTTGCTTTGGCAGGAGACTCTACTATTACTAAGTTTTTTGACATTAATTATTTTGATTGGTGGAGTAAACAACCGAAATCATTTACAGATTTTATTCGTTAAAGCACAAATCTATTGATACTAGTGCCCTCTTGGTTGATAAAAGGCCACTACCTTTTATATTTTGCCAAATATATAAACTTCATTTCAAAATGTAGTCCATTTTTTTGATAACAGTCATAAAATTGACGAATTCGGTTACTTATTTGCTATTAAAATGATGTATAAATAACTCAAAATTGATCATTTGTTTAAATAAACATCCAACAAACTCCATTTGTTTTGCTTTTATTGACCATAAAAAAAGCCTGAGTGTGTGCTCAGGCTTTTTTATATATGTTAGACTATTATTTCACCAACTTGATGTGTGATGGAGAGAATTTAGTCAAATTGATACCCTCTACAGCTTTCACATATTCTTCGATAGTTGGAGTTCTACCCAAAACTGTCGAAAGTACTACTACTGGCGTAGATGATAGTAAAGATTCACCTTTTTTAGCGTCTGTATCTTCCACAACACGTCCTTGGAACAAACGTGTAGATGTTGCCATTACAGTATCACCTTTAGCGGCTTTTTCTTGGTTACCCATACAAAGGTTACAGCCAGGGCGCTCTAAGTACAACATTTTTTCGTAAGAAGTACGAGCTGCTGATTTTGGAGCATTGTCGTCAAACTCAAAACCTGAGTATTTTTGTAATACTTCCCAGTCACCTTCAGCTTTCAATTCATCTACGATATTGTAAGTTGGAGGAGCCACTACAAGAGGTGCTTGGAATTCAACTTTACCGTTTTGAGCTTCAATGTTTTTCAACATTTGAGCCAAAATTTTCATATCGCCTTTGTGAACCATACAAGAACCGATGAAACCAAGGTCAACTTTCTTGTCGCCACCGTAGTAAGATAACGGTCTGATAGTATCGTGTGTATATCTTTTTGAAACGTCAGCATTGTTTACGTCTGGATCGGCAATCATTGGCTCAGCGATTTGGTCTAAGTCAACGACTACTTCTGCGTAATATTTTGCATTAGCATCTGGTCTAAGTGCTGGTTTTTCGCCAGATTGAATTTCAGCAATTCTCTTATTTGCTTTATCAATCAATCCTTGAAGCACTTGGTTTTTGTTGTCCATACCTTTGTCAATCATAATCTGGATTCTGCTTTTTGCAATTTCCAATGACTCGATTAACGTAGCATCTTCAGAAATACAGATAGATGCTTTAGCTTTCATTTCAGCAGACCAGTCTGTAAATGTGAAGGCTTGGTCAGCAGTCAATGTACCGATATGTACTTCAATGATTCTTCCTTGGAATACGTTTTCACCACCAAATTGCTGTAACATTTGAGCTTGTGTAGCGTGTACTACGTCACGGAAGTCCATGTATTCTTTCATGCTACCTTTGAAAGTAACTTTTACAGAATCAGGAATTGGCATAGAAGCCTCACCCGTTGCCAATGCCAATGCAACTGTACCTGAGTCAGCACCAAATGCAACACCTTTTGACATACGTGTGTGTGAGTCACCACCGATGATGATTGCCCAGTCGTCTACAGTGATATCATTCAATACTTTGTGAATTACGTCAGTCATTGAGTGATATACACCTTTAGGGTCACGAGCAGTAATCAAACCAAACTCGTTCATGAATTTCATCAATTTTGGAATGTTAGCTTGCGCTTTTTTGTCCCAAACAGATGCCGTGTGACAACCTGACTGATAAGCACCATCTACAATCGTAGAAATAGTAGTAGCAGCCATTGACTCTAATTCTTGAGCCGTCATCAAACCTGTAGTATCTTGAGAACCTACGATGTTTACTGTAACACGTACGTCTGAACCAGCATGTAAAGTTTTACCTGGCGTTACACCTACTGCATTTCTGTTGAAGATTTTTTCTACAGCTGTCAAACCTTGACCTTCGATTGAAACTTCTTTAGAAGGAGCAAAAACTGGTGCAATTGCAATACCTAATAGCTGAGAAGCAAACGTTTGGATTTTCTTACCAAATACGATAGCGTAAGAACCACCTGCTTTGATAAATTCCATTTTTTGCGGAGTGAATGATCTTGAAATATCAATCAACTCTTGGTCGCCATTGTATAATTTTTTTGTTTTTGTGTTAATGGTAAGAACAGTTCCTGTAGCAACAGAATAAGCTTGCTCAAGGATTGGCTCGTTGTTTTCATCACGAATCACTTTACCGTCAGCATCAACTTTCTTCACCCAGTTTTTAAGGTCGATACCGATACCACCAGTTACGTCAACTGTAGTCAAGAAGATAGGAGAGATACCGTTTGTACCACCAACAATTGGAGCAAAGTTTACAAATGGAACATAAGGACTAGCTTGTTTACCTGTCCAAAGTGCCACGTTGTTTACACCTGACATTCTTGAAGAACCTACACCCATTGTTCCTTTTTCAGCAATCAACATTACCGATTTGTCTGGGTGTTGCGCTTTCAATGCCTCGATTTCAGCCTGAGCAGCAGGAGAAATCATACATTTTCCGTGCAATTCACGGTCAGAACGAGAGTGAGCTTGGTTACCCGGAGAAAGTAAATCTGTTGAAATATCTCCTTCACCAGCGATAAATGTTACTACTTTAATTTCTTCAGGTACATCAGGAAGTTTTGTGAAAAACTCTGCTTTAGCATAGCTTTCAATGATATTTTTCGCTGTTGTGTTACCACTTTCAAACGCATCTTTCAAGCGCTTCAAATCTGCATCGTACAAGAAAACTTGTGTTTTCAATACTTCTCCTGCTTGAGTTGCGATGGATGCGTCCTCTCCCAAAGCTAAGTCTAACAATACTTCGATTGATGGACCACCTTTCATGTGTGACAACAATTCGAAAGCAAATAGAGGAGTGATTTCTTCTACAACAGACTGACCAAGTATAATCTCTTTTAAAAACTTAGCCTTTACACCTGCTGCAGGAGTTGTTCCTGGCAATGTGTTATATATAAAAAACTGAAGTGAATCAGCACGGTGCTCGTTGCTCAAATCTTTGATTTGTTCAATGATTTCGCTTACCAATTCTGCACTATCAATTGGCTTAGGATGAAGTCCCTGTGTTTTTCTTTCCTCAATTTCCTTAAGGTAATCGTTATAAAAGTTCATGTTGAATTATTTACAGTTATTATAGTATTAATCCGTGAGTAATTTTTGGTTAAACCAACTTTTTCTACAAAATAGATACTAGTTTTTTTGAGAAGAAGTTGTCTGACAAATTTATGAAAACGAAGTTCGAATTAAAAATTTTTTAGAGAATAGACGGTTTAGGTATATATTTTCTTGAATATGTCTAATTTTTATTTGCTTTATTCATTAATTTTCATGGTAAACATTAGATTAGTCCTAAATTCATTTTAGTGGCTTTGCCTACAGATTTTAGCGGTTAATTTGAAATATAGTCACGTTTTTTAGTTGATATAAAATTACTTCTATGTTGTTGTTAAGCTGGTATTGGCGTGTGGGTAAATTGGGGTGAAATTAAGGTAGTATATTTTGAGATGAATATTAAGATATTGATAATGAGGCGATTGTATTGTGTCGTGCTTGCTTTTTTCTCTAAATATATCAATTGGCTCAACTTTATTACGTGTGAAAGTTTTACTTTTTGTACAAATATTCTCAAGTAGATTCTCCAAAGATTCTTAACTTGGTTTATGAAGACTCGAAGGCTATTTTTATTGATATTTAATTTGGGAATCATACAGCAAGAAGCTATATAAAATAAGCTGAAAACACCCGTTGTTTTCTTCTTGGAAACCGAATACCAGCTCAACCGATAGTAACTGCCATACTCTACAGGTGCAATATGTTTGTATTAATTTTTGTTTTTATAAGGATTGATGTGCAAAAAAATAGCGCTTGTAATGTATTTTTACTTTACTAGGAAAAGGAATAATCTTGCAGTTAGTTCAAATGCATTTTTAACATTTGGAGACTTCAATAAACTTGTTTATTCCAAAAGTCACCTAAATTTACAAGAACCTAATAGGACAAATGGATGTTCATTAATTAGCATCTATTGATAATTTTCAAAACGCAGATTTTATATATTACATTCTTTAAATCTAAAATTCCAATAACTAATAACTAAATAAAATATCATGGCTTTTGACATAGAAATGATTAAGGCGGTTTACGAAAGAATGCCCGCACGTGTGGAGGCAGCTCGTAAATTGGTAGGAAGACCATTGACGTTAACCGAAAAGATTCTTTATTCTCACTTGTGGGAAGGTACTCCAACTCAAACATTTGAAAGAGGTAAATCGTATGTCGATTTTGCTCCAGATCGTGTTGCTATGCAAGATGCTACAGCACAAATGGCTCTTTTACAGTTTATGCAGGCTGGTCGTCCGAAAGTTGCGGTGCCTTCAACAGTACACTGCGACCACTTGATTGAAGCAAAAGTTTCGTCGGCGACAGATTTAGCAGTAGCAGTTGATAAAAATAAAGAAGTTTATGATTTTCTTTCTTCAGTTTCTGACAAATACGGTATCGGATTCTGGAAAGCTGGGGCAGGTATCATTCACCAAGTAGTAATCGAAAATTATGCATTCCCTGGTGGAATGATGATTGGTACTGACTCTCACACAGTAAACGCTGGTGGTTTGGGTATGATTGCGATTGGTGTGGGTGGTGCCGACGCTTGTGATGTAATGGCTGGCTTGGCATGGGAGTTGAAATTTCCTAAACTTATCGGAGTAAAATTGACAGGAAAGCTTAACGGTTGGACTTCTGCAAAAGATGTAATCTTGAAAGTAGCGGGTATCCTTACTGTAAAAGGTGGTACAGGAGCAGTGGTTGAATATTTTGGAGAAGGAGTTACCTCAATGTCAGCAACAGGTAAAGGTACAATTGCGAACATGGGAGCTGAAATTGGTGCAACGACTTCCACTTTTGGTTATGACGAATCAATGGCTCGTTATTTAGCAGCCACTGGTCGTGCAGATGTAGCAGAATTAGCCAATGGTATTAAAGAATACTTGACGGCTGACCCAGAGGTTTATGCTGATCCAGCTACTTATTTTGACCAAGTTATCGAAATTGATTTGGATACCTTAGAGCCACACTTAAACGGTCCATTTACGCCAGATTTGGCTACGCCTATTTCTCAAATGAAGGAATTGGCTGAGAAAAACGGTTGGCCAACCAAAGTGGAAGTAGGTTTGATAGGTTCATGTACCAACTCATCTTACGAAGATATTTCACGTGCGGCGTCTTTGGTGAAGCAAGTGGCAGCAAAAGGTTTAAAAACTAAAGCTGAATACACCATTACCCCAGGTTCGGAACAAGTACGTTATACCATTGAGCGTGATGGTTTTATCGATACGTTCGAGAGCATTGGCGGTAAAGTATTCTCAAATGCTTGTGGTCCTTGTATTGGACAGTGGGCTCGTGCAGGTGCTGAGAAGGGTGAGAAAAACACTATTGTTCACTCATTCAACCGTAACTTTGCTAAGCGTGCAGATGGTAACCCAAATACTTATGCGTTTGTGGCTTCTCCAGAATTAGTAACGGCATTGGCTATTGCGGGTGATTTGACATTTAACCCATTAACGGATTATTTGACAAACGAAGCAGGCGAGCAAGTGAAATTGGATCCACCAAAAGGAGACGAATTGCCAACAAAAGGTTTTGCTGTAGAAGACGCTGGCTACCAAGCACCTGCGGAAGATGGCTCATCAGTAGTGGTAAAAGTATCACCAACTTCTGACCGTTTGCAGTTGTTAGAACCATTTACACCTTGGGAAGGTACAGATTTGAAAGGTCTAAAATTGTTGATCAAGGCTAAAGGAAAATGTACTACTGACCATATCTCTATGGCTGGACCTTGGTTGAAATATCGTGGTCACTTAGATAACATTTCTAACAATATGTTGATTGGTGCATTGAATTATTTTAACGAGAAAACTGATAAAGTTAAAAACCAATTGACTGGCGAATATGGTCCTGTACCGGCGACTCAACGTGCCTACAAAGCAGCTGGTATTGGCTCTATCGTTGTAGGTGATCAAAACTATGGTGAAGGTTCATCTCGTGAGCATGCCGCTATGGAGCCTCGTCACTTGGGCGTTCGTGCAGTATTAGTAAAATCTTTTGCTCGTATTCACGAAACTAACTTGAAGAAACAAGGAATGTTAGCTTTGACTTTTGCCAATGAAGCTGACTACGACAAAATCCAAGAAAATGACTCTATCGATATCAATGGATTGGCAGATTTTGCACCAGGCAAACCATTGGAAATTGTTTTGAATCATGAGGATGGAAGTTCAGATACTATCGTAGCAAATCACTCTTATAACGACCAACAAATAGAATGGTTCAAAGCAGGTGGTGCATTGAATATTATTCGTGCTAGCGTAGGTAAATAAGCATGAGAAATCTGTAATAGTTTGAAAACTTCTTACAGAGCAAATAAACAAAACTCCCTATCGACCTTGGTGGATAGGGAGTTTTGCTTTTATAAAACCATCTTCAATTGTACGTCCTCTATGAATGCCGTAAAATTAGGGTTTAACTTATACAATTTTGTTAGCTCTTTCTTTTTTCTGTATGGTTTACAAATCTTTCTGTAGTATCTCGGATTTTTTTGGTCAATTATGAAATTTTCAACTTTGATAAGCTCTTTATTAAGAGTTTCAAGGCAATTAACCTCTTTCGACGCAATTTGAGGTTTATTAGAATAATAGATAGGTAATAACCAGCACTCAATTGAGTCGATAGATATGGCAAAAATAATTTTATTGCCGTGATTTTCTACAAGCTCATGACCAATCAACTCTATGAGTTTATTTTTGATTACCTCTAATTGTTCTTCAGAAGATAAATTTTGAAGAACAACTTTATATTTCTTGTTAAGATTTTCTTTCTTAAAAATATCAGCATCTATTTGAATAATGACAAAATCCATGTTTTCAACAGCTTGTTGAAATTGGGTAGATTCACAATATTCAAAAACTTTAACCCAATTACCAGCAGTGATAGCAAGATTTTCATCTGTTTCGTCTCTGGTTGGCTGTAATGGTTCAACCGATAAATCCTCATCATCAAGTAGACCATCTAGTATATGTTCTATCACTATTTGATCCGTGATACCTTCTGAAATTAATCCGATTGTAGACATAGGCGTTAGAATGATTTGGGTAATCCTCCAAGATATCCTCTTAGAAATTGCTCTGATAGTCGAATAGGTGTTGAACCTTCAGGTAATTCTCTTTTTAAAACACGTTTTATCTTTGTATGTCCATTCATGTTCCTGAAAACAACCAGCAACCTTTGGTCTTCATCATTTAGATTTAAGCCGTCCAATATCGCAGGGTTATGTGTAGTGAAAATAACCTGTTTATCATATTTTTTGGCTAGTTTGACCAGAGTTTTAATTAATTCGCTACACAACTTTGGATTGAGAGAACTATCTATATTATCAATTGCAAAAAACTTTGGGGTATATTTGGATATGAATAAAGCAAAGTAAAAGAGAAGAAACAAAAAACCTTCATTAGCACTCCTTTGGTCAAATGATTCGAGACCCTCTTCCAAAAATCTGTCTTTAACACGAATACGTTTTTCCGTAAATTTTAAATCATTGGGAATCTCAAATCCATCAAACCAATCAATAAGATGAAGATTTTCAACAAGCTCTTGAAATTCATCCTTATTTTCTACTTGCATGGTACTAATTAACTTAAACAGACCTTCTCCTTTGATTCCTAATGGTTCAATTTGAGATTCTTCTTCAAATTTACGCAGAAAAGTATTTTCTGGAGCATATATCAAGAAGCTTTTGAGCCTTTCTCTTGTTTCTATTAAGGGTAATTGTCCTTGGATATCCTTTATTATATCATCAATAAGTAGCCATTTCTTGTCATTAGTGTTGAAATTCTTTTTCTCTAAAGTGTCTTTATGTAGTTTTAACACTAACTGTTCAAGCTGTTCAAGCTTATCTGGAGTTAATAATTCTTTATCATGTACTAAATTCCAATCCGAAAAAGGTTCATTTGAATGCTTTAACTCAAATGGAATTTTAGTTTCCTTTTCGTTGAAAGTAATTTTGATAGAATTATTTTCTTTCGCCATATCAAAACCACTTCTCATTGCGTTGGGTTCTGTCACTCTAATTCCTCTTGCTGAGAGAAATTCACGGCTTAATTCATGCGATGTAGACGCCGCTCCTAAGGCAATAGCTTCGAGGATATTACTTTTACCTGAACCATTTGCCCCAATGAGCACATTAACTCTCCCTATCTCTAAATTTAGTTTTGAGATAGATTTAAAGTTTTGTATTTCTATATTGTCAATCATCTAAATTCGAATAAAAGGATTTGAATCATCAAAAATACAATTGAAGTATGAATGTTAGATATGGTATTTCGATAAAATTTATCACATCTTCAAAATGTATTTTTCCAGCCCATTTGCTTCTGAATTTGTTTAAGCTTCGCTTTGATTGTATCGCTGTCAACATAGCCTGTGTGACGTTCGGAGGCTACTAGTTTGATGCCACCTGTTAAATCGAGCGTTTCGGAGGTAACTTTATTTCTGAAAATCTTTGCTTTTTCTGGCGATTCTTTCTTGTCTTTCAGGTGGTTAGCTAGTAAGGTCGCTAGTTGAGTGAATATATCATACGCTGCCGAATTAGTTTCTACAAAACCCATCACATAGATATTGTCGTGTTTGGGGTTAAATAGATTCATATATAATTGTGGACGATGGTCTTTCCAGTCAAAAAACTCCTCAGCAAAAGGAATTGCATAATTATAGCCTGTTGCCAAAATTATTTCATCTACTTCGATAGAACTCCCATCTTTGAAAAATACGTTGTTCCCTTTAAAATAATCGATGTCGGATTTGATACGCAAATTACCATGTGAAGTGTGGTGCATGATTTGAGAATTCATTAGAGGATGCGATTCAAACAATTCATGGTCTGGTTTGGGAAGTCCAAATTTGGTTTGGTCACCTACTACAATTTTGAGAAGTTTTTTAAAAATCCATTGATTGACTTTCAAAGGGAGTTTAGGACCACCATGGGAAAAAACATCTGAGGGCACACCAAAAACGTGTTTCGGAATAAAGTAGTAACCACGTCGCATACTCAAATAGGCTTCGTTTGCAAAACTGGCGGCTTCACAAGCAATATCTACTCCAGAGTTGCCACCTCCAACGACTAAGATTTTTTTATTAAGAAACTCTGTAGACTTTTTAAAAGTATTTGAATGACGAATTATTCCTGAAAATGTACCGCGATATTGGGCGATATTGGGCTGCCAAAGTGTACCATTGGCACAGATAAGTTCCTGATGAAAATAACTTTCACCTTGTGTCGTTGTCAGCTTCCAACCATCCTTGTCTTTTTCTACTTTTTCAATTTTTGTATTGAAAATAATATCTTTTTCTAAATCAAAATGTTTGGCAAATGCCTGTATATAAGCGCATAACTGCTTGCGAGTAGGATAATCAGGGTAGTCGTCAGGCATAGGGAAATCTGGAAAACCTGATAGGGTTTTTGAAGAAATAAAATGCGCTGATTCGTACATGGGCGAACCTTCATTTTCGATGTCCCATAAACCGCCTGTATTACTGTGTTTTTCATAAATAACAAATGGAAGCTGCGCTTTGTCTAGGGCTCTAGCAATAGATAATCCAGAAGGACCTGCTCCAATAATGGCAATGGAAGGAGTTTTCATAGTGGAGTGAGGGTTAATTAATTCATAAAATATTTGACAGTTTGGAAGATAGAGGTGAGAATGACGATGGATAAAACGATATACCGAAACACCGTTTCGGAAGTATATTGTAAAATTACTTTTCCGATATAACTTCCCAAAATACTAATGACAATTAGAAATGGAATTAGTACAATATATTGCTTGTCAAAATAACCATTACTTACATAAACCACTGCTCGACTACTATCTACCCCCAAATCAATCAGTGCGGAGGTGGCAATGAATATCTCTTTGGGAAGTTGGAATGCTGCTAAAGTGATACCTCTGATAGCCCCGCCCGTGCCGACCAAACCTGCTAACAAGCCTGACATGATTCCCCCAAGATACAGGTTGCTGTCAGTTTGTTTAATAGTTTTATTGAAATTAAAAAGTAAATATAATGACAAGCCCACCAGCATGATGTTCATGGCCAATTCCATGGATTTTGTTGGAACAAAGGTCGTCATCCAAGCGCCAATCATCACAAATATAACCGCTGGAATCCCCAATTTGAGGGCTATTTCTTTGTTGATGCCTTTTCGGAATAGGGTGATTTTTGAGACATTGCTAAAAACATGAAAGACGGCTGTAATGCCAAGAACGGTCTTGAAATCAAAAAATAAGGATGCTACAGGCACAAATAGGATAGAAGACCCAAAGCCTGAAACCGTTCCAATGATTTCTGCAAATAATGCCAAAAGGGCAAAGATATAGTATTTTTCAAGCACGATAGGAAGTGGTGAGTTAGTATCAACATAATTTAGAATGAAGATACCAAAATATCTGTGTGAATCACAATAAGAAACTCACACAGAAAGCTGATTTTTATCGATTTACATGTGTAAGATTCACAATTTTATGAATAACATCGTCTAACTCTTTCGTTGTTTGGTGAAGCTGGTTGATGAGCAATGGGTTGTAAGTTTGATCGTATTCAATCAATTGGACTAAGCCGAGGATATTGGCAACAGGTTTTCGCATTTCGTGGGATTGCTGCCAAGCAATTTTTTCGAGGGTTTCAACTTGATTTTCTAGTTGATTTTCATGCTCGATTCGCTTTGTAACGTCTTGAATAATGGCTAAAATAAACGTTTCGTCATTTACTTTAAATGAATTGAGACTTACTTCTACAATTTTCTCGATACCATCCTTGGTGACAGCAGGGGTAAATCGACCAATACCCATTCGGTACATTTTGGGTGCTTGAATATATTGCTGTTGGTATTGAACATGATTTGCATGAAATCGCTTTGGGATTAGAATATTAATATCTTGGTCTAGAAGTTCCTTTGACTCATAATTGAAAATTTTCTCCGTTTCAGGGTTTACCAACTGTATTTTCATTTTCTTATCCACAATGACGATTGGGACAGGAGCTGTTTCAATAATTTTCCGAAAACGTTGTTCATTTTCTAAAATTGATAATTCCATTTTCTTTTTGGCGCTGATGTTGATAGCCACCAAACAGACTCCAATGATAACCTGATTTTTATCGTAAACAGGATACATTTTACTCAAAATCCAGATGGTATCTCCATGAATATTGTGAACACATATTTCATCTTCTACCGTTGTACCAGCAATCGCACTATTAAATTGAGTATAAAAAGCCTCTGTTTCTTTTGGAAATAAATATTGCCTAAAATCGTCACCAATGTTGATTTCTTTTCCCATGTTGAGGAAAATACTCTTTTTAAAATGGGTGTTGAATTGAATTAATTTAAAATCTTTATCCAGCAAACAAATACTGTCGGAGATATTATTGATAAGTGACTCGTAGGTAGTTTTTAGATACTCGATGGCTAGTTCTGCTTTTTTCTGCTCATCTATATTTTTCGCATAAATGGCAACACCAATAAGGTTTTGAGCATCATCGTAAACGGGATTGGCTTTATATTCAAACCACAAATGAATCTCGCTGCTCGAAGTTTCTTTTTGTATCGAGGTGGACTCTCCTTGAATGGCATTTTCAAACGCCGAAAAATAGATGTCCTTCAGTGGCTCAACGACAAAATCTCGATAATCGTCACCTATTTGGATTTTTTTTCCAAAAAACATTTCTAATGTTTTGACCATTGTAGTATTGCATATCAATACCTTATGGTCAGGAGCAATGAGTACAAAGTTCTCGGCAACGCTGTTGATTGTGGCCGAGAGTATATCGATTGATAAATTAGTTTTCATGTTGTGTCGCGGATAAAAATAGGATTGGAAAACTTCTAAGAAGAACTTTGCCAGTTTTAACAAATAGTTTAGGTAATTATTCAGATTCATAAAGGGCAGTTCTATGGAAAAATTACCCAATTATTTGCTGAATTCAATGATGAAAAATACAATAATAAAATTTTGTTTTTATCTTTTTATGGGGTTGTGAAGCTAATATTTTACAAAATCATCTCAACATCCTTGATTCCCAATTGAATAATCTTTTGAATTAATCTACATTTGCGGACATATTGATACATATAAGTTTGGCAGTAAAATGAATGGAATAAAGCTACTCAATCCCAATAATCAGAGTGTATTAGGAATATTTGCGAGGTGCATGATAGTGGTAATCTCGGCTATTTGGCTTTTTTACATTGACGAAATAGAAGGTGTTAGCCCAATAATGTCGACGTTCTTATTGGTATTATTGTGTTTTTCAAAAACGATTTATTTCGTCTGGGTAGGCTATCAAAAAATCATAGATGTAACCATAAAAGATGCACCTTTTCATAAGTTCATCGTATTTGCTTGTATGAATATTTCTGTATTCATTCTTTCATTTACGTTCGACTTTTTTGGATTATATCTTATCAATCCCGCCAATTATGAAGGAATGCCCGTAAATTACTCCAACCCAAGATTGTTGTTTGAGTTTTTGTTTTTCAGTTTACAACAATTTACATTTTTTGGTTATGGTAATTTATTGCCAAGTTCAGTGCTTGCCAAAATATTATCAATGTTAGAATTAACTATCTCATTTTTGACAGTATTGTTTATCTTATCAGATTTTAATAGCTTGAAAGAGAGTCTACTTACTCGCGTAGAGGCTCGAAAAGATGAAGACGAATAATCAGCTTTATTGGTAGGTGTGTGTGTTTTGCGTCTAACCAAACATATTAGTGTAAAAAAAGCGGTCGAAAATCAATTTTCGACCGCTTTTTAATGAATACCTCAGGATGCGATTTAAGTCGCACCCTGTCTGGAAAACGAAATTTCCTTGTGACTAAGTTTGGATGATCTATTCTTCCTCCTCTTCCTCTTCGCCAGATTCTTCCTCCTCGGATTCTTCTTCCTCTTCGTCTTCAGATTCTTCTTCTTCGGACTCTTCTTCTTCCTCCTCTTCGTCATATTCTTCCTCGTCATCCGACTCTTCTTCTTCCTCCTCCTCGTCGTATTCTTCCTCATCATCTGACTCTTCTTCTTCCTCCTCTTCGTCGTATTCTTCCTCGTCATCCGACTCTTCTTCTTCCTCCTCTTCGTCGTATTCTTCCTCGTCATCTGACTCTTCTTCTTCCTCGTCTTCCGAGTCTTCATCCTCTTCTTCTTCCTCCTCATCGTACTCTTCCTCTTCACCTTCTTCGTCAAGGTCGCTTTCTATGTATTCAAGCTCTTCGTATTCATCGCAGCCAACTTCATCATATTCGTCTACTAATTCGTCTTCGAAAATAGTCCAAACATCAAAGTCTTCGTAGTCATCAGCCGAATAAACAGGCAAACTTGCTGCATTTGCAGCTCCACTTTTAGCAATAATTGACTTCTTATCGTTTACCCAAGTATCTTCAAAATCTGGAATTGGGTCAGTACGTTTGATAAGCCAGCTATCTCCGAGGTTAAACTTTTCATTGATTACATACTGGTAAGGCATATAACAGTACCCTTTATCTCCCCATTCTTCTCCCCAAGAGTTACGAACAATGAACATTTCGTCAGCCTCCGAATATCCTACACAAAGCATCGCGTGTAATCCATGAGCAGCACGAGAAGCCTCATCTGGCGAAGGCATTGGTACTACACCGCCATATTTTTGACAATTATCAAAACCTTCAAAAAGAGCGATACCAAAAATAATGGGATAGCCTTCTGCCAATGCTTGTTTCCATGATTTTAAGTCAGTTGGTACATATTTAGATTTCTGTACCTTAAAATAACTCGCCTCATCATAACTCGCAGTATTAGGTTTGTTATTTACTTTTTTCAATTCATAAGGCCATACATCCTCTGTACATGCGCCAAGCTTATGTAAACTTTCAACCGCGTACTGGATATGGCTGCCCTCATCTTTGATAACATTGCTAGCTCTTAATCGAGCATTGTAATAAACAAAGAGACGACTTACTTCAAATTGACGATTTTTTAAATGACGTTTGGCAAGATACTCATAAGCCCCAGCGGTAGCATTTGCCGTACAACTACTCAATGACTTTTGGTTTTCTACCTTGGTCATGTATTTACGGAGGTCTACTTTGGGAGGAAGTTTTTTCTTTGAGCGTTTTGAAGGTCTGAATTCTTCTGCATTAGGGTTTGCTGCCATGTAACGGTAACCGCCGTTACTACTTAGGTTGTTTCCCATAGTGGTGATGTGTTTGGTTGGAAAGATTTGAGATAAATTCGTTTTTGAAAAATAAGATTATTTAAAGTTTTTCTGCCATAGGGCTTTCAGTCGGCTGGTATATTTCCAACCTCAAAGAGATTATTACTTGATACCCTTAAACTCAAGAGAAGTGCCATTAAAAACATAAAGAATATTGCGTTTGGTCACTTTTCCATCCTTATCGACCACAGGAATAAAAAGGGTATCCTGCTTGCTATTGAAGGTAATTAGTTCGAGAGGACGTTCGGGTCTGTCAACGACTGAGAAAAAATCAAAATCAACATCAATTCTGCTTAGAAGCTTTGTTTTGGTTTTGAATATTGGGGCAGGAGTTAGCTTATCATTGTTAATCACAAAAGCTATCACTGATTGACGAGCGTCACGATTAGAGAAAATGCTATTTGTGACGACTAAATAGTAGTCTTTGTTTTGAATATTGATGGTATAAATTTTAGAAGAAAACTCTCCACTATCACCTTCTTCTGAAGCTTGCACTTGTTTAACAAATACTTTTCCCCCAACTCTCCACTGATAGATTTCATTGAAAAAGTGCATCGAGCCACCTTGACCAGTATCCCAACTATAGTGTCGGAAATTGCCATCAGTTGATGTGGTAATATAAAAAGAGTTGTTTTTCAGCTTGTTAAAAGAAAAGTCAAGGGAGTTGGGATTTGCAGAAAGGAAATTTCTAAAATCTTTTTCAAATTTTTCAGAATCACCAGAACCATTACTAAGCGTAGCGAATTGCTTCACAAATTTATTTTCTTGGGTAGCTAAATCTTTGCTTTGAGAAAATGAAAGTAAAAGACCAGTTAGTAAATAACAGCAGAGAAATGGAATAAGATTTTTAAGAGTTTTCATAAATAGCAAAAAATACTGAAAAATATCTGTTGATAGTGTTTTGCAATATAATAGGATTATTTTGAATTTTAATTATCCCTATTAATATTCTAATAGAGGTAGAAAAAACGGGATTTGTGCGAAATTATTTATGATTATCGAAAATGCTCAGTACAAAAAAAGGAGCCTATCGAAAGCTCCTTTAATACGGCAAAATTTTAGATTTGAGTTTTGAGTCAAATTATCTTTACAGGTAAGCCAATACATGACGAATTCACAAATTTTTGGAATGGAAACAATGCTTTTGTTAGGATATCCTTAATTCGCCAATACTAAACATTCCACACGTCTATTTTTGGATTTGTTTTCTTCTGTGTCATTGGGCGATACAGGCTTGGTTTGTCCATAACCTACAAATTTTAACCGTTTCGCATCAATTCCTTTTCCTACTAGGTAATTGTTAATCACTCTAGCTCGATTTTCGGATAGTAGTTGATTTAACTTAGCATTACCAACATTGTCGGTATGTCCTGATATTTCAATACGAAGTTTGGGATTTGTTTCTAATGCTTTATAGAGTTCTTCTAGCTGAGGATAGGAATCACTTCTCAGGATGAAACTACTTTGATCGAAATAGATTTTATCTAATTTCACTACGTCGTTTACTTTGGCATTTTCAAAAAGTGGCTTTCTTTTTTCCATTGTTACCGTATGCTGATAAATAGGGCAAGTATCACAAGAAGCCACCAAAAGCTCAGTGTAGGAGTAATAGCCATCAACTTTACTTTTAACTTCCACGGTATCAGACTCGTAGAGTAAAAACATAAACGGACTTAAAAAAGGCTCATTTTTAGCCTGATAGGTCTTTTTGGCTTTATAAAGCTTTATGTCAAGTTCAACAGGTAATTCTTCTTTTGTTTGTTCGTCTATTGCTTTAACAAAAAATTGGGTAATCACTTTTTTACTTTTAGGCGTTTGTGCCAAAATGGTATTGCTTGTAATGAGCAAAATTGTAAGGATGAAAAATTGCTTTATCGTCATGATATAGGTAAGGGTTTGAGCAAACAAATACAAGATTTGATAGCTCGAAAGTATCAATTTTAGTATCGATTAACAAAAAACGCTCCATTTTTAGAAAAATATTTAACTGAAATTTTGGAAAATCTTTTTTAATTATCAACTTTGTAACACAAAGTACTTTTAAAAATAAGATATGAATCAACATTTAGAAGACATTGCAGAAATCAGAGCTATGATGGAGCGTTCCACTAGATTTTTGTCATTGAGTGGACTGAGTGGCGTTTTTGCAGGAACGTTTGGTTTAATTGCCTCGGGTTTAGCCTATTTTCGAATTGCAAAGGATTATAATGGCAACTATAATCGTCTGCTCGAAAATCAAGCGCTGTTATCAGATTTAGTGAAAATTGGGGTATCAGCCTTAATTTTGACCTTGATTGCTGCTTTTGTCCTAACCTACAGAAGAGTTAAGAAAAATAATCAAACCCTCTGGAATACAGCTTCTAAAAGATTATTAGCTAACCTGATGTTACCCTTGGTTGCAGGAGGATTATTTTGTATTATATTATTGCAGAATGCACCGCATTTGATAGATTCAGCAACTTTATTATTTTATGGATTAGCGTTAATCAATGCTTCTAAGTACACCTACAATGACATTCGATACCTCGGAATTGCCGAAGTGGTTTTGGGAATTATTTCGGGTTTTATGAACGATTATTATATAGGACTGTTCTTTTGGGCTTTTGGATTTGGGGTTTTACATATTTTGTATGGAATTTTGCTCTATCGTAAGTACGAAAACTAGGATAGAAGGATAGAATGAAGAACTTTATAACACAGTTAAATAAAGCTTTTGAGAGTCGGATTCGGTTAGGAATAATGTCAATATTGATGGTAAACGACTGGGTTGATTTTGGTGAACTCAAAGAAACCTTGGCATTAACAGACGGAAACTTGGCTTCACATATTGCTGCTTTAGAAAAAGAGCAGTTTATAGTAGTACGGAAAAGCTTTATTGGAAAAAAGCCAAATACAGCCTTTCAGGTAACTCAGGAGGGGAGAGAAGCATTTCAGAGCCATTTGGCAGCTTTAGAAGAATTAGTCAAAGGAATGAAATAAGCGCGGAGTTTTGAGTGGAGAGTGTTGAAGTAAGTAAAAAGTTATTCGTTAATAGGGAATCAGTTATTAGATTTTACTCATAATAATAGGGTTCCTCCACAATACAACACGGACATATCATTAATTTTGAACTACTTACAAAGCTTTAATTTAATATATTTAAAATCAATCACTTATGGAAAAGAACCATGTATTTGAGCTGACTCCAACGAGGAGATTAGCCTTAATTTTGGGAGGATCTTTATCGATTTTACTGATTCCTCTGATTGCCATGCAGTTTACCAATGAAGTTCAATGGTCGGTATTTGACTTTATTGTGGCAGGTGTTTTATTGAGTGGTACTGGCGTTACGCTTGAACTTTTACTAAGAAAATTTAAAACTTTCAAAACGCGGTTTATTGCTGGAGCTATTCTATTTATCATCTTTTTCTTGATTTGGGTAGAATTGGCAGTAGGTATTTTTGGAACCCCTTTTGCTGGAAACTAACACACCTTTTCATATTCTACTTATTTTGGTAAGCACCTACTTTGAATGTATATATTAATAGTTTGAACCCTATCGCCTTATTGGCAATCAATTAATCACGATTAAACAATTTAGTTCTCATGAATAGACACTTGACTTTTGCCCGACTTATCCCTTTTTTTCAAGGACTGAGCAAGCCTAGTATCTAGTTTTTTACACTTTCTATTTTTTTATTTATAAACTTTGTAATTCAAAGTACTTTTGATTTATGTTTGGGAAATTATTCATTTCAAAACGCAAGGAGAGAGTTATTCTCTCCTTGATGTTACTTTCAGGCTTTGCCGTATTGCTTTTTGCTACTAGAGTAGTGGTATATTCTGATTTATATATGTGGGGCATTAACTGGAATTTATTTCTGGCTTGGGTACCGCTTTTTTGTGTGATTTGGTTACAACGGCAGTCTGACAAAGGAACAGTAAGTTTAGCTAAATTGGTGATTTCTAGTATTATTTGGTTAGCATTTTTTCCGAATGCACCTTATATCATTACAGATTTTGTACACTTATTTCCACAATATGATTCTGGGTTATACTGGCATGAACAGTTAACTTTTTTTGGATATGCTATGTCTGCTTTATTTGCAGGAATGGTTTCAATGTATTGGATCAAACAATTGTGGGCAAAGCATACCTCAAAAAAGATAAGCTGGATAGCTTTAATCATATCCATTGCTTTGAGTGGTTATGGTATCTATTTGGGAAGAATTGAACGTTGGAACTCATGGGATATCATTGCCCAGCCTTTCTCTCTTGTGGAGTATATATTACGGTCGATGACCTACCGAATTACTTGGATGTTTGTAGTGGAGTATGGTCTTTTTGTAGCTTTTTGCTATGCGATGGTATGGAGCTTGGCAGGTGAGGAGGAGGAGTTGTAATGTAGATTAACCAAAAGGCATATCTGGATATGAATCATCCGAATTTAGCGATTTAGTGATTGAGTGGATGAGTGATTATGTTAAAATTTATATTATCGTAGTAGAGACGCAATGATTGCGTCTTAAGCCAAGTCATACCTAATATCGAAGCATCAAAAAAGCGGTCGAAAACTATTTTTCGACCGCTTTTTTGATAAAAACTTGGAGAATAATCCCAATCCTAAAAATTCGGGATGACTCATATTTTACTGAATCCCGACAAACAGAAACAGGATAAATATACCCAAAATTCTGAATGACACATCTTTAGACGCAAAGCATTGAGTCTCTACTGAATAAGATTTCCAACACTTAATTTTTCAAAACTTATCACTCAAAACTCCTCACTTGATTATCTTCCCATCCAGCCGCCGTCTACGATAAGTGTGCTTCCGTGTACATAAGAAGAAGCTTGAGAAGCTAAGAATAAAGTTGCGCCTTTAAAGTCATCTGGTGTACCCCAACGGTTGGCAGGAATACGACTCAAAATAGATGCCGAACGTTCTGGGTCGTTGCGAAGTGCTTCGGTATTGTCTGTAGCAATATAGCCTGGAACGATTGCATTTACATTCACGCCTTTGCTTGCCCACTCGTTGGCAAATGCTTTGGTCAAACTACCGATTGCACCTTTACTTGCCGCATATCCTGGAACGTTGATACCACCTTGGAACGTCAATAATGAGGCAGTGAAAATTACTTTACCACTACCACGCTCAACCATTGATTTACCAATTTCACGCGTGATAACAAACTGCGAATTAAGGTTAATTTCCATGATTTCGTCCCAATATTCATCTGGATGCTCTGCGGCAGGCTTACGCAAAATAGAACCTGCATTGTTCACCAAAATATCAATGACAGGAAAATCGACTTTTACTTGACTAATAAAGCTGTACAAAGAATCACGTTTGCCAAAATCAGCTTGGTAGGCTTTGAATTTACGTCCCAAAGCTACTACTTCTTGCTCTACTTGGCTACCACTTAATTCTAAAGACGCCGAAACGCCAATAATATCAGCGCCAGCTTCTGCCAAAGCCAAAGCCATAGCTTTACCAATACCTTTTTTACAGCCAGTCACTAGGGCTACTTTTCCTGTTAAATCAAACATTTGGAGGATACTCATGGTTCTTAAAAAAGTTATATTTTCTTGAAAATGTTTTTCGAAACTAAATCTCAAATTTTGTGGCCTTAGAGACGGTTTTGAGAGGTTCTTAAGGGAAGTTGGGACAATTATGGAGAACTAACAAACTTTGCTTTGAGATTTTTTAGGATTTTTTTTTGTAAACGTTTTCGGTTTGACATTGTATGTGAAATAGGAGAGGAGTTATGTTAGTAGTCCACCAAAATGATAGTTGAAATGTGATTTATTGCTTTATTGGAAAAATGCAAAAAGCCATCCGATTGGATGGCTTTTTATAAGGTGCGAACTATTCCTTTTGTACCAATTATATTTTATGTTTTTTAGGGCAAAAGACTATTTCAAAACCACCATTCCAAAAGCTGGAACTGCAACTTTTGTGGAGTTTAGTGCTCCTTTTTTGCCTGAAGTCGTAAATACAATAGCTTTATATTTTTGTTCTGATGATGGTAATTGAATATCCTGAGCTTTGCCTGTTAGGTTATGAATCACCAACAAATTACCTGAGGTATGGTTTCTAACAAAAGCCAAGATACCCTCTTGTTTGATAGTACTTTCTTGTAAATTCGGACGAATTACTTGGCGCATCGCTGGTTGACTTTTACGGAAAGCGATGAGATTTTTATAGGTACTAAAAACAGAATTAGGGTCTTTGATTTGCTCAGAAAGTGGGCGGACTGTTTTTTCAGTTGTAAAAACAGGCTTCAACCATTTTGTGCGAGCTTTATCGCTAGTTTCTTTTTCCCAAAGAAAAGGTTCACGAATATTTTCATCAGGTTTTTTGCCTAACATCCCTAACTCTTCTCCATAATAAATATAAGGTTGACCCGGCAAGGATAGGAGCAATTGTGCGGCTACTTTCATTTTGTTAACATCGTCGTTCATGACCGTACCAATACGATCTTGGTCATGGTTATCAATAATAGTAGCATCAATAAAATCAGGATTTTGTGAGCCAAATGCTTTGTAATCAGATAGAATTTTTTGAATCAAATTATCATCCTTTCCTTCTTTTACCACTTTTTGAATCGCAAATCCTTCATCTATATGGAAGTTTGCTGGTAAGCCTTTGAAGTATGGCGCAACTTTGTCGGCTGAAGTCCAAACTTCACCTACAATATATACGTCAGGTTTTGTAGCTGTCATTTCCTTACGGAATTCTTGCCAGAAAGCATGACATTTTTCTGCCTCCCAATCTGGATAAATATGTTTCGCAGCATCTAAACGGAAACCATCAACTCCTACTTCTTTCAACCAATACTTGGCAGCCTCGTAAACTTCTTTACGAACTTTTGGATTATCATAATTCAAATCGGGCATACCTCCCCAAAACAAAGCATAGTACTTTTCTGTATCTCCTTGATGGGCAAAGTGCCAAGGAGTAACTTCCCAAGAACCACCTGCTTGTTCACGAGTCGCAATACCCAATGAATCAATCATTTTTGGGGTCATCCATACATAATAATCACGGTAAGGATTTGATTTTCCTTTTTTTGCTTCTAAAAACCAAGGGTGCTTATCGCTTGTATGGTTGATGACAAAGTCTTTGATGATTTTGATTTTACGCTTATGTGCCTCCGAAATAAGTCTTTTATAGTCGTCGATGGTACCAAATTCAGGGTCAATGGATTTATAATCAGTTACATCATATTTATGATATGATGGTGAATTGCTCACAGGAGTTAACCATAGCGCATCGACGCCAAGTGATTTAAGGTAATCTAGCTTCGAAGTAATCCCGTTGATGTCACCAATTCCATCGCCATTAGAATCTGCAAATGAGCGTACAAAAATCTCATAACATACCTCAGGAGTTTTGGTTTGGGCAAAAGGATTGAAAGTACTGAGCAAAGCAATGCCCAATAAAAATAGCTTTTTCATGAAAGATATGGGGGGAGAATATGCTAGGACAAAAAGGCAAAGTGATTCTTTTAGCTAAATCACTTTGCTTTTTGTTATATTGACTAAGCGTAAAAATTACTTTTTGGTCAATGTGTATTTGGGCTTACTAGCATTAGACAAGTCAAGAATGATTTGGTATTTGCCTGCTGTAACTTTAATGTTTGCACCGCCAGCTTCTAGGCTACCATCGGCGCCATCATCACCATAGTTCACAGCCCATGCATCGTTGTAACGGAACTTGATTTCGCCTGTGCCTAAAGTTACATTATCAATTACGAAAACATTTTCTGTAACAAAATCAGGACGGAATTTCACGTCTGGACCATTCCAACCGTTTGGCGCTGCATCACCTACTACACCCCAAGGCTTAGTAGCTTCAACGGTAAATTTCATTTTCTTGAAGTCGATGGTAATATTGTAATTTCCTTCAGTAACAGCGATGTTATCGCCACCAAGTACCAAAGTACCACCTGCACCACCATAGTTTACACCCCAATCTTCGTTTTTACGAACTTTGATTTCACCTGCTTTCAAGAAAGCCGTTGCTTTCCAAGTATCAGTAGTTGGGTCGTAAGTTAATGGTACATCTGGTGCATTCCATCCGCTTGGTGTCGCGCTTCCCACTAAGCCCCAAGAATATTTCTCAATTGTATAAGTTAAAGAAGCTGTATTGAAGGTGATTTTATAAGTACCCGCTGTCACTTTGATATTAGCACCACCAGATTCTAGTGTACCATTGGCACCATCATCTCCATAGTTTACATCCCATTTGTTGTTGCTACGGAATTTGATTTCGCCGTCATTCAAAGTTACATAAGCGACGATTTCATCTGTTTTATCTGTTTTGTAGAAAGGCATATCTGGACCATTCCAGCCGTTTACTGCGGCGCTACCTACAACTCCCCAAATAGTAGTTAAATCTAGTTTATCCAAGTAAGGAGTAGCTTTCAACGAAATTGTTGGAGAAGTAAACGACGTTTTTGAGGTATTGTCACCTACATTAGAAACTACACGAATGTCGATATCTCCAGCGGTTCCAGCAACTAAGCCCAACTTAATCAAAATAGCATTTAATTCTGACGTTTTGAAGGTTTTAGTAAGTGCTGTATTGGTGATGATTGAAACAGGAGCCACGAAAGTACCGCCTTTTTTATCAATCAAAATAGTATAAGATGCCGCTGCTGAAAAACCATAGTCTGGTTTTGGCCACGAAAGCGTTACGGCATCTTTATCAGCATTGTCTTTGGTCAACACCACTGTGTTTGCTGAAAGTTGAATCGAAGGCACTGCATTCGTATTCAAGATGGCTTTTTCTTCTTCTTTTTCACAAGAAGTGAAAACAAACAGAGAAGCCAAAACGATTAAAGAAGTACTAAATATCTTTTTCATTTCTGAGTCCAATTATGTTAAAGTTGACTTTGATCAGGTAAGCATTAGTGCTGAATTACGAGTTGTGAATTGTGAATGTATTTTTTAATTATCAATATTTTACACTCAAAACTGATCAAATCTTATTTTGCACTAATGCTCAAGTAAAAGGAAGTTATTGGTTAATAGTGTATCAGTTGTCGGACACTCATTTAATCTTTCCTCTTACTTAATTTTGAAGCTTTGATATTTTGAGTGTAGAGTTGTGAAAATATCAAAACTCCACACTCAAAACTCTTCACTCCTTAGTATCCTGTATTTTGTTTTAGGTTCGGGTTAGCCGTTAAGTCAGTCGAAGGAATTGGGTAAAATTTCAAGTAATCACTTACTGATTTACCGTCTTTTACGCCACCTTTCCAAGGCCAAACATACGTAGCTGAAGTGTATTTGTTAAAACGAATCAAGTCAGTACGACGAGAACCTTCCCAGTATAATTCACGAGCACGCTCGTCCAAAATAAAGTCAGCTGTTAATTGGGCAGCCGTAATGTTTCCATTCGTATTTCCGAAGGCACGTGTACGAAGTGCATTTACATATTGCAAAGCCAAAGTACGATCGCCAGCACCACGAGCAGCCGCCTCAGCATAAATCAGATATGCATCTGCCAAACGGAACATCGGGAAGTCTGTGTCTGGGTGAACAATATCAGAACCTTGAGCACCTGTCGAAGAGATATTTTTCCATTTAGAAATCGCATAACCATTCGAGAATTGAGTCAAATCTTCAATCTCCAATTTTTGTCCGTCTGTATAGAACATGGCACGAGTATCTGTTTTGCCAGATGGGTCAGCAAAAAGACTTACAAAAGCTTTTGTCGTACGCAAACCACCCCAACCGCCATCGATACCAAACGATGATGCCGACATAGAACCACCAACAGGAGCATGCACTAAGAAAGTCATACCACCCCAAGTTTTTGTGTGAACTCCGTCGAACGCAACTGGGAATACAACTTCTTTAGAATTGTTATTGTCAGTTCTGAAAAGGTTTGTGTATTTCGATTCTAAGGTATAACCAGCATCAATTACCTTTTTCGCATAAGTCGCAGCGTCTGCATATTTTGCTCCAACGCCAGCAGCTTCAGCATTTAAGTAAAGTTTTGCTAACAACATCCAAACAGCTGCTTTGTCAGCACGTGCATACTCATTTTTACGAGCATCCATCATTTCTGGTTCGATAGCCTTTAGTTCTGTTTCGATATAAGCAAACAAAGCAGAAGCATTTGTTTGCTTTGGCAATGTTGAGCCAATAGCATCGGCTTCAGTGACAAACGGAACATTTCCTCCAAACATATCCAACGCATGCCAATAGCTTAATGCACGCAAGAAACGAGCTTCTGTACGAAGGTATTTTACGTCGGTTAAGTTAGTTCCTGTAATACCACGACTACTCAATTTGGCATCGCTTGCTTCACGAATATATTCATTACAAGCGGCAATTTGGTAGAAAATACGGTTATACAAACCTCTTACGAATGGGTTGTTTGAAGACCATTGCATGGTGTTCATTTCTGGCAAACCAGCATCACCCCAAGCAATAACAGCTTCGTCTGTTGGAAGCTCCTGCAATTGCCAGTACTGACGCAAGTAACTAGAGAAGCCCTCATCAATACCACCTAAATCTGGCTTTCCAGCAGGACCTTCTTGCCCTGTGAGTGCTAGACCAGCATAAAGTTTGGCAGCAGCTTGTTTGTATGCAGCTGGGTCGTTGTAAACTGTAGCTGAGGTTACTTCAATAAATGGAGTTCTGTCGAGATCACCCGTACATGAGCTAACCAATAAGCTGGCTGCTAACCCTCCGAATAATGCTATATTTTTGAAAAATCTTGTTTTCATTTCTTTGTATCCTTAATAATACTTGAATAGGAAATTTAAGTTGTTGTTATCGCTCTTGGATTGAATTCGATTAGAAACCAATGTTCAAACCTAAAGAGTAAGTACGTGGTACTGGGTACACGTTGTTGTCGATACCACCCGAAACTTCTGGGTTCAAGCCTGTGTATTTAGTAATAGTAAATACGTTTTGTGCAGTGGCATTCAAGCGCATATTTACTTTGTTACCCAAGAATTTCTTGAATGTATAACCCAAAGTGATGTTTTCCATTCTCACGAATGAAGCATTTTCCATGTAGTAATCTGAGAAAAATTGATTTTTCGCAAATTGAGAATCAAACACACTTGGTGAAAGGTTGGCGATATATCCGTTAGAACCTTGGAAGTTGATATACGCTCCATTCGAAGATTTTACGTTGTTATACACATAATTGCCAATGTTACCTCTCAATACAAAACCAAAACTCCAGTTATCATAAGTCATTTGTGAGTTGAAGCCTAAGAATACTTTTGGTGCTGGAGATTTGTAACGATATTGGTCATCGACGTTGATGATACCATCACCGTTTCTGTCAACATAAACTCCTTCAATAGGCTTACCATTTGCATCATAAGCTTGTTGTAATACATAATATGAATATGCTGGATAACCTACCGAGTGGATTTGGATAGTACTACCCACACCACCTGCAATACCGCCAACTAATACACCTTGGTAAGAAGGGTCGTTGTTGTTGGTCAATTTTGTAATTTTGTTAACATTGTATGTTGCGTTGAAAGCCACATTCCAGTCAAATTTGTCTGTATGGATTGGGTTGTAGTTTAAGGCTAATTCAACCCCTTGGTTTTCCATTGAACCAACGTTTGTCAACAATTGGTTGGTCAAGTTTGTACCAACGGCAACTGGGATCACGTTCAACAAATTAGTTGTGTTTTTGTAGTAATAGTCAATACTACCTGAAAGTCTTGCTTTTTTGAAAGCAAAGTCAATACCTGCGTTAGACGTAGCGGTTTGTTCCCACTTGATATTAGCATCATAACCTTCAGCACGTAGTGTTGTATAGAAAGTGTTGCCCAATTGATACTGAGCATTGTCTAAAGAAGCAGTATATCTTGGCAAATAAGCATAGTTTTGACCAATATCTTGCTGACCAGTAATACCGTAACCCACACGTAATTTCAATTCAGAAATGGTATTCGAGTTTTTCAAGAAAGACATTTCATTCAATTTCCAAGCAAATGCTGCTGATGGGAATGTACCCCAACGGTTGTCTGGGTTAAATCTTGAAGATCCGTCTCTACGAACTGTGAAAGTCAATAAATAGGCATCGTCGAAAGTATAGTTCATACGACCGAAGAATGATACCAAAGTGTTTTGTGTCTTATATGGACTATTGGTATAAGTCGTTGAACCTTCAGCATTTGTTCTAATATTAGTACTTTCAGTCAAGAAATCTTGGTACTCGTAACCAGCCATTACGTCAATTCTACTGTTGATTTCTTTCAATTCCTTGGCATAGTTCAAATAAAAGTCAAACAATTTGTTGGTCTTGTTTTGCGTATATACCGTTTTCTCTCCAGCTGTGCTATAGTTAGCTGCCGCCGTTGCAGGAACAAATCTTGTTCCATCACTTTTACTTACATCATAACCTGCGTTTACATTAGCACGCAATTCTGGTAAGAAATGGAATTTGTAATCCAATTGAATATTACCAATACTACGTTGAACTGTACTTTTATCGCTAGTTTGGTTCAACAATCCAACAGGGTTGCGAGGTGCAATTGTATTTGGTTTTCCGTCTGAGTTTAACCATTCCCAATAACCACCGTAGTTGTTATTGCCTGAATAAACAGATTGAGTTGGGTCAAAGGCAATAGCCGCACCAATAGCGCCTGTGTTAGCAAAAGTATTGTCAACGTTTGAGCCTTTCAAATTCACATCAATTTTCAAGTGGTTATTCAAAAGGGTAGGAGAAATACCAATAGAGGCAGAAGTACGACCCATATTTGAAGTTTTCAAGATACCATCTTGGCTTGTATAACCTACTGATACACGGAAAGGAACACTTTTTAAAGAACCCGAAACACTTAAGTTATTATCAGAACTTAACGCATTACGGTAAATTTGCTCTTGCCAGTTGGTATTTGCTTTTCCCAAAACAGCGATTTGAGCAGCAGTACCTTTTTCATTAATCATTGTGCGGAATTGGTCAGCTGAAAGCACTTTTGTGAAGCCTGTGCTTTGTGCCAATGAAGCTTGTGAGCTGAAGTTTACTTTCAAGCCACCGTTTTTGCTTCCTTTTTTAGTGGTAATCAAAATAACCCCGTTTGAAGCACGTGAACCATAAATCGCCGTTGCCGAAGCATCTTTCAAAATGTTCATCGACTCGATGTCGTTCGGGTTAATCAAACTCAAGGCACTTGGCGCACCAGAAATACCTGAGTTGTCCAAAGGCACACCGTCGATTACGATAAGCGGGTCGTTATTGGCATTCAATGAAGCACCTCCACGAATACGAATAGTACTACCAGCACCTGGTGCACCACCGTTTGAGGTGATTTGAACCCCTGCTACTTTACCTACAACCAATTGGTCTGGCGAAGCAATGTTACCTTTGTTAAAATCTTCTGAGTTAATTGCCGCAACAGAACCCGTCAAGTCCTTTTTCTTTTGCGAACCATAACCAATTACCACAACCTCTCCCAATGTTTTGATATCATCTTCGAGGTTTACGTCAATCACTGTCTGGCTACCTACTGTTACTTCTTTGGTTGCTTTTCCGATGAAACTAAATACCAGTACCGTGTTATCAGCGACATTGATTTGGTATTTACCATCACCTGTAGTTTGAGTACCTTTCGTCTGGCCTTTTACTTGGATAGTCACCCCCGGAAGTGGCGAACCATCTTTGGCATCTTTTACAGTACCCGTCACCTTGTTTTGGGCAAATGCTGCTACGCTCACCCAGCTAAACATCATCAATAGCCAGAGTTTCTTACTGAAAGAAAATCTAGCTTCCGAACGAGAATTTTTTGATTCTTCTCCGTAGTTCTGTTGAAACATAAAATTGAAATTGGTTAATGGATTATTGGTTTAAAAAAGGTAATCAAGGAGCTATCAGCAAAATCACTTTTACCGACTCCGTCATTACTGAAAAATATAATTGGATTGAATTTGGACTATCTCAAAAGCCTTTTGGAAATTTTAGTTTTTGAGATTTTACCTTATAAAATGAAAGCTTTTCATTCGGGATAGGGAATGAAAAAATATGGAAAGATGAAGTGTAATTCGTGAATGTAATCGCCCTAAAGACTTATGCATCTTTGGGGAAATAGCGTTGAGGAAGTAAATAAAATTCATATATAATTAATTGGTACATTACTCTCAAAATAGAGAGAAATAGTTTTAGTTTATAAAAATGTATTTTCTCTAAGTGTGAGAAATTTTCAAATATTTTCTTACAAAAGTACTATGCCTTACTATCACAAGTCGTCCCACTTTATGTATTTTGTACTTTTTGAAGATTTATTTTAAAATAAAGTTTAACTTGTTGTATTTCAATCTTTTGTATAACTATTTAGGTATTCCACTTTATAAAATGGTACTTATTTTTGACATTTTTTTCTCATTTTTAGTTGAAAAAGACTGCAAAGGTACGGGATATATTTTTCAATATCGACTTAAAACAAAAAAGTGATGGAATTGTACAAATGGGATTGGAAGAAATAGGAAAAAATTAGAGAAGGAAATTTATTGATAGACTTGTAGAGATATATAAAAATAGAGACGCAAACATTGCGTCTCTAAAGAGGAATAAAAAGAACGTTTCCGATGAATTATTCTTCTGCTCGAGAGTCAAAGAAATATTCTCTTGGGCTTTGGGATGTCATTTTTTTGAAGGCACGATTGAAGGCAGTTTTTGAATTAAAGCCTACATCAAAAGCTATCGCCAACATGGTGAATTGTCTGTTGCGAGGGTCTTCAAAACGAATTTTAAATTCCTCAATTCTGTAGGAATTGATAAAGTCAAAAAAGTTTTTTTGATACGCCTCATTGATTACCTTCGAAAGTAAGTGTGGCGTTATTTTCAACATTCCTGCCAACTCATTTAGAGTAAGTCCCACATTGGTGTAAGGCTTTTCAGAGTTCATAAACTCATCAATTTTCTCCTTCCAGCTGGCAATCAGTTGTTCGTGATTAGCATCTTTTTCAATATCCAGAACAGGAGTTTCGTCTGCTTGTGGTGCTATTTCAGGTAAAACTTCAGGTAATTTAGGTGAAACCAATGCATTTTCTGTAGATACCTTATTCGGCAAAATATTGACCTGTGTAAGACTGGTTTTGGCAATTTTGAAAATCTCAGGTTGATGAATGGCAAAATACCCCAAGAAGTATGGAATTGCCGAAAATGCCAACCAAATAATATCAATACTCTTGTCGGCGAGTAAAACGGTGTCCCAGTCAAAAAATCGTTGCCCAAATACCAATAAACCCGTAAAAGCCCAAAGTACAAGACAAATGGCTTGAAGTATTAATACGGTATGCAAATAATCAGTATTTTGTTCGTTCGAGGCTTGATTAGGATATTGCTTATTGTATCCCTCCACTGTTTTCCAGTTGAGAAACCAATAGAAAAGATTGACAAACCAAGAAATTGTTCCTGCAAAGACCGAAACGATGTGAATGTCTTGCTCTTTGTTTAATAGCTTTATTAATAACTCTTTGGAATCCAGCAACATAAATGGCATGTATACCAATATTTGAACAATTGGTAAAACAAAATGTAGCCACCATTTTACTGGCATTTGCGGTGTTTTGAAAAGGAGTTTTTGTAGATAGAAATAGAATAATGGAGCATATAGAAACAACGCAAAATCAGGAATCAACAGTAGGCGACTATATTGCTCTGCTACTACTCTATATCCCATTAAGGTTTTCATAATCAGTACAATAGCTGTAAAGGCAATCGAAAGTAATAGCCATTGATTAGCTTTACGGTTGTAGTCTTGCATCGTTGGAATCGCCACCAACAGCAGAATACACTGAAAAGCTGAAAATAGAATTAATAAATCGTAAATCGAGTAAAAATTAAATGTACCCGTAAGGTCTTCCCAACCTTTTATATCTACTGGAATTTCTTCCAATCGAAAGTCACTTTTTCGATACAAAGTGCGGTTTGGACAAGCTTTACCGTTCTCTTGACCTTCTACTGTTTCCCAATTTCCCCTTGTAAATTTATACTCTAACTTTTCTAATTCAGTAGAAACAGTTACTCGATAAGTGCCATCAAACTGCTTTTGAAGCTTGTAACTTTCATTTCCCGGATCCCAATTATTGAAATTTCCAGAAATATAAATACTTGCGTCTTGTGGCGTGTTTTTAGGAAGGCTTTTGATGTAAAAACGATAGGTAGGACGAGCTTCCCATCCTTCGATTTGCAGGCTCAAAAGTTGTGGATTTTGTTCTTTCAGTCGATCATATATGCGATTCGGGCGGCTATGTCCTTGCGAGTCGCCCTCTACTTGTGTCCAGTAACCTTGGGTAAATTTGTATTCAAAATAGGAAAGTGTATCAGGAAGATTAATAGCGTAGGTGTCATTCCCAATAGCTTCTAACCGAAAATTGGGGTCGCCTGGAGACCAGTTATTGAAACTACAAGCAATGAAAATAGGAAGATTTTTTGAACGGTCCTGAGCTGGGATATGCACTTCAAATCTGATTTGTGCATAGAGCCAAGGACCTATCAAAAGTAGATATATAGTACTAAAAATAACTTTTTGAAACTTCATAATTATTGGTAATCAAAACAACACACCTAGCAGACTTGCACGAATAGAACAAAATTAGGGATTATTTTCATTCCATTGAGATGAATGCGTAGCACATTTTTCTAAGTCATTGCTAGGCGTGTTCAGAATATCTCTGCCCAATCTCTATTTTTCAATGAGTAAGGTATATTCACCAGCAGATAAAAGACCTACTTGTGGAGTCGAGATAGCTTTTTGATTAATGCTTTTCACCTTGTACCCTTCTGGTAATTGAACTTTAGCGGAGGCATTTGGTGGCACTACGATTTTATAAATTACGGTATTACCTTTTTGTTCCCATTCAGAGTGAATCAAACCTCTTGGGGATTCGAAATCCGCTGAGAATGTTGCTAAACCTTCAACAAAATTGGGTTTTAGAATAATGCTTTTAAAGCCAGCCCCTTGCTCATCTGGAAAAATTCCTGCTAATCCTTTGTATAGCCATGCACCAATCTCTCCAAACATAATGTGGTTCATCGAAATGTCCGATTTGGCGTCAATAGGCCAGTTTTCGTACAAACTTGTAGCGCCATTCACAATCCACCAGCCCCATGATGGGTAACTTTCTTGTGAAGCAACTTTGTAGGCAACCGAAGCATATCCATTTTCGCTCAAAGCGTTCAAAATGGCTTTTGTTCCCAACAAACCTACGTCTAAGTGATAATTGTCTTGGGCAACTCTGTCGGCTAGGTTTTTCGCTACTTTTGATTTCAATCCCTCAGGAACTAAACCCCAATAAAGCGGAACACTTAGTTCTGTCTGAACTCCCGCACCGTAAATGCCAGTTTGCTCGTTGAGATATTTCTGATTAAATGCCTTTTTGATTTTTTCGGCTAAAGCTGAATATTTGATATAATCTTCTTGGTTTCCTAGCAATTTGGCAGCTTTTGCCAAGATTGTTACATCCACAAAGTAATATGCCGTTGAGGTTAATTCCACAGGTGTTTTGGATTTGACAGGAACCCAATCGCCCAATCCCCAAGTGCATAGCCCGTTCGGACTGATATCTGTAATATGATCCACATATCGTTTGATGGGTTCATAAGAATCTTTTAACAGTTTGCTGTCTCCATAAAACAAATAAATATTCCAAGGGATAATGGCTATCGTACTAGTCCAATCTGGTCCGTTGCCCCATTCATAGCCCCAGCCTCCTGTAGGAATAATTGAAGGAAGCACACCATTTGGCTGTTGTTCGTCACGATGATCGGCGAGCCATTTTTCATAGATAGTTATTCCATCAAAATTATAAAGTCCTGTTTCGCTGGCAATATGGGCATCGCCTGTCCAGCCATTTTTTTCTCTTTGTGGGCAATCGGTTGGATAGCCAAAAAGGTTAGACAAATAGGAGCGATTAGTAGCAGCCCAGATTTTATTAAGGGTTGGGTTAGAGCTGGTGATTTTGCCAATAGCAGGTACATCTGAGTGCATAAAATAGCCTTTCACACTATTTTGCGTAAGCTCAATCGGTTCAGAACTATTGATTTCGATATATTGGAAACCTTTATAATTGAATTTTGGCGTAAAAGTCTCTTCTCCTTTGCCACTTAATATAAAAATATCAGTTTGAAAAGGGTCTTTATCGTCGGTTGGGCGATAATGTACATCAATGTTTGATTGGTCAACGTGTCCGTCTGGCAATATTCTTTCAGCATGCTTTAGCCTTATGACAGTTCCAGCGTTGCCTTTTACGGTTATGGAAGAAACGCCAGAGATATTTTCGCCTAAATCAAATACATAGTTTTGTTTTGAAAAAGTCTTTAAAGTTTTGCTCAAAATCTCATTTGTATGTCTAATCGGATGAAGCGCTTGGGCTACGATATGGGTAGAAGGTGCGGCACGATAAATGACATCTTTCCATGTTTTGTCATCGTAGTTGGGTAAATTCCATCCTGTTTTTTCTAATCTTGCATCATAATGCTCAGCAGTGTAGATACTGTTGAAGGTTACTGGGCTTTCTGAAGTTTTCCAATCTTTGCCAGAACTAATGGTTTCAACTGAGCCATCTTTGTAGGTAATACGGACATCCAAACAGAATGTCGGACGATTACGCCAAGGAGCTTTATCAAAAAACCAAACCGCTGTAGATTGGTGATTATACCAGCCATTGCCTAATAAAACACCTATGGCATTTTTCCCATGTTGTAAATGCTTGGTAACATCATACGTTACGTACAAGGTTCGTCTGTCAAAACGAGTGTACATGGGGTCGAGGCGATGATTGCCTACTCGTTGTCCGTTGATACTTAATTCATACAAGCCACCCACCGCAATATAGGCGCGAGCTGAAACAATTTCTTTTTTGGCTTCGAAGGCTTTTCTAAAATAAGGAGCATTTTTTTCTTCTTTGCCTTGGCTATCGCTTATCCAAGCACCTTTCCAATCTGAAGGATTCAATAAACCCATTTCGAAACTCGCAATCGCACTCAGTGTTTGATTGTTTTTGTCGATTAATTTCCAATAATATTTCTGGAAAGAGTGTAAGGGTTTTCCTGTATAAATGGCTAGTTGTTGTGAAGACGTAATTTGGCGCGATGTCCATGTATTATTACGCCCTTTTACCAGTGCTAGAGAGTCGGTATCGACACAAATTTTGACAGAGACAGGATTTTGCTTAGTGGTAAACTCCCAAGTAAAGCGTGGGGCTGTTTGGTCTATTCCCAAGGGATTTTCCAAGTATTCACAGCGAAGTTTTTGCGTTTGAGCCAATAAAGAAATACTGCTCAAAAGAATTCCAGCGCTGATGAGTGATAGAATACGTTTCATGATTATAGAATTGAGTGATTTTAAGAAAACAAGGTTTCATTTTTTCGGATAAAAAGTGTCATGTGTTAACATTAATAATCACCAAATGAATAGATTTTCCAGATAATTCAGGTTAATTACTTTTCTCGAATACCTATATTTGAAGTACTTCCTTGCCTTCGATGCTTAAGCTGTTTTTAGGTATATTTAATATTAAAATAATACTGAGAAAAATGCGTATCGAACCAAGGGAAGGGTTTCACTCTCAATAATTCCCAATTTTCTTAAATCTAAATGTATGTATTCTTTTAAACAAAAAATCAAACTTGCGCTTACGGCTTGTTTGCTATCAACGGGCATTTTGCCTGTAATAGCACAACAAAGTTATGAGCTAAATCAAGGCTGGAAATGTACCAAAGCAAACACTGTTCAAGCTTCGGGTACGCAGATTTCAAGTCCACAATTCGACCTTTCTGCTTGGAAACCTGCGGTAGTTCCGGGAACGGTTTTAACTACTCAGTTGGCCAACAAAGAAATTCCTGATCCATTTTACGGACTCAATAATGAGAAAATTCCAGATATATATCATGTCGGGAAAGAGTATTATACCTATTGGTTTGTAAAGGATTTTGAAGAAAAAAAGCCAGCATCAGGAGAAAAAGTCTGGTTGAAATTTAGAGGTATCAACTACTCTTGTGAAATCTTTGTCAATGGTCAGAAAGTCAATAAAGAGCCATTCGAAGGGATGTTTTTACGCAAAGTATTTGATATTACTAACTTGTTGGCAAGCAATGGCAAAAACCGCTTGGCAGTGATTGTATATCCTTCTAACTCCCCAGGAAATCCCAATGGTGGTCAAGGTGGTGATGGAACTATTGCCAAAAATGTAGCTATCCAATACACCGCAGGTTGGGACTGGATTCGTCCTATTCGTGACCGTAATACAGGTATTTGGGATAAAGTTCAAATTGAAAAAACTGGCTTGGTCAACCTCAAAGACCCACATGTTATCACGCTTGTATCGGGTGTTCGCACGCCAGAGGGCTTACAACAGCCAGCAACTGTAAAAACGACTGCAGAGTTGGAAAATACTAGCGATAGCCCTGTTTCGGGAGTTTTAAGTTTTAAGCTAAATGGACAAACTGTTTCTGAAAAACTTACATTACCAGCTAAATCGAGCAAAACTTATAAAATCAAAGACCTTATTGTAAACAATCCTAAACTTTGGTGGCCAGCGGGTTATGGTCCGCAAAATTTGTACGATGCAGAGTTTAGCTTTACGCCAAACGGTCAAAAAGTATCTGATTTTGAGAAATTACAAGTAGGTATTCGCGAAATTCAAACCTCATGGAATACAACAACCCAAAGTCGTCAGATTGCGGTAAATGGTCAAAAGATTTTTATCAAAGGGGGCAACTGGATTATTTCGGATGCTATGTTGCGCTTTTCAAAAGAACGCTATGACGCCGAAATTCGCTATCATAGAGATATGAACCTGAATTTGATTCGTATTTGGGGAGGAGCATTAGTAGAGCGTCCTGAGTTTTATGAAGCTTGTGACAAATACGGTTTATTGGTATTTCAAGATTTCTGGATGTCGGGTGACTGCAATGGTCGTTGGATTGATCCTATGAAAAAAGAAGACCAATGGACCCGCCGTAAATATCCAGACAATCACCCTTTGTTTTTGGAGTCGGCAGCGGATATGATTAAAATGGTACGCAATTTCCCTTCTTTGGCTATGTGGTGTGGAGGAAACGAAATTACGCCTCCAGAAGATATTTTGGTGCCATTGCGAGACAAAATTTTACCTGAACTAGACGGAACTCGTTGGTTTGTAGATTATTCTAATTCAGATGCGATGTCTTACAACTTTCTTGGTGGTAACGGCGACGGTCCTTATGGAATTCAACCTTTGGAGGTATTTTGGCAACAGCGTACTTTCCCATTCAACTCTGAAGTAGGTTCGGTAGGAACAGGGGATTATGAATCGTTGAAAAGATTTATTCCCGAAGAAAACTTGAAAGTTCCATATCATAATACTGGAACAAAGCCAGATACCGTTTGGACGTACCATACTTATACAGGCGTGGGATACAATCAGTTTATTGACCCTTATGGTAAACCAAAAGATATTAAGGATTTTGGTTTAAAGGCGCAGTTGGTAAACTACGACCAATATCGTGGTTTGATGGAAGGCTTTAGTGCGCATCAGTGGGATTGGTACACAGGGGTAATCATTTGGAAAACCCAAAACCCTTGGACTGCCATGCGTGGACAAATGTATGACTATTATCTTGACCCAAATGCTTGTTTGTATGGATTGCGTAGCGGTAGTGAATTGGTGCATATCATGGCAAATCCAATTGATGGTATGTTGATGATGGTCAATAATGATTTTACTGCAAAACGAAATTTGATGCTTGTGGCTACAGCTTATGACACTAAAGGTAATTCCAAACTTATAACCAAAGTATTTACCTATATTGAAGCGACATCCATTAAGAAGATTTTATCAGTTAAAAATATCTTGGATGAGTTAGGAGCTAAAGATGGTTCATTTCTTTCGTTGCAATTGCTAGACGAAAACCAAAAGATTGTAAGTGATAATTTCTATTGGTATCCTAATGCCGAAGGTAAATACTCAGGTTTACAAACCATGCCAACTGCCAATGTAGAGGTTGTTGCCAAACGCCTTTCAGGAGATAAAATAGAAGTAAGCTTGACGAATAAAGACGAAAAAACTATTGCATTCTTCAACCGAGTTTCATTAGTAAATAGTCAAAGTAAAGAGCGTATTTTACCAACCTTCTACGACGATAATTATGTTTCGATTACGCCAAAAACAACCAAGAAGGTAGTTTTAGAGGCAAAAGCAGGTACTCAACCAACTCAAATTTCTATTGAAGGCTGGAATTTACCTATCCGATATATAGACATAAAGTAAAACGAATGTAAACCCGAGTCCAAGACTTAGTCTTGGACTCATTTTTAAACTTAGAATCCTCAAAGTGAAAGATTTATGTCTTTACTTTGAGGATTCATTTTTGATATAACAAGGGAAAAGATTTCTATGCAGTTTGCTCTGGTTTGTATTTGACAAAACCAAATAGATGTAAAAATACGCTTCTCGACATTCTAAAATTGAATGGTACCGCAATCAAGGATACAATTGGAATAGGAATAATATAACCTAAAACCGATGGGTCGTTGAAGCCCCAATAAATTACGATACCCATAATCGCCAAAATCGCCACTGAAAAGCCATAACTCACAAACATAGCGCCGTACCAAAAACCAGGTTCTACTTCAAAATGTAGCCCACAAACAGGACAGTTATCGTACATCTCGTCAAATTTGTCAACGCGCCAGTTAGCATATTTAAACATTTTTCCTTGGCGACATTGCGGACAACGCATTTCTATCATCGCACGTGTTTTACTTCTTTCGACATCGAGTTTTATATTTTGATATTCGTTCATGACTAAAAATATTTATATGAAACAAAATTGTATTTATGTGCTTTAAGCTGTATGCCGTAGGCTTTAGATAGAAAATAATAAGTTAGTGGGCAAAATTAAATTATAAAGCTTTCGGCTTTCGGTAAAAATATATCTATTGTTACTAAAAAACGATTTAACACTCTTTGCCTTGTCCCTGTTGCCTTATGCCTTCAACAAAAAACTTAAATCTTCTTTCTAAACTCTTCTGGACTTGCCCCCACATGTTTTTTAAAAAACTTGGAGAAATATGAATTGTCCGCAAAATTGAGATAATAGGCAATTTCTGAAATACTCGTGTTTTTGTTGACCAATAATCTTTTTGCTTCCAATACAATTCTATTACGAATTACCTCGCCTGCTTGCATACCCAAATGCTCCTTACAAAGGGCGTTCAAATGATTAGGAGTAATATATAATAATTCTGCGTACTCCATAGGTAACTTTAGGGTAGTATGATGTTTTTCAATCAACTTTTGAAAATTCTTTAACAAGGTGTAATTGAACTGAGGAATATTTTTTGGCTTTTCAGTAATAGTTTGCTGGTCAATGGCAATAAACATTTGTATGAGCAAACTTTTTATCATGTCATGGGCAAAAGGTTGCTTTTGCTGTGCCTGTTCAAGGATTTCCTCAAAAAAGCCCTTCACTTTTTGATTAAGCGGAAAACTCAAATTAATGACACTATCTTGCGCAATATTGTTGAAAAATGAAAAGTTGGCTAAATATTCTGCCTTTAATAGAAAAGACTGGAAAAATTCTTCCGAAAAATTGACAACATATCCATCAATCGGTCCTTCAAAACTCCAACTATGCACCTGACCAGGTATCATAAAATAAATCTGATAAGGTTTTACATCAAAATTGCTAAAATCTACGGTATGAAAACCAGCACCTTGCGTAAAGAAAACCAAATGATAAAAACTATGTCGGTGTGCATGATGAAGGTTCTTGTGTCGCTCCAAATAGGCGCCAAACCTACTCACCAAAAAATCTTCATCTCTCGTTTCGGATAAAGTGCAAATATCTAAAATGGGAAAATTTATTTTTTTATCTGACATACTTTATATTGGCTTCGTTTGATGATGTCAAAGGTAGATGTTAAAAAAGAAATATATGTGGTGTGAAATGTAGTTTTAATGGTAATAATTACCGATTGGTTTATTTCTTATACTTATTGAGTGAAATTACTATTAAATATATTCTACTCTATAGATTTTGTAGTTTTGTAAATATATAGGTATATTTGATTGTGATTATTCTTTTAGGAAAAATGCATTAAACTAAAGAAACAAAACCTTGGCAATGCAGTAGATGTATTGTTGTTCCAATTACTTCTAAAACAGAAACCTATTGGCTTTGCCCTTAAAAACCCTTTGATATGAAATTTGAAACCCTCCAACTGCACGCAGGTCAGCAAGTAGACCCAACAACTAACTCAAGAGCAGTACCTATTTATCAAACAACTTCTTATTCGTTTAATAGTGCTGAACATGGCGCCAATCTTTTTGCTTTGAAGGAGTTTGGTAATATTTACACACGTATTATGAACCCAACCAACGATGTATTCGAGAAAAGAATTGCAGCGTTGGAAGGTGGTGTAGCGGCTTTGGCAGTTAGTTCAGGACATGCAGCGCAGTTCTTGGCGATTAATAACATCACAACAGCAGGAGATAACTTTGTTACGACCTCGTTTTTGTATGGCGGAACGTATAATCAGTTCAAAAATTCCTTCAAAAATATTGGTGTAGAGGCTCGCTTTGCTAATGGCGACGACGTATCGAGCTTTGAAAAATTGATTGATGATCGTACCAAATTGATTTATTTGGAAACCATCGGAAACCCAAGTTTTAGCGTTCCCGATTTTGAAGCATTTGCTGCTTTGGCGAACAAATACGAAATTCCATTGATTGTTGATAATACTTTTGGGGCAGGTGGTGCTATTGCCCAACCGCTCAAACATGGTGCGCACGTGGTGGTAGAATCTGCAACTAAGTGGATTGGCGGACACGGAACGTCGATGGGCGGAGTAATTGTCGATGGCGGTACATTTAACTGGGGTAATGGTAAATTTCCTCAATTTACAGAGCCTTCGCCGTCATATCATGGCTTGGTGCTCAATGATGTTTTCGGTATCGGTGGACCATTCGGCAATATTCAATATATCATTCGTGCTAGGGTAGAAGGCTTGCGCGATTGGGGTCCTTCACAAAGTCCATTCAACTCATTCTTATTAATACAAGGTTTAGAAACTTTGTCATTGCGTGTAGAAAGAATTGGTGAAAATGCTCAAAAGCTAGCTGAGTGGTTGTTGGCGCATCCAGAGGTGGAAGGTGTAAATTATCTTGGTTTGGAAAGTAGCCCATATCATGAGCTAGCGAAAAAATACTTGAATCGTAGTTTTGGGGGTGTTTTGTCATTTAAACTAAAAGGAGACAAAGCTCGTGCAGAAAAGTTTGTAAATAGTCTTCAGTTGATTAGTCATTTGGCGAATGTTGGCGATTCAAAAACCCTGATTATTCACCCAGCCTCGACTACGCACTCGCAATTGTCAGAGGCCGAACAATTAGCTGCTGGCGTAGAACCAACTTCACTACGTTTGTCTGTAGGAATTGAACATATCAACGATATTAAAGCAGATATTGAGCAAGCGTTGAAGACCGTCTGAGTTGTGAGTGATGAGTTGTGAATGATGAATTAGGGTTGTACGAAGGGTTATGAAAACTGTTTATTTCAGATTTCGGATATTGGATTTCGGAAGTGTAAGCCTCTATTATTTTGTAAAAAAAAAGGTATTTTACTATATTTCCGAAATCAGAAATCCCAAATCTGAAATTGTTTGAAATCCTTCGTACAGCTCTAATTGCCAACTCCAAACTCATCACTTTAAATCTCCCATTTGTCTTCGCCTTCGTAAAAATACCTTTTTACAACATAACGGATAGAAGAGTAAGAATTAATCAACGCCGTATGAACTTGCTTACGGTCCATCCATTCTAGTTTTTCGATATCTTCTTCAATTTGTGGTTTCATTTTAGAAGCATCTAAAATCTCCATCGAATACCATTTAGTTTGTTTGAGAATGTGTTCGTTTTTGTAAGTGTAAGTGTGAAAGGTTGTACAGATTTTTTCTTCCAAACGAACTTTTACATTACATTCTTCCTCCACTTCACGTACCGCACCATTTTTAGATTTTTCGCCTTTGTCGAGTTTACCTTTAGGCAAATCCCATTTTTTGAGACGATACATCAATAATAAATCTCCTTTTTCATTTCGCACTACACCACCTGCCGCTTTAATCACTTTGTATTGTGCTTTAATTTGCTCTTCAGTCAAATCTCTGTCGGCTGTTACCAATGTGATAGATTGAAAGTGTGGTAAATCGTGTTCTTTTAAAATCGTAAAAAGTTTATTGATTGTTGGTAAAATTACGTTTAATATCAAGACATGGCCATGCAATTTCTCAGGACGAATACTTTCAAGTTTTGCGTCTATCAAGTGTTCAAAATCTGTGGTTGTCAGAGACTTAGCTTTTTTTTGACTTATCACTTTGATAGGTCTGTCGTCAATGAAAATGATCATCTTAGTGAATAGATATCTTTAAATATTTGGTTCTGCGTAGCACGAGTTGAGCCACCTATATTGTTGCATTGTAAAAGCAAAATTACATTTTTGTTAGTAAAACATGCCCGACTCTTCCTATTTTTGCATAAAAGTTGAAAATCGGCAACCAAATTTGCCTTCTTTGCTTGAATACAATCTCAAAACAGACAAAGAAATCTCATCGCCCTATACAAATTCTGTAATCCAATGACACAAGCAACACTTGCACAAACTGTAGCCTCGATGCTACTGGACGTAAAAGCCGTAAGATTAAGCCCAGATAAGCCTTTCAAATGGGCTTCAGGTTGGAATTCTCCTATTTATTGTGATAACCGTATTACCCTTTCTCATGCAAAGGTACGTACTGCGATTCGTGACGGCTTGGCTGCTGCTGTAAAAGCATACTGGCCAGAGGTTGATATTATTGCTGGTGTAGCTACAGCAGGTATTGCGCAAGGTGCTTTGGTAGCTGATTTCTTAGATTTACCTTTCTGCTATGTACGCCCTGAGCCTAAAAAACACGGTATGGGCAACCAAATTGAAGGCGAAATCAAAGCTGGACAAAAAGTAGTATTAGTAGAGGACTTAGTGTCTACTGGCGGTAGCTCGTTGAAAGCCGCTGAAGCCTTACGTGATGCAGGAGCAAATGTATTGGGTATGGTGGCCATTTTTACGTATGGTTTCAACGTAGCAAGTCAAAACTTTGCAGAAAAAGGTTTGAAATTCTATACATTAAGCGACTACGAAACCTTGTTAGAGGAAGCTAAAAAGAAAAATTATGTTACAGAAAGTCAGATGATTACGCTTCAAGAGTGGCGTCATGATCCTGCTAACTGGAATATTTAATTCGATATAGTTTGGTTTTAACCAGCTCAAACAAAACGGTCGATAAACTCTATCGACCGTTCACTTTATTAAAAGAATCTCTAACTGCATTTAGGTTTAAAATTTCTAGCAGTAAATTTTACCTCTTTCTACACTCTTTAAGAGTTTGTTTACCATAGTTGTCTCCATAAGAATTGCTTTCATAACTCACTTTAGTTGAAATACACTATAGTTTTAATTTATATATCTTCATCAATTACCGTTGAATAAGAATGGATAGGTTTCTCAAATTCAGAGGCCTATTTTTAGGATTGTGTTGCCACATTTCGAAGAATACTGTTTTGTAAGTAAATCTCGTATAAGCCTAAACTCTGCTAGTATTAGCATTGTCAAAGAATCTGAAAACATCTTAAAGCTGACACACATTTTACCATGAATCATATAAAATCATTATTTGTATTCCTCTTACTATCATCCTTTTTTATTGGTGCGAAAGCCCAAAATTTGGAAAGTGCTCGTGAAAAATGGAACAAATTACCTTCAAATGAAAAAAGAGCCTTAGCCATATATCAATTTTGTAAGGAAGGTAACCTCGAAGATCAAGTAAAGTGTGACTTATTACAAGAGGCAATTAATCTCATTCCAGAAAACTCTGCCGATACCTTAGTGGGACATTTGTACTATAAGCTAGGACAAACCAATTATGGGCTAGAGGATTATGTAAAGTCTTTAGAAAATTTTAATACAGCGCTTCATAGATTTCAAGTCCAAAAAGATCTCTATTGGGTAGCAACGACCTATATTCAATTAGGTAATGTTTTTGAACGTCAAAATAGGTTGGATGAGGCAGAACGCATGTATGTATTGACCCAAAAAATAGGAAAGGATTTACATAATGACAAACTCATTGCTTATTCATACAATAGTTTAAGTATTATTTACGACAAAAGAGGTCAATCTCAAAAAGCCTTAGACTTGAGTCTCATAGGTTTAAAATACCTTAAATCCGCGAAGATGTCGGATGATTATCTTTCTGGATTAGTTAATATAGGTATACACTACAAAAATTTAGGACAATTTGATAAAGCAATTCAGATGTATGAAGAAGCTTTAAGCCTTGAAATAACTCAAAAAGATGTTTTTAGCTTAGCCGCCATTTACATAAATCTTGCATGGGCCTACAATGGCAAAAAATCCTACAAAGAAGGTATCAGTTCAGCGTTGAAGGGGATTGAATATGCCAATAATATTCCTGAAAGAAAATACTTTCAAGCAGATGCCTATGACGTTTTGGCAAAACTTTATGAAGGTGAAAAAAAATGGGATAAAGCCTATTTAGCCTACAAAAGCCACGTAGCCCTCAATGATAGTATCACCAATCTGGAAATCAAGTCGAAAGTGGTTGAACTAGAAGAACGCAATAAAACCATCGAGAAAGAAACTCAGATAAAGGAGCTAAACTACCAAAATAAAAATAAACAGAATATCATTTTTTTCGGGCTTGTCTTAATTGCCGTGTTGGTTCTTGCGGGTTTTTTACTTATTCGTAAAAACAGAATTATTCATCAAAACAACGATTTGTTGACAAGCCAAAATGCGAAAATTCAGGAGCAGTCAGACAAACTTGTATTGATGATGAAAGAACTTCATCACCGTGTCAAAAATAATTTGTCTATTGTGGCAAGTCTACTCAACCTTCAAACGTATGGGCTTACCGACCAAGATGCCATAAAAGCAGTGCAAACAGGTCAAAAGAGGGTCGAGGCAATGTCTTTGATTCACCAAAAATTATATCAGACAAGTCATACTACTGCGTTGAATATCAAAGAGTACATTACTGATTTGGTTGAAAATATTATGGAAAGTTATGGATATTCTCGCCAGAATTTCAATCTGTTACTAGATATAGAACAAACTGAAATTGATGTGGATTTAGCGATTCCTATCGGGTTGATTTTGAATGAATTGGTCACAAATTCGTTTAAATATGCCTATCAGCAAGTCCCTGATCCAACCTTGGAAATTAAATTCAAAACAGAAGGTGGTATCTATTTAAAAGTTAAAGATAATGGTGCTGGTATCGACATGGACAAATGGAATAGCAAAGGTCGTCGTTCTTTTGGAAAGCAACTTATCGTTTCATTGAGCAAACAAGTATCAGGACAATACAAAGTAGAAAATGACCGTGGTGCAGTGTTTGAACTTGCCATTATTCCAAATCAAGAGGCAGCTTAAGCCAAACAAAACTTTTTCCCCGGTAATGCTTTTACCAATCCTTGAAACTCCAAGTGTAAAAGGAGAGAAGCCAAACGAGCCATTACAATTTGAGATTGCCAACTAATTTCATCAATTTGTAATGGCCCTTTTTGGTGCAATAGTGCCAAAATTTGACTTTCCTCTGTACTTAATCCAGAAAAATCAATCGCCTTTGCCAAGGACTCATGGGTCTGTACCAAATCCCAGTTTAAAGATTCTACAATATCTTCTACCTGTGTATAAATCTGTGCTTTATTTTTTCTGATAAGTAAATTACAACCTTCCGAATGACTTTTGCCAAGCTGACCTGGCACTGCAAATACATCACGATGATAATTATTGGCAAATTCGGCCGTGATAAGGGCTCCACCCTTAATGGCAGCTTCTACTACAATCGTAGCATCGGACATACCTGCAATGATTCTATTTCTTCTAGGAAAATATGGCGCCTCTGGAATTACTCCAAAGGGGTGCTCAGACATAACGCCACCTAATTGCTGCATTTGTATAGCGGTTTGCTTGTGCTGACTAGGATATACCTTGTCTATTCCGTTAGCCATCACACCAATCGTTGGAATTTGATATTGTACGCTGGCTTTATGTGCGCAAATGTCAATACCATAAGCCAATCCACTGATGCAAACACAGTTGAAGGTTTTGAGTTGTGAAACAATCTGCTCTGTTACCACACGCCCGTAGTCGGTCATTTGACGAGTTCCTACAATGGCGATGCTTCGTTGAGGGTTTAATACCTCTGGATTACCTTTATAATACAAAATGCAGGGGGCATCATATAGAGATTTGAGTCTTTGAGGATAGTTTTTGTCTAAATAGAAAAGGATATGAACGTTTTCTTTCTCGGCTTGCTTTACAACAGCTTCAGCGAGTGTTAATACCTTTTGTTGGACAATATTTTGGGCAAGAACTTCTCCGATATTCGGAATTTTGAGAAGTTTAACTTTGGGGGATTTGAATACATTTTCGGCTGAGCCACAATAGCTTACCAATTGTTTGATTAAAATGTCTCCAATTTTGGGAATAAGTGACAGACCTACCTGATATACCTTTTCTGAGGTAAATTGCATAATGATGGTATAGAAAAAGATTAAATAACTCGGACCGAGTTTTCAAGGGTAGATTTTCAGGTGTGCTAGTGGTACTTTGTAATCAAATTATAACGAACTATCATCTCCCTGTTCGAGAGAATCTCTTACTTTTTTAAGAAAATCACGTAAGCCTACCAAAGTATCTACTACTTCTTGGTTGGCGTTTTTGCGAGCTCTCTTTTTTTCTAGGGCATTTTTGGCACCTTCAATGGTATGTCCTTCTTCTTCGATTAAAACAAAAATTTCTCGAATTTCCTTAATATCATCTTGTGTGTATTTTCTATCCCCAGCTCGATCACGCTTGGGATTTATCGTCGGGAAGTGATCCTGCCAATAACGTAATTTTGAAATATTTACGTTAAACATGCCTGCAACTTCTGATATGGAATAATAACGTTTAGTAAGATTCTGCTGCATAATATTCAAAAATCGAGAGAAACCTAGGACCTTATACTCTAAATAGTATGTGTTCTCCCAATCCAAAGTAAAAATTTTATTACAAAACTATGAGGGTGTTAGTTTTTAGTTGGCGGCTAAGTGTCTGATAATTAGCTATTAATAAAGTCGTAGTGTGTTGAAATTCGATAATTAGCTAAAATGATTTTTCAACATTATCGTTCTTGAGCCTGAAAACAACTAATTTTGCAAAAAAATGATTTTAAGCAAAGATAAAATTTTTATCGAAAAATCAGGAATCTATTTAGTACAAAAAAATATTTAGTGTAAGGAATGACATTTGTCAGTCATTTCAGCCCTAAACATAACCATATAATTACCAATGACTTCCAGAGAAATTAGAAAACAGTTCTTGGACTTTTTTGCATCGAAAGGTCACTTAATTGTTCCTTCAGCTCCATTAGTAGCCAAAAATGACCCAACCTTGATGTTCAACAACTCGGGTATGGCTCAGTTCAAAGATTTTTTCTTAGGTAACGGAACTCCGCCCTCAAAGCGTATTGCCGATACCCAAAAATGTTTGAGAGTTTCAGGAAAACACAATGACCTTGAAGATGTAGGCTTTGACACATACCACCATACGATGTTTGAAATGTTGGGTAACTGGTCATTTGGCGACTATTTCAAAAAAGAAGCCTTGGCTTGGTCATGGGAGTTATTGACAGAGGTGTACAAGTTACCAAAAGATCGTATCTACGTTTCGGTGTTCCAAGGTGATGAAAAAGATGGCGTGCCATTTGACCAAGAAGCATGGGATATTTGGAAGGCTATCGTTGGAGAAGAGCGCATTATTCTAGGAAATAAAAAGGATAACTTCTGGGAAATGGGTGAAACTGGTCCATGTGGTCCATGTTCAGAAATCCATATCGATTTACGTGATGCTGAAGAGGTTGCATTGAAATCAGGAAAAGAGCTAGTAAATGCAGACCACCCTCAGGTTGTTGAAATCTGGAATAACGTATTCATGCAATTTGAGCGTATGGCAGATGGTTCATTGGTCTCACTTCCTTCGAAGCACGTGGATACAGGAATGGGCTTTGAGCGTTTGTGTATGGCAATCCAAGGGAAACAATCGAACTACGATACTGACGTTTTCCAAGGTACGATCAAACTTATTGCTGACAAAGCTGGCAAAGTGTATGGTCAAGACAAGTGGACAGATATTTCGCTTCGTGTTATTGCTGACCACATTCGTGCTATCGCGTTTGCAATTGCCGATGGACAATTACCTTCAAACAACAAGGCTGGTTATGTAATTCGTCGTATTTTGCGTCGTGCGGTACGTTATGGCTATACTTATTTAGGATTCCGTGAGCCGTTTTTGCACTCGATTGTACCATTGTTGTCAGAACAATTTGACGGTGTTTTCCCAGAATTGATTTCTCAACAAGATTTTGTAGCAAAAGTTATTTTAGAAGAAGAAAACTCTTTCTTGCGTACACTTGAGAATGGTTTGAAATTATTAGATAAAATCACTGTTGATTTGAAAGCTAATAATCAAACAGTGATCAATGGTGAGCAAGTATTTGAGTTGAATGATACCTTCGGTTTCCCTGTTGACTTAACTGCCCTTATCGCTCGTGAAAATGGTTTGTCAATCGACGAAGAAGGATACAAAGCAGCCCTTCAAGCACAAAAAGAGCGTTCACGCAAGGATGCTTCTACTTCTGCTGAAGACTGGGTGATTTTACAAGAAGTAGATAAAATCGAATTTGTGGGTTATGATGAATTCGAAACGGTTTCTTCTGTAGTGAAATACCAAAAAGTTCAGAACAAACAAGGTACGCAATATAAAGTGGTTTTGGACAAAACGCCTTTCTATGCCGAATCAGGTGGTCAGGTTGGAGATAAAGGTACGATTAGTTTTGGTGGAGTTGCGATTGAAGTAGTAGATACCAAAAAAGAAAACGACCTTATCGTGCATTTTATCAGCGACAAGCGTTTTGAATCTTTGGTTTCTGACGAACCGGTAAAAGCAAGTATTGATTTAGCTCGTAGAAAGTTGACTAACAACAACCACACATCTACTCACTTGATGCAGGCAGCGCTTAAGCAAGTCTTGGGAAGTCACGTAAACCAAAAAGGTTCATTAGTAAATAACGAAATTTTACGTTTTGACTTCTCTCACTTCCAGAAAGTTACCGACGAAGAAATTGCTCAGGTTGAGGAGATTGTAAACCAAAAAATCCGTGAAAATATTCCTTTGGTAGAAGAACGTAATGTTCCTATTTCTGAAGCAACTTCACGTGGTGCTATGGCATTGTTTGGTGAAAAATATGGTGATTTCGTTCGAGTGATTACTTTCGATAAAAACTATTCGGTAGAACTTTGCGGTGGTACACACGTGCCTGCAACAGGTAATATTGGTTTGTTTAAGATTATCACTGAAACTTCAGTAGCAACGGGTGTTCGTCGTATTGAAGCGGTTACGTCAGAAAAAGCGTTCGAAATTCTTCGTGAACAAGAGGCTATTCTTGACCAGTTGAATCAATTGTTGAAAGCGCCAAAAGACTTAGTAAAAGCAGTGGCTTCGTTGTTGGAAGAGAAAAATGCTTTGGCGAAGAAAATCGAAGTATTTGAACAAGAAAAACTTCAAGCAACCAAAGAACGTTTGTTGAACAAAATCGTTTCTTACGGTAGCATCAACGCTATCACTGAAGTTGTTGAAGTTGGTTCGGCAGATGCTTTGAAACAATTGGCTTATGAATTAAAAGCAAAAGTGGGTGATTTGTATTGCGTATTAGGTGCTGAAATCGCTGGTAAGCCACAATTGGCAGTTATGATTGCTGATAATCTGGTAGCAGACAAAGGCTTAAATGCGGGACAAATTATTCGTGAATTGGCCAAAGAAGTGAAAGGAGGCGGCGGTGGTCAGCCATTCTTTGCAACAGCGGGTGGTTCGGACGTAAGTGGTTTGGCTAAAGCGATAGAAAAAGGTAAAACTTTTGTGAACGCATAAGCGTTTTTTAGCATAAGAATATTTCACACCCCTCAAGAAACTTTCTTGAGGGGTGATTTTTTTACAAGAAAAGGGAGAAAAGAATAGAGTTTTTGTGTTTTGATTCAAAAGACTTCTTAATTCCCTGTTTTTCTTCATCATTCATTCTCAATCATGAGTTATAAAAAACATTCACTTCCTCCAGCCGCTTTGGTTGCTATTGAGCGAATGAATCAGTTTGGTCAATCTCAAAAGCCTTTTTTCTTTGTGATTGACTATCTGATGCAAAAGCCCTTGGTGATTCCTTTGGAGGAGGTTGCACAGCACCAAATATTCTACAAAATTGGAGATAAAACGAATTACCATTTTAAGCAGAAAACTACCGAAAATACGGAGGTGGTTTTTGAAAAATACCCAATCAGTTTTCATGAATACCAACACTCTTTTACACTAGTTCAAAACCATTTAAAGAGAGGAGATAGTTTTTTAGTAAATCTTACCAAACCGACTCCTATTCGGGTAAATTTATCCTTAAGAGAGATATTTGAACGTAGTGAAGCCACTTATCAATTGTTATTTAAAAATCAGTTTGTCCTATTTTCACCCGAAACATTCGTACAGATTAAGTCGGGGATTATCTCGTCCCATCCGATGAAAGGCACAATTTCTGCCAATATTCCTGATGCAGAAACGACTATTTTGGAGGATAAAAAGGAGTTGGCAGAACATGCTACTATTGTGGATTTAATCAGAAATGATATTAGTATGGTAGCCGAAAAAGTATGGGTAGAGCGGTTTAGATATATCGATAGAGTTGCTACCAACGAAGGTGATTTGTTACAAGTAAGCTCAGAAATTTGTGGAAAGTTGCCTGATAATTATGCACAAAAAATAGGTACATTACTCTTTAAAATGCTTCCCGCTGGGTCTATTACAGGGGCGCCGAAACCACAGACTTTAGAGATTATCAGAGAGGCTGAAGGGTATAACAGAGGATATTACACAGGTATTTTCGGAATATTTGATGGACAAAATTTAGATAGCTCCGTGATGATTCGCTTTATCGAGAATACGCAACAAGGAATACTTTTTAAAAGCGGAGGAGGTATTACCGTTTCTGCTAATGCTGAATCTGAATACCAAGAATTAATTGATAAAGTCTATTTGTCAAAATAGTTTTTTTGTAATAATCGTAACAGTACGACATGAGTCATCCCAAATTGAGCGAATGAGTGATTATTTTTTAATAGATATTTTAAAATAATCACTCATTCGCTCAATTTGAGTTTCTCTAAACGCCAAATCATCAAATCATTTTTCCCAATTGTTTGAGACTTTCGAGGTTATGGACAGGGGCGAAGTGGCTGATATATGGCATGGCCACTTGCATACCCACGGTATTTGCTTGAAAGTTTGGATTACCAGCAAGCGGGTTGAGCCATAAAATTTTATACGCTTGCTGATGAAGTGTTTCCATAGCATTGGCTAATATTTCAGGATTTCCCGTTTCCCATCCATCAGAGAGAATAATGACCACCGTTTGATGGTTTACGTATCTCTTCCCAAACTCTTGGTTAAATTGTGTCAAAGACTGTCCAATCTTGGTGCCACCTGACCAAATATTGATTTTTTCTGAAAAATTCGCTTTCACTTCATTGAAATGATTAGTATTTAGCTCATTTGTAATTCTTGCGATTTGGGTACTAAAAATAAAGGTTTCAATTTTTTGATATACTTTCTGAAAAGCATACATAAACTGAATAAAAAAAGCCGAGTACAAATCCATCGACTTGCTTACATCGCAAAGTAATACCAATTTTAGACGATTTTTTTTAGGCTTCCTGAATGCTAATTCTATCAACTCGCCACCAGTGCGCATATTTTTTCGGATGGTTCTTGCAAAATGAAACTGTTTTCTGGCTCTTGTGGCCTGTTCGCGCCTTGCAATTGCTCTAGCGAGGGTGCGTGAGAGAGTTTGAATACTTACCATCATATCGGCAATCTCATCAGCAGGGATATTGGCAAAATTTTTCTGCCCTAAGCTTTCGTTAGGACTGTAAGATGCCATTTGTTCCTCTTTGCTTTGTCGGTTACCATTGAGCCAAGACTTTAGGGAATTAAAGGCTTGCTCCTCACTCTTGATGGGGCGATTAGACCTGCTTTTCCCATCTTTGATTTTGGAATCTAGTGCTTTTTCAAGCTCTTTCCAATAATCATCAAATAGTCGATTGAAGACCTCTAATTGTTGGACTTTTTTGACAAGTGTAATGGCTAAGGCTGTCTGAAAATCGAGCCTGTTTTGATAAGAAATATAGGAAAGAGCCTCCAGAGCAGTGGTTTCGTCTTGCACACTTATAGAAAAACCATGTTCTCTGAGAAATCTACAAAATGCAACTATATTTTCTGATAGGGTGGTTTTTCTGTGTATCATCTTTGTGGAGGTTTATAGGGATAAATTAACAGAAATTTTCAGAAATTAATACGTTAATGGGCAAAATCAAATTGATTTTACCCGCTCTAGGCAATATGCTGTAAACCGAAAGTTCAAAAGTACTTTTAATGAAATCATGAATGCATTTTGCCAAATGCCTACAGCTCATTGATACGAGCCAAAATGTTTATTAGGGTTTTAAGAAACCAATTTTTTCATCGGCTCCGCAGGTGCGAAAGACTTCAAGATTTTGGCTTTGTGTCGCTCCTACGGCGCTTTTACATTTGCTACTCACAAATCTCTTTTCTGAAGTGAAAGAGACGATATGACATTTTTTTAGAATTATTGATGATTTGCATCTAATTTGTTTTCTATGAGGTCATCTTGACTTTTTAATTTTCTTCATTGCGATGATAATAAAAGCTATAAAGTGAAATCCTATCCAACTTGAAAGGGTTGTATCAAATCGATTTAACAAAGACCTGTAACTATCTATTCATGCGTTAGTTCTTTCAATAGAGTATCTTTCTTTATAGAGATCATCGTCAATAGCGCTAGACACATTATCGCCAGTAGTGTTCCTTCTGTTGGGAGCAATATTGGCGATAATGTTTTTTTGATGGCATAATTGATGTAAGCTATCTGCGTCAAAACCTGCGTCGGCATTCAAAAATAACCCATCAACTGAAATAGTAGCATCCTCTAACATGGTAGTAAGTTCTTCAAATGTCTGCTCAATGTTAAATAAATCATTATGATTGCCTGAAACTGGCGTTGACATAGCCAACACAAGCCCTTGTTTATCAGTCAAGTAAAGTGAGTTGGTAGTTTTTCTCTTCTTCCTACCTTGATAAGAAACTTCTTCGCCACCTCGAATACATGACGAATGACTTCCATCTAAATTTACCAATGAGAGGTCGAAGGAAGACTTGTATTTTTTTAAAAGTTCTATCCAACACTTTTTCCAAATACCTTCCTTGCACCAACGCCGATAATGTCCGAAAACAGTTTTATAATGAAGAGCACGAGTGCTAAATAGGCTTTTGACAGGTAATAAATGCCATTGAATTCCGCTTTTTAACTTATAAAGAATACAGTTAATTATTTCACAAAGAGGCACTTGTGGCTTAAATCCTCGTTTTCTTTCAGGTAAATAACCAATTATTTCTGATTCTATTATATCTTTGCTGAGTACGTAGTACATAAAAAGGTTGCTTGGTATGGTTCGCAAAACAAATATCGGCAACCTTTTTTATTTCTATGCAATTCTACCAAAAGTCAAGATGACTTCTATATTTGTAAAGAATAATCGGCCTTCAAAGGCTTTTTTTTGATATTCGCTATTTTCCTAAGGATATAACAATTATGTGCAAAAAATGATAAAAAGTACGAACTAGTCCAATAAGCTGTAGGCACTAGGCAAAAAGTCTACATTATTTTATATGAAACATTTTTCAACTTTTAGCTAACTGTATAAAAATTAGAACCTAATACAGGTAAAAATTAATTTCATCGAAATATTCTATAAACTATAACGATATGAAAAAACTGATTACCATAATTAGTTTACTATGCTTTTATCAAACATTCTCTCAAACCACAAAAGATACCACCACACATCTTTCGGAAGTGGTGGTAACGGCATCTCGTTTGCCAATGTCTATCATGAAATCGCCCGTAAGTATCGAGTTATTGGATGCTCGTGCGATAAAATCGTCTCCTGCACCTAGCTATTTTGAGGCAATCGAAAACCTTAAGGGTGTACAATTGCTTACCTCCAGTTTGGGATTTAAGGTTTATAATACTCGCGGATTTGCGAATCCGACCAATGTTCGATTTGTGCAATTGGTAGACGGTGCCGACAACCAAGCGCCTCATATTGGCGCACCGATTGGTGGTGCTTTGGCGCCAACCGATTTGGATATTGACCGTGTCGAGCTTATCCCAGGAACGGCTTCGGCACTGTACGGAATGAATGCTTTGAATGGCATGGTACAAATTTTATCCAAAAACCCCTTTGAATATCAAGGTTTTTCTTTTCAACAAAAAACAGGGGTTAATCATTTGGGCGATGCCAATGCTTCAGCACAACTTTTTACAGAAACCTCTCTGCGTTGGGCAAAGGCTTGGAATAATCGATGGGCTGTAAAACTAAATCTTAATTACCTGAAAGGAAACGACTGGATTTCGGATAATAATCAAGATTTGAATCCCAATGGTAACGCTTCACTGGGCTTGCTTGGCTCAGACAATCCTGCTTACGATGGTATCAATTCTTATGGTAACGAATCGTCTAACCGCCAGACTTTAACACTTGGGGGCAAGCGCTATTCTGTTGCCCGTACAGGTTACACCGAAAAGGATATTGCTGATTTTTCTATTCAAAACCTCAAGGCTGATTTGACCCTTGCTTTCAAACCGAGCGCCCATTCTGAATTGAATTATACCTTCAGAATGGGGTATCTCAATAATATTTATCAACGTACCAATCGTTTTAGATTAGATAATTATTGGGTATCTCAGCATATTCTGAACTTCAAAAACAAGTCTCTGATTCTTCGTGGTTATATGACGACTGAAAATACGGGAGATTCCTATAACATTCGTTCGATGGCCGAAAATATCGACCGTAGTTTTAAGACAGATACGCAATGGTTTAAGGATTTTAGCACCGCATTTCTCGCAAGTACGCAAGCAGGTATTACTGCCACTCAAGCATTGAAAGACGCAAGAGTAAAAGCCGATGCAGGTCGCCCACAACCGCATACGGCTGAGTTTGATGCCTTGATTAAAAAATTAGGCGATATCAATAACTGGGATGTTGGCGCTGCCTTGCGTGTCAAGTCATGGATGTATCATGCCGAAGGACAGTACAACTTGACAGAGGAAGCTTTAGCTTCGTGGAAAGAAAAATACGGAATCAATATCTTGTCTGGCTTTGATTATCGCATGTATCAGGTATATCCTGATGGTAACTATTTTATTAACCCTGTAGAGCCAGGGAAAGATTTGACTTATTACAAATATGGCGCTTTTACGCAGATTACTAAGTCATTGTTTGATAATAAATTACAGGTTAATCTAAGTATTCGTGCTGATAAAAACCAGTATTTTGACTGGCAGTGGAATCCAAGGGTAGCCATGGTGTTTTCGCCGACAGATGACCAAAATTTTCGTGTTTCATTCCAAAATGGATACCGATTTCCAAGCTTATTTGAAGCCTTTTCGAATGTCAATAGCGGAGGTGTCAAGCGAGTGGGTGGTTTGCCAGTAATGTCGAAGGGTATTTTCGAAAACTCTTATTATAAAACCTCCATAGATGCTTTCCAAACTGCAGTAACGAGCGACGTAAACACGAAGGGATTAACTGTGGCACAGGCTATTGAAAAGAATAAAGGGCTAGTGCAAAAAAATGATTACACCTATCTCAAACCCGAAAGAGTCAATAGTTTTGAAATAGGATATAAGGGTCAATTTTTGGATAAAAAACTCTTTATTGATGCAGATTTTTATTACAATGTTTATCAAAACTTCATGGCTCAGGTAGAAGTGTCAACGATTAAATCGGGCTTTACGAATGGTGATTCTTTGGCATATTATCTCAATGACCGAACCAAGCAAGACCGTTATCGTTTGTGGACTAACTCTAAAAGTAAGGTTTATAACTACGGCGCTAGCCTTGGCGCACGCTATCAGTTTTACAAAAGCTTTGTGATTAATAGTAATGTATCTTATGCCAAACTAGACAGGAAAGAAACCAATGACGGTTTGGAGGAGGCGTTTAATACCCCTCAATGGATTTTGAATGTGGGGCTTTCGAATCGCAACCTTGGTAATGGTTGGGGTATGGCACTCAATTACAAATGGCAAGATGCTTTCATCTGGCAATCGTCATTAGCAACAGGCACAGTTCCTGCATACAGTACACTCGATGGACAAGTGAGCTATGAACTCAAAAGTCAGCCCATTGAGTTGAAATTAGGTGCAACCAATTTGCTCAATCAATATTATTATAACTTTTTGGCAGGACCTAGTGTTGGTGGTTTTTACTATTTGAGCGCTACCTTAAAGTTATAGAAATGTCAAGCAGAAATTTATTTCCAATCGATAGTTAATAGTGAAATTAGGCTGGTTGAAACTTTCGACCAGCCTAATTTGATTTTTATTGGTATATTAGGGTATTCAAATGAATCAATAAGAGAAAATTTAAAGCAATACCACGTTAGTACACGATTTGTATTGCCCTATTTATTATGCCGACCTCTGAGAGAATTGAAGATTTCTATCTTCAGAAGTTTAATCAATTGCCCGAATTTGTAGATAAAAAAAATGGACATTTCAATGTTTTTAGTTTGAAACCATTTGTAGGTGAATATGCGAATCCTTTGCCATATCGTAAACGGGATTATTATAAAGTTACCCTGATGAAAGGGAGTGGAAACGTACATTATGCCGACAGAACTGCCTCTGTTGAGCGATATGCCATCGTTTTTACCAATCCTAACATTCCGTATAAATGGGAAAATACTGACAAAGTGCAAGATGGTTACTTTTGTATTTTTAGTGGTATGTTTTTCAACCAATTTGGAAATATCAATGAATACACCGTTTTTCAACCAAGTGGCGTACATATTTTCGAATTAGATGAAGAGCAGTATTTATTACTAGAAAAACATTTTTTACGAATGTTGGAAGAAATCCAAACGGATTATCAATTCAAATTTGATGTGTTACGGACAATCATGTACGAAATTTTACACTATGTGATGCGTTCACACCCAGCTTTGATTTTCGAAAAAACAAAGGCTAATTCCAATCAGCGGATTTACAACTTGTTTTTAGAGTTGTTGGAAAGACAATTTCCCATTGATAATATTTACCAGAAAGTTCAAGTAAAAGCACCATCGGAGTTTGCCGAACAATTGAATATCCATGTCAATCACCTCAATCGTGTGGTGAAGGAATCAAGCGAAAGAACTACCTCAGAATTGATTGCGGAGCGTTTTTTGAAAGAATCTCAACAATTACTCAAACAAAGTAATTGGAATATTGCTCAAATTTCGGATGCTTTAGGCTTTCATGAGGTCACTAATTTTAATAGTTTTTTCAAGAAACATACAGGAACGACTCCTTCAAAATATCGTTCTGGGAAAGTAGCATAAACGGGGTTGTGAAAATCAAACCGTTAAATTGTTTGATTTTCGTAATCTTCTGTTTGAATTGCATTAAAGTCCAACTGTAAAAAAGAGCGAAATTTGTACTATCAAATTAAGCAATCGACACAGCGGATGGAACAAGCAGAAACTTTAGAAGATTTTTACGAACGGAAGTTTGAATGGATTCCAGATTCCTTGCGTAAAGATATTGGTCATTTCAACGTTTTTCAACTAGACCCTTATGTTGGAAAAAATGCTAAACCTGTGCCTTATCGACGACGAGACTATCACAAAATTACCTTTTTGAGAGGCAATGGAAGAGTGCATTATGCTGATAAAATCGTGGAGGTTCAGAAGCAAGCGTTGGTTTTTTCTAACCCTTTGATTCCTTACAAATGGGAAAATACGCAAGAAGTGCAAGGCGGGATGTTTTGTATTTTTAACCAACATTTTTTTCAAAACTATACCAATCTCAATCAATATTCAGTTTTTCAACCTACAGGTATTCATATCTTTGAGTTGACCGATAATCAAGCTGATTTTGTGGTGTCTATTTTTCAAAAAATGCTTCAGGAAATCAATTCTGAGTATATTTATAAATACGATGTGCTAAAAACGCAGGTAATGGAGTTGCTACATTTTGCTATGAAAAGCCAAACTTCCACACAGTTGGATAAGGTAAAAGTCAATTCATCTCAACGTATTTCAGCACTTTTCTTGGAGTTATTGGAGCGACAATTTCCCATCGAAGAAATCCAGCAAGCAATTCCATACAGATCGGCTTCAGAGTATGCCGAGCAGTTGAATATCCATGTCAACCATCTAAATCGAGCAGTGAAGGAAGTTACAGACAAAACTACCAGTCAGTGGATTTCTGAAAGAATTTTGCAAGAAGCCAAAAATCTATTGCGACATACCTCGTGGACGATTGCTCAAATTGCAGATTCGCTGGGATTTCAAGAACCTACTCATTTTAACAATTTCTTCAAAAAATATTCAGCCCAAACGCCAAGCCGATTTAGAAGTGCCTAGCAAATTTTATCAAATCTTATCAAGTAGTCGACTTATTTGAATTTTATAATGCTTTCGTATATACAAAAGAGTTATTGCGAATAAGGTCGGTAAAGACAACAAAACAAGTATTTTGAGTAAAATCATTTAAAAAAATAATAGCAATGCAAACACGTAAATTAGGTACTCAAGGGTTGGAAGTTTCGACCTTGGGATTAGGTTGTATGGGATTGAGCTTTGGTTATGGACCAGCTACCGATAAAAAAGAAGCCATCAAATTATTGCTTTCGGCGTATGAATCTGGAGTTACATTCTTTGACTCAGCCGAAGCCTACGGACCTTATGAAAATGAAATATTGTTAGGAGAAGCGTTTTCGACGATGCGTGATAAAGTGGTAATTGCTACCAAATTTGGGTTTAAAAATGGTCTACCCAACGAAGGTTTGGACAGCCGCCCAGAAAATATCCGAGCAGTTGCCGAAGGCGCATTGAAACGATTAAAAACGGATTATATCGACCTCTACTACCAGCACCGAGTGGATCCTAACGTTCCTATCGAAGAGGTAGCAGGTACTGTACAAGACCTCATCAAAGAAGGAAAAGTAAAATATTGGGGACTGTCAGAAGCTGGCGCAACAACAATTCGTAAGGCGCATGAGATTTTGCCTGTTTCGGCATTACAAAGCGAATATTCATTGTGGTGGCGCGAACCAGAGCACGAAATTATCCCAACTTTAGAGGAATTAGGTATTGGTTTTGTCCCATTTAGTCCACTTGGAAAAGGATTTTTAACAGGAGCTATCAATGAAAATACGCAGTTTGATAGTACTGATTTTAGAAATATCGTTCCTCGTTTTTCTGAAGAAAACCGCAAGGCAAATCAGGTAGTAGTTGATTTGTTAAAAAGTATTGCAACTGAAATGAGTGCAACTCCAGCGCAAGTTGCCTTGGCTTGGCTATTAGCCCAAAAACCTTGGATTGTACCTATTCCTGGCACAACCAAACTGCACAGATTACAAGAAAACATTGGCGCAACCAACCTCGAATTGTCTGTAGAGAATTTAGCACAAATCACCGAAGCCGCCAATAAAATAGAAGTACAAGGCGCAAGATACCCTCAACACTTACAAAATAGAGTAGGGAAGTAATCTAGCGCATCATATTTAATATTGCTTAGAAATACAAATGAAGAAAGTATTAGTCATAGGAGCAAGTGGTAGCCTTGCCAAGTATGTCATTGCAGAATTGAAAAATCAAGGGAATATCGACCTATCGTTATTGGTCAGAAATGCCAAACGTCTCCCTAAAAGTATTTCGGATGGTTGTACCGTTTTTGAAGGTAACGCATTAAATCAATCAGAGCTAAAAAGTGCGATTGTAGGTCAAGACCTTGTGTATATTAATCTGGCTGGAGATTTGGAAAGTATGGGAAGAAATATCGTCGAAGTTATGCAAGAATCAGGCGTAAAAAGGGTTATCGCCATTAGCTCCATTGGTATTTATAATATGCCACTTCGTTCTGTATTAGTACCTTACAGAAAACTTGCAGATATCGTAGAAACCTCGGCATTAGATTATACGATTATTCGTCCAGATTGGTTTACCGACACAGACGAAATTGATTATGCCGTTACCTTTAAAGGCGAACCAGAGGTAGGAGGGGCAGTTTCAAGAAAAAGTATAGCATCGTTTGTGGGTAGCATTATTCAAAAACCAGAGCTGTATAACAGGGCAAATGTGGGAATTAGTAAGGTGTGAAATTTGATAGGTATAAACATATTTCTCTATTCACGATTCATAGAATTAAAAGATTAGTGTAATTTTGACACAATAACCTTTCAAAACAATTCTATGAAAAAATCTTCTTTTTTTACGGTGCTCCTGACATTGGCAACAATCGGGTTGATGAGCTTTACATGCTTCCACACGAAGGCTCAAAATAGTATCCAATACTTTAAATTACAGCAGGTGAAGCTTTTACCTAGTGATTTTAAAAGTGCTCAGCAGATCGACCTCAACTATATGTTGTCGCTTGATACAGACCGTTTGCTGGCTCCTTATTTGAAAGCCGCAGGACTCGACACCTTAAAAGCAAATTACGGCAACTGGGAAAATACAGGTTTGGATGGGCACATTGGAGGACATTATCTGTCGGCATTGTCAAATATGTATGCCTCTACAGGAGATGCTCGAATGAATCAACGACTTGAGTATATGTTGGCACAGCTCAAGCGCTGTCAAGATAAAATTGGTACAGGCTATTTGGGTGGAATGCCAGGAGGTATTGCACTATGGAAAGATATTGAGCAAGGGAAAATTATTACAGATGATTTTGCTTTAAATGGCAAATGGGTGCCATTGTACAATCTTCATAAATTATTCGCTGGTTTACGAGATGCCTATCTCATTGCAGGCAAAGAATCAGCAAAAGTAATGCTTATTCGTTTGACAGATTTTATCAATAACATCGCCAATAAATTGACTGATGAACAAATTCAAACTATGCTAGTGTCAGAGCACGGCAGTTTGAACGAGATATTTGCAGATGTTGCAGCTATCACTGGCGACAAAAAATATCTTGAATTAGCAAAAAGGTTTTCACATCGTAGAATCCTTGAACCTTTGTTGGCAAGACAAGACCAACTGACAGGCTTACATGCCAATATGCAAATACCAAAGGCAGTAGGATTTAAGCGCATTGCAGAGGTTGGTGGAGATGAGGATTATTTAAAAGCTGCTCAATTTTTCTGGGAAACAGTCGTGAAAAATCGTACAGTAGTAATCGGAGGTAATAGTAATTCAGAGCATTTTCACCCAGCAAATGATTTTTCGCCTATGATTAATGATATAGCTGGTCCCGAAACCTGTAATACCTATAATATGCTCAAACTGACCAAGTCTTTGTTTCAGACTTCTGAACAATTGACTTATGTGGACTACTACGAAAGAGCCTTATACAACCATATTCTTTCGAGTCAGCATCCAACTCATGGCGGATTTGTGTATTATACCTCTATGCGTCCACGACATTACCGAGTGTATTCGCAGGCGCAACAGTGTATGTGGTGTTGTGTAGGTTCGGGTATGGAAAACCATGGTAAATATGGCGAGTTGATTTATAGTCATAAAGGAAATGATATTTTCGTCAACCTGTTTATTCCCTCTCGTTTGGTATGGAAAGCGGAGGGTGTAACACTTGTGCAGCAAACTAGATTTCCTGATTCTGAAACTACCGAACTAACGGTGGAAAATACCAGTGGCAAAACGTATGGCATTATGATTCGTTATCCTCAATGGGCTGGAAAAATTCAAATAGTAATCAATGGTAAAAAAGAGGCTATCGACGCTAAACCAGATACTTATATTCGCTTGGAAAGAGTTTGGAAAAAAGGAGATAAAATATCCATAAAGCTTCCAATGACTATTACTACGGAGGGCTTACCAGACGGTTCAAACTATGTGGCTTTTTTACATGGTCCAATTGTGTTGGCCGCTAAAACAGATACCACTGACTTAGATAATTTGATTGGTGACGCCAATCAATTTGGGGGTTATCGTGCTAGAGGGAAAACTTATCCATTCGAAACGATGCCCGTATTACAAACTGAAAATGCGAATCTGGCTACTTATTTAAAGCCAGTAGCAGGCAAGTCTCAAACGTTTGTAGCCCCTGAGCTAATTAGTCCAGCGAAATACAAAAATTTGGAGCTTATCCCATTTTACAGATTACATGATGCCAGATATATGATTTATTGGCAACTGAAAAAGAAATAAGTAATACAAATTGAGTGAGTTTAGATTGAGTAGATGAGTGATTATTTTTTCACCAGTAGAGACGCAATGATTGCGTCTTAAGATGTATCATTTTAAAATGTAGTATTAAACATGAGTCATCTAGAATTTTGCAACTAGGACGATTCTATATTTTTTTCATTAAAAAAGGGGGCGAAAATTGTTTTTCGACCCCTTTTTTGATACTGCTATGCTATGTCTGACTCAGCTTGAGGCGCAATCATTGCGTCTCTACTGATGGAATACAAATTTTAAATTAATCACTCATTCGCTTAATTGTAAATCACATTTTTAAGCTCAACCATATTTTTACAAATTCTTAAAGGCATCCAATTCCAAAATCGATTTTGGTTTGAAAGGTTCAAGACTTTTGGTTTCGATTACATCAAAATTACGAATATCTACATAGTCATTATATTCCTCACTGGTATTGATAATAACGCCCCCCAACAAGAAAATACGCTCACAATGAAATTCATTTAAGCTCATACTTACGAGCTTTTTTATTTGCTTGTCTATAGCAGTATAGGTGTAATCTGTAATGGCTTTTTTGGGATTATCAGCAGTAAGAATTTTATTCTTAAACGGCATCAACGTTTGTTCCAATTGAATTTGCTGATAATCATAATGTACACTTTGTGGCACATACGTATCTACATCATCGTCACTCTGGAAACGTTCGAGCGCCAACATCAAAGCCCCACAGCTATTGGTCAATCGTTTTTGACCAATACGTCGCATTCGTCCTAATTCACCCTCATCGGTTATGCCGATATGCGGACCATAAAAAATAAAAGCATCACCGCCATCAGGAATATGGTGCGAAAAAGCTACCATGCCTGTAAAGCCAGAGTAAGGCAAACCTCCTAATCCGCCCATAGTGAACGGTCGTGATAATACGCGACGAAAGTCTGTCGATACATTGACGTCATCAGAACAAACAGACGTGGCAAAAAGCATTTTTTTCAAGTCTGAATTGTATTCTTTTTCCAGCAAAGTCAAATAACTTTCCGTAATATCATCGCCACTTTTTGCATTAGGGTAGTATGCAGTTACTTTTTTAGTGATTGCCATAGTTGAATATTTTGAATAAAAACAGTAAAAATCAAGCCTCTTTTAGTTTTATGAGATGTAGGATTAGATAGCCAAAATCGTATAATTCTTTAGTTATATAGGTCAAAAGCTCGAAATTACAATTTTTTCGATTGGGACTTGAAATTACTGATAAAATGTCTCTAAGTTTGAATTAATTCATTTAAACAATTATAAAAAATCTAAAATCATTTATGAAAAAATCAACAATCCTCTTGTCAATCCTATTATCTACTGGTATAGTTTCAACGTCATTTTCTCAAAAGACACTAACCAAAATCTGGGAGACAGATACCCTAATTTCAACGCCAGAATCGGTGGTTTTTGACACCAAATCAAAAGCCTTATACGTTGCTTGCATCAATGGTGCACCAACAGCAACGAATGAAAAAAGTTTTATTTCAAAATTAGATTTAAACGGCAAAATTACCCAATTAAAAGTGACGGAGAATTTGCATGCTGTAAAGGGATTGGATGTATTGGACGGCAAGATTTATGTAGCAGAGATTTTCAAATTAGTAGAAATTGATGCTAAAACAGGACAAGTACTCCATAAGTATGAAGTACCAAATGCTACTTTTTTGAATGGTGTAAGTGTTGATCAGAAGAACAAAGTCGTGTACTTTACTGATATGCGTTCGGATAGATTATGGAAATTAGAAAAAGGACAATTGGTGAAAGTGGCAGAAGGCGCTCCTTTAAAAACACCTAATGGCGTATTTTTTGAAAATGATAAATTGATTATTGGGAATGGCGATGGAAAAATCCTTGCACTAGATTTAAAAACACAACAATATGCAACAATTGCCGAAGGAATGGGAGGACTGGACGGTATTTTATCAGACGGACAAAAAGGTTATTTCGCTACCGAATGGAGAGGCAAAATTTGGCATATCAATCCAGAAGGCAAGACCCAATTGTTGTTGGACACCGTAGAAGCCAAAATGAATACCGCAGATATTGAATATATTCCTAGCCAAAAAATATTATTGGTTCCAACTTTCTGGAAGAATAAAGTCATTGCCTATAAAGTTAATTAGTGCTCGATTGGTGGCAAAACCTTGATTTTATTATCATTACCAAACTATTCGATAGAGACAGTTTGGTAATGATAATTATACACTTTTTACTTAAAATGATTTATGCTGCCTTCTATTCATCGTTTTTGAGCTTATATAATTTATCAATTCGCTAAACCTTTTTTCTTAATTATACCCATAATAAGGTTTCTCTTCTTTGACTTAAAAAAGTCAGAGATATTACTCAAAATTTATCGCAATAACAGAATGTTCTGGTTTTTTATAAGAAAAGTATAAAAAATAAGTTTTTTAAGGTAAAAAGCGCTTCCTTTTGACTTTAAAAGTAGTATTGGTTAGACATAAATTAAACGGCCTTGCTTATGCTTACTCAGGAAGAAGTTACCTTTTTGGATGAAAATGGATATTTGAATCTTGGACAATTATTGTCGACAGAACAGGTGCAGAAAATAAACCAGCGACTTGAAGAGCTCATGACACAAGAGGGTGAAAATGCAGGTGCTGAACTTGCAGACTCCAAATATATTCGTCACCCCAAAGAAGAAGGCGCCGACCGTCTGGCAGATTTAGTAAACAAAGGTGAAATTTTCGACATATTTTATACACACCCTCGCGTACTAGCTGGCATTGAAGCCGTTTTAGGTCAATCATTCAAGCTTTCTTCATTGAACTATCGAGCCGCTAAACCTAGTAAAGGTCTTCAAAAACTTCATGTTGACTGGAAAAATGCGGTAAGTGAAGGTGTATTTAAGGTTTGTAACAGCATTTGGTTACTGGATGATTTTACTGAAAATAATGGGTCAACCCGTATTGTACCCAAAACACATCGCTCCTCTGTGCTTCCAGAAGAGGTCATGACAGATCCTAATGACAAGCATCCAGATGAAATCCGTATTATCGCTCCTGCGGGTTCCGTTTTTATATTCAATTCCCATGTTTGGCATGGCGGTACAACAAATTATACAAATCGAGATCGTCGAAGTATCCATAGCTATTTCTGTACGAGGGAGCAACCTCAGCAAATTGACCAAAAAAGATATATCACCGAAAAAACACTGAGTAGAATAGGGGCTTTAGGGAAATATATCTTGGATGTATAATACCAAAGCCTAGAGCTTGAAGCAAGTAAATTAATTTTGCCAACTTACCTAGTTTGATTGTTTTGGTACAAAAGTAACCCATATCAGAAATCCCCTTTTCCTCAAATATTAACAAACATGACCGAAATAAAGCAAGTCTTTATTAGCGCTGAGCAAATGCAGCAGACATTTAAGAAGATTCTTCTCAAACATCAGTTTTCCCTAAAAAAAGCGGAGGAATGTGCTACTATATTTACCACAAATAGCCTTGATGGCATTTATACTCATGGTGTCAATCGTTTCCCTCGCTTTGTACAATATATTCAAAAAGGCTATGTTTTACCCCAAAATAAACCCTCTCGTTCTCATGTATTTGGCGGAATTGAGCAATGGGATGGAAATTTAGGGTCTGGTCCCAACAACGCAAAGTTTGCTACTGAGAGAGTTATGAAATTGGCTAAAAAGCACGGGATTGGTTGCGTGGCTATGGCCAATACAAATCACTGGATGCGTGGAGGTGCTTATGGCTGGCAGGCTGCCAAAGAAGGTTTTGTTTTTATTGGCTGGACCAACACTACTGCAAACATGCCTGCTTGGGGCGCTACAAATCCTAAGTTGGGAAACAACCCAATTGTTTTTGCAACCCCTTACGGAGAAGATGCCTTGGTATTAGATATGGCTATGTCTCAGTATTCGTTTGGTGCGATGGAGTTGGCTGTCATGAGGGGCGAAAACTTATCAGTAGTAGGAGGGTATGATAAAGAAGGAAATATAACCAACGAGCCTCAATTGATTCTGGACTCATGGAGGTCTTTACCCGTAGGGTTCTGGAAAGGGGCAGGGCTATCCTTTTTGCTCGATGTACTGACGACGATTCTTTCAAACGGTTTGGCTACCCATCAAATTAGCCAGAAACCAGCAGAGATGGCCTGTTCTCAAGTTTTTATTGCCATTGATTTATCCAAACTTCCCAATCATTCTAGCATTGCTCAAACCATAGAAAGTATAATTCATGATTATAAAACTTCCGTCCCGATGCAGGAAGGTAGCTCTGTGAGTTATCCTGGCGAGCGTGTACTAACGACTCGAAAAAAAAATGCTGAACATGGGATTCCTGTACTTGCGACTGTATGGGAGGAGGTTTTGAGTTTTTTGACCTAAGCATTATCAATTTCCAACTATACTATCCAATATACTTATGATGAAGAAAAATGTATTCTTTTTGTTATGCCTAATTCTGGTTGGGTTTCAATCAAGTTATGCCCAAGAAGTACCCAAAGAACCAGAGAATATTATTTCGCCAGAGGTCAATGCTGACCGTACGGTTACATTTAGGTTTTTTGCTCCTAAGGCAGACACCGTACAAGTCACGTCAGATTTTTTGCCACCTGTAAAAGTGATGAGTCGCTTTGGCTTAGTAGATGGGCCAGGTACTATTAATTTGACTAAAGATAAAAATGGACTTTGGTCATATATCTCCAAACCATTGGATTCTGAGTTGTATAGCTATTCTTTTGTGGTAGATGGAATAAAAACAACCGACCCCAATAGTCCTTATGCTTTGCGAAACTCAGCTTCGATGACCAATATTTTTATCGTTGATAAAGGTAGAGCAGATTTGTACAAAACTAATGATGTCCTACACGGAACCGTGACACATAATTGGTATCCGTCCGCAGGGTTGAAAATGAATAGAAGATTGACTATTTATACGCCAGCAGGTTATGAGCAATCCAGTGAAAAATACCCAGTTTTGTATCTTTTGCACGGAGCTGGTGGCGACGAGGAATCTTGGGCTGCGCATGGACGTGCGATACAAATTTTGGATAATTTAATTGCTCAAGGTAAGGCTAAACCAATGATTGTGGTTATGCCAAATGGTAATGTAGTACAAGACGCTGGCTATGGTTATGGAAAAGATGGTTTTTATAAGCCACAATTTCTATTGCCTCAATCGATGAATGGCGTTTATGAAGCTAACTTTATGGATATTGTCAGTTATGTAGAAAAGACTTTTCGAGTAAAAAATAACAAAGAAAATCGTGCTATCGCAGGTTTGTCGATGGGTGGTTTTCATACGATGCACATCAGCCGATATTATCCGAATACCTTCGATTATGTAGGCTTATTTTCGGCAGCAATTATGCCTCGCGAAGATGCGACAGGTAAAGTGTATAGCAACCTTGATGAAACGTTGAAAGTACAAAAAAACAATGGTCTGAAACTGTACTGGATTGCCATCGGTAAAGACGATTTCTTATATCAAGCCAATATTGATTTTAAGAAAAAATTAGATGGTATAGGTCTAAAATATGAGTATTTGGAAACAGGAGAGGGACATATTTGGAAAAACTGGAGAATTTATCTTGCGGAATTTGCTCCAAGATTGTTTAGATAATCCCTACATGTTGTAATGCTTTGCGTCCAAAGACGTGTCATTCTGCTAATAAATATCCGCAAATTATAAATCCATTATCATTAGGGTGCGACTTAAGTCGCACCCTAATGATAATGGATTTACTCCCGAATAGTATTTGCATCATTCAATGCCATGGTGGCAATTTCATCTTTTCTTTTGAAGGAAACACCTTTATGGCTTTGTATGTATTTAATCAAATCATAGGTAGATTGAACCATCTGAGGAGTGCCCCCAATTCGGTCATGAAAACTGATAGAGAGCATTCGGCGTTTGAATTGACTTTCAAAATATAATTGGTCAAACTCGGCTTTTACTTGATTGAAAAACTGGTTTGTAGAAAAATTTTTGCCTTCAATCAGTAGTATATCGTTGTTTCTCAAAGTATAGGGCACAACTGCAAAGTCCTTTTGATTGACTTTTATGACAAAAGGCTCATCTCTGCTAAGGTCGTCGATATGGTATTTAAAGCCAAGTTCTTGAAGGATACTCAAAGTGTTTTCGCCTCTACGTAGCCAATTGGCGTTGTACCCGATGGCGTTAAAGCCTGTGATGTTTTTAATGGCATCTACACCATCTTTGATAAACTTTTTCTCTTGCTCATAAGGCAAGTTGTATTGTGAACTCCAATTCATCCCATGCGCGGCAGCCTCGTGACCTCGCTCTACGATTTCACTTGCAAGCTGTGGATTTTTTAAAACAGCAGTACCGACCATGTGAGAAGTAACTTTAACACCGAGCCTATCCCAATTGTCCAACATTCTTGGAATACCTTCTTTGTATCCGTATTCATACCAAGTTTTGGCAGGCAAATCTCGGTACCCTTTTTCTAGATTTTGTGGAAAAGGGCTTTCGGCATTTTCTGGCTCACCTCCAGATTCAAATTGCATGGAAATAGATACCACTAATCTTGAACCATCAGCCCATTTTGAGCTAGGTGTATTTTCTTTTGTTGAAGCTTTTGCTAAAAAACTAGGTAGCAATAAATGACTAAGTCCCAATGCACTACTTTGTTGAATGAATTTTCTTCTGCTATCCATGACCTTATTTGTTGAAGAGGAAATAGTCTAATGACCATGTATTGGATGAAATAAACTGTATCAAAATCGCAAAAAATACCAAATGGATTAATTGTGAAGGAAGCGCTTCCCAGTTCTCGATAAGCGTTGTTCCCAATAATAATAAAAGCATTACGATGCTTCCTGCCAAAAGTGCTTGTTTGGTCAATAGACCAAGAATTAGTAGCGTGCCAATCCCAAATTCGAGAATAGGTAAAGCATAACTAAATGGCGTAACGATAGCGCTAGGAAGCAAGGATTTTTCGAAAGAGGTAACCATCCATTTGCTAAACCCTGCCAGTTTGGGTAAACGTACCAAGCCGTGCCCAAACATACTTATACCAATGCCTAAACGAAGTAATAAAAATGAGGTAGTATTCATAATGTTTATTGTTTTTTTGCAAAATTGCAGGCAAAATAGGTTTGAAGTGTTGTATAAATAAAGGTTGTATTTGTAAGTTTAAAGGTATGGAAATACGTAATTTATATTTGCCATTTGAGTTGGAGCTTTGGGAGAAAGACCATTATGAGGCTCGTCCACATAAAAATACTTTTTTTGAAATGGTTTTTGTGTTGGAGGGAACAGGTATTCAGTGGATTAATCAATATCGGTTGCCATTTGCCAAAGACAAGTTATTTTTGATTTTCCCACAAGATTCACACGGATTTGAAATACAATCCTCGAGCAAACTATTTTTTATCAGATTCAATAGTGCGTACTTAAATCAACAAAGTAAAGATTGGGTCAAAAGACTGGAGTTTATTTTTCATAATCACAACCATTTGCCTGGTTGTATTCTAAAAACCGTAGCTGATAAGCCCTTGGTCAGAGCTTTGGTTGAAGCGCTTATTCGCGAACATCATCATCAATTTCCTCATACAGAGGAGGTAATTCAACAATTGATTAACACGATAATTACCATCGCTGCCAGAAATATTTCGCTGATAACTCCCATAAATATTGACAAACCCAAATCTGAAACGGCTATGCTCATGATCAACTATATTCATCAGCATATTTATGAACCCTCAAAACTTCGAGTCGAAGAGCTTGCCAAACACTTCAATTTATCGGCTACCTATCTTAGTGAGTATTTCAAAATACAAACAGGAAGTAGTCTGCAAGAGTATGTGATGAATTATAAAATTAAGATTATAGAAATGAGACTGATACATACTAATTTGAATATCAGCGAGATAGTCTATGAGTTAGGGTTTAGTGATGCGAGCCATTTGAATCGTATATTTAAGAAATATCGAGGAATTAGTCCAAGTGAGTTTAAGCGGAGGGTAAAACAAACATAGCATATTTCTTGAATTGGCTTTTTATAAAATTATTTAAGCCTAAAGAGGTCGCCTTCATCAAAACCATAGGCAATAGCAATAGAATTTTCTAAAAAACTATTTTTAAAGACAGAAGTTTTTGAATAGTCAATTAGATAAGTTTTAAAATTATCTAGTATTTGATACCATACCAAATCTTTTTGTCCAAGAAATAAATACTTATTTACAGGGCTAAAATCTATATTGCATGCCCAATCATCCGTTGACTCGTCGAAAGTCTTGGAACCAATAAGGTATGCCTGATAGCCCTCCTCTGTAGTTACTAAGCCAAAGTAATACCCAATTATATCCTTTTCGGGTTTTTCGTTTGTCAAAATTGTGTCTAACCAAGAATTGAATTTTTGTTGTGTAGTCATATCAATCAAGGTTGAGGAACAAACTTAATATTTGAGAGTTTTTCATTTTTGAATGTAAAATGCTGGGTAATATCACTGATACATGAAATAAATGAAATAACCCTAAATCTTTTGTACAATTCTGGAGGGTAGTTTACAAAAAACTTACTGCAAAAAGTATTTATATCCATTCCTACCTTAATATGTTGAAGAAGCTCCACTTTATTGTCCCATATTTCCCCTTTGCTAATATACCCATGGGTTGAGGCTTCGGGATCATTATCGAAGAAAAAACTTAACTTATTTTTGCCAAAAGTTACTTGAACATATTCGAAGAATTCCCAAACAGGTGGGGCTAAGTTGGTGTTTTTAAAGCTCTCTCTTTTGTATTTTTTGATGGTCCAATTTTTAAATACACTTTTCTTCAAGGAGTTTTTGTCGGTTAATTTTCCAAATGGATAAAAGACGAAATTACAACAAGTCACAAGAAATAAAGTGTCTTCTTTTATCACTAAATTACCATTGTAGTCAAATGCTTTTAGAGGAATAATTTTGAACCCTTCAATATTTATGGTGTCTGTTGACATCTCATTTTGCCCAAGACACGATATGCAAACTGTTGGACTCAAAGAAAAGGTTATAATTAAAAAATAGATAAAGACGATATTGTTTTTCATAGATGTTTTAATTTAAGTGGCTAAATATAAGTTAATTATAGTACATTACTACATTTTTAATTTAAGATGTTAGTTATCAATATACTTGTTATAATCAATTCTATGATGCTTAATTGGAACTCTTTGCCCTTTGATGGCTGTAATATCTACAAACAACCATTTTATTGCCAAATTACATCATGAACTACCTAGCATATAAAACCCTATTCGAAGAGATTTTATCAGCAGAAACACCTGCCGCTCCTTACGACAAACCTGATTACCTAAACTACACGAAGCTCAATCAATCACGCATGAAGCGTTGGGACAAGCACCTTGTATTATCAGATTCGATTTTGAGTAAACTTCAAGAAATTACATCGCCTCAACATTGGATTATCATCACCGAACCTTGGTGTGGGGATGCAGCGCATATCGTACCTTTTTTGATAAAAATCACAGAGCAAAATCCTTTGCTGACTTATGAGATTCAATTGAGAGATAGCGAGCCTTTTCTTATTGAGAAATATTTAACAAACGGTACAAGTAAGAGTATTCCGAAGTTGATTGCGAGAGACGAGAGTGGAAATGACCTTTTTGTGTGGGGACCTCGTCCAGAAGGTGCTCATCTGTTAATGGAAGAATTACACGAAGCAAAAGCAGATTTTGAAACCATTAAAATCAAATTGCAAAATTGGTATAACGACAACAAAGGCGAGGAAATTTGTCATGAATTAGCTCAGTTGATTGGATAAGCTTTTCTTTTTGTAATTTTAATGTCCCATCGACTTTTAAGGATTGTTTAAATAGACTATCATGATACATATTAATTCAGAAACAACTTTTTCGTTAGAAAATACCCTCTTTTCATTTGCGCTCGAATCAGAGGCTGCCGAAGTATTTGAAGGACAAAATGTGGTATTTACAGGCATTGGAAAAGTAAATGCTGCTTACGAATTAACCAAAGCGATTCAGCAGCAAAAGCCTTCTTTGATTATTAATTTGGGAACAGCTGGAAGTAATTATTTTGCTAAAGGTGAGGTGATTTGTTGTACCAGATTTGTCCAAAGAGATATGGATGTACGAGGCTTAGGCTTCAAACTTTACGAAACCCCACTTTCTGGCGTGCCTCCCTTATTGGTGTATGGGCTTGAGATGGACGGACTAAAAGTAGGAATTTGTGGTACAGGCGATAGTTTTGAAATGGGTCATTCCGAAACCATTTATAATGTCGTAGATATGGAAGCCTATTCACTGGCTTTGATTGCCATGAAAGAAAACATTCCGTTTTTGTGTCTAAAATATATTTCAGATGGTGCCGATGACAATGCTGCGGAAGACTGGACAGAGCAGGTGCATAAAGCAGCAGTGGCGTATGGGAAATTGTTGAAAATATTGAAATAGTCAATAATATAAGTTTTAAATGAAATCACACAATTACCTAATTTGAGACTTAATCTTTGCCTCATAATTAAACTTACCCGCTTTAATACGTGAGCATTATTATTTTGTTTATATTCATTCCAAACATGAGTCATCCCGAATTTTAAGATTGGGGTTATTCTCTAAGTTTTCATCAAAAAAGCGGTCAAAAAATATTTTCCGACCGCTTTTTTGATGAAACTATGATAGATTTTAATCAGCTTAAGACGCAATCATTGCGTCTCTACTGCCAGAATACAAATTTTAAATTAATCACTCATTCAATCGCTCAATCACTAAATTAGGGATGACTCATGTTTGAGAGAGCTTAGGTTTATATGATTGACATTAACTAAATCAACTGTTTAGCGTATTCTACTAATCCCTCAAGCCAATCTTGATGTCCATTTATCATGGGGTTAGGTTTTGTTTTTGCTAATTCTTTTGCGGGATTTCCGATTTGGGTTTCTTGCGTTAAGATTCTTACTCTTCCACCTTCTAAGTCCTCGATGAGCCAAGCATGAATAACGTCCAATCTTGTTTCTGCATCACCCTCAGCCCAACCATGCCATGCTAATCTTGCGGGCTTTCCTTCCACAGGAGGAACATACTCTGTCACTTGAGCCTCAATCGGAAAACCAAATGTTTTAAAACGAAAACGTACCTCTGCGGTAAATTGCTTATGTTCTTCATTAAGGAACTCAATGTCAGATGAGTTATGATAATATTTTGGCCACTCGAAAGGGTTGGCTAATAGAGGCCAAATGTCCGTGGTTCTTAATCCTGAAACAATTACTTCATTCGAACAAAAATTATCTGTAGTTCCTGGTAAATAGCCTTCTGGCCAGATGATTGAATTTTGCATTTTTTATACTATTAAAATTATAGTTGCAAAACTAGTTTTAGTTTGTTTAATTTGAAATACCTATCAAAATAGATAGTTTAAAGATTATGAAAACAGAATGTAAAAGTGAAACCGTTACGCTCAACGGGAAGGAGTACCCTTGTACCGTTAGTTTAACAATGGATTTAATAGGAGGAAAATGGAAGGCCGTTATTCTCTATCACTTGATAGAAGGGAGTTTGCGCTTCAATGAGTTATCCAGAGCGATTCCTACTGTTACAGAAATGACCATTAGTTTACAATTAAAACAGCTTGAAAAGGATGGTCTAGTTATCAGAACTGTCTATGGCGAAAAGCCACCCATAAGAGTGACTTATGAACTGACTACTTTGGGAAAATCCCTTATTCCGCTATTAAAAGCCATTACCGAGTGGGGAAATACCGTAGTGATCAGTGAGGGGACATTTGAGTAAACGTAAGCGTGTTTGCTAGAATGATGATAATTCCCCTTTCTCAAATAACAGTCCTCCAAAATATTACTGAGCTTCGAGGAGTGACTTCTTGTTAATAAGCATAGCACTGTTCCGTAATTAATAAGTTATTAATACGCTTTAAGCAGTAAGGTAGGTATTAGGCAAAAAGTTAAATAGTATTTCTCATGAAGTAATAGAAACTTTTTTGCCTAATGCTTACGGCTTATAGCCTAGAGCGTATTAATGCAATTTTATTTTGCATTAATACTTAAATTTTATTCATTTACTATGTTTTTGGAAAATCACATTTTCCAAAAACAACTTCTATTTCTTCTGTCAATATTCTATTCTCTCGCAAATAGCTCAAAACCATTATATATCTTCCACAAAAGTGCCTTAACACTAATCCAATGAGCAGTTAAGTCGTTTCATTTCCCTTTTTTTCCTCTTCACTTCTATTCTAGTCATTACTTTCAATAAAAGATTAGGCTAAATCGTAATATTGATACAAGAAAAAGATATGCTTAAATATAGGTTCATGAAGAGCAGAGTAGCAACAATGACTATGAAATCATGGGAATATTTGTTAAGGGATCTTTTACAAATTCATTTTAATTTTTTAATAAACTCATTATAAATGAAAACCCATCTTATCAATTTTTGTATGATGGTCAGTTTGGCATTTTGTTCGTTTACTTCTGCCAAGCCAGATCTCAGTTTTCAAGCGCAAAAGTATGTTACTCAAACACTTACTTTTGAGGGAAAAACCTTTACAGTAAGAGCCTATGAAAATATCATTTATGTTACAAATCCTGTAGATACAGTCTACCAAAAAATGAATATTTACATCCCAGAGGAGTATTTTTTAGGAAAAAAATTGAATGGCTATACAGCCGAAACAGCTCCCATTTTCTTTCCCAATAAAGTAGGTGGATATATGCCTGCACAACCTGCAACCCTCAAGGAAATGCCAATGGGAATGGGAAGTAATCGCTCGCCAATGAATGGAATGCCTCCGATGGGTGACAGAAGACCTGAAGGAGTGCCAGCAATGCCACAAAAGCCATCAACGGTAGTTGCTGCGTTATCCAAAGGCTATGTGGTAGCTTCGGCAGGAGCAAGAGGGCGTACATTGAAAGGAAGTAATGGCGAATACACGGGTAAAGCACCAGCGGCCATTGTAGATTTAAAAGCAGCGGTACGTTACTTGAAATTCAACGATAAACTTATGCCAGGTGATGCCAATAAAATCATTTCGAATGGTACAAGTGCAGGCGGTGCAATGTCGGCTTTAGTTGGGGCAACGGGAAATAATCCAGACTACGAGCCTTATTTACAACTACTAGGTGCAGCCAATGGAACAGACGATGTTTTTGCTGTTTCTGCTTATTGTCCAATTACCAATTTGGATCATGCTGATATGGCTTATGAATGGCAGTTTAGTGGCTACAATACCTACAAAAGGGGTGGGTCTATGCAGTCGAAAAATAGCGATGCTCCCTCAATGTTGAGTGAAGAGCAAATAAAAGTATCGGAACAATTGAAAACGCTTTTCCCTACTTACGTTAACAGCCTAAAACTAAAAGATACGAAGGGGAAACTATTAACTTTAGATGCTGATGGAAACGGGAGTTTTAAAGATTTAGTCATCAATTATGTTATCGCTTCGGCTCAGAAAGCTTTGAATTCAGGAAAAGATATGTCGAACTATTCATTCTTGAAAATTAATGGTAATCAGGTTACAGACTTAGATTATGGTGCATATCTTAGTTACATGGAGCGCATGAAAACTCCTCCAGCCTTTGATGCTTTGGATCTTTCAACTGGAGAAAATATGCTATTTGGTACTTCTATGATTGATAAGCAACATTTTACTGAGTTTGGGCAAAAAAACTCTAACGTGAAGGCTTCAAGAGTAGATGAAGTATTGGTGAAAATGATGAATCCTATGTATTATTTAGGTCAAAAAAATACGACAAATGCCAAACACTGGCGTATCAGACACGGCTCCAAAGACAAAGATACTTCGCTTGCTATTTCGGTGATATTGACTACGGCACTACAAAACAAGGGTATAGATGCTAATTTGGAATTTCCATGGGACAAACCCCATAGTGGCGATTATGACCTCGATGAACTATTTGCTTGGATAGACGGGCTTTGTAAATAAGTAAGAGACATAGTGTATAAAACTTCCTGATATTGCCATATCAGGAGGTTTTAAAATAATGGCTAAAATTGTCTAGCCATAAAGTTTGATTCAGCGAACAATATTTCTCCTAAAGTCAAATCTTCTTCCTTAAATTTCATGGATTTTGTTCCGTCATCATCATACCCCATGATGTTTGGATTATTATTGAATGTCCATGAAAGATGAAGCATAAGAAGTATTTTTTTGTTTTTAAATGCTCCTTTTAGGTGCTCTAAATGGGAAATATCCTCAATGGTTTGAATGAAGTTGTTTTGTACTACCAATGTGAACTCCGAAGGAACATTTTCTGAAAAAGCTATATTTTTCACTTCGCTTTTTTCATCAAAAGAAATTAAAAAAGAGAAAGTACCCTGAAAAGAATGCACACTTCTCATGAAAGTCCTCTTATAAATACTACTCATTCCATTCGATACTGCCTCCGACACACGGCGATCTCCCCAAAACAAGTTGGTAAACACTGAAACAGTCTGACAATTTAGATCAGATGGATATTGATGTTGAGCACTTTTAACCCATTTATTAATTTTTTTCCTTTGAACAGAATCAGTCTGATAGGAGAAAGTTTGTGCAATGATACTTTGTGTTATGGAAATTAGAAGAATAGAAAGGGTAAGATGTAGTTTGAGGTTTTTCATAGTAAAATTATTTAGGTGAATTGAAGTATTTTTGAGGTCTTAATCCTTGGATATTTATCCAAGGATTAAGACCTAGAGTGCATAAAGTTAAATTGTTTTTCTATTCAAATCGCATTAGTCAAATTATTTTACCAATCTCCCCATTTCCGAAAACATAGCTCTAAAGCAATTGGCGGAGGTGTTTTCTTCAGAAGGTTTAGCAGTGTTTTTTCCATAAAACTCGTCCATAAAAGATTCTGCACTAGACCATACCGTTTGCATCATACCTTGAAAATGGGGCTTCATAATGGCTGTAGAGGATTCGCGAAATCTGACCATATCTTGTGTTTGAATCACAGCGAACTTCGGCATTCTCCATGGACAAGTAATGACGTTGAAGCCTTTCATCGCAAAATAAACTGCCGTTTGGTCAGGTCTTTCATAATGCCAATCGCAGATAGTTACATCTTTGGCAATCAAATCAATGGCACGGTGAGTATTGTTAAAACTTCCTTCCCACATACCGATTCCTGTGGTTTTTCCATCGATTAGTCGGTCGCCCCAAATCCAGAGTTTTCTATTTTTGAGTGCCAAATGATTTCTAATTTCGTTGACTTCTCCTGCAAATAATTCTGCCTTGTCTTTTCCCGAACATCTAGGACATTTATCGTCTCCAATGTAGAAGACTTCGTCCATTCCCGCATGAAAAGCAGTTGTTTCAAAGACATCACAGATTTCGTCGACTAATTCAAAGACTATTTTATGAACGTTTGGGTGAAGTGGGCAGTAACTCTTGCAGTACAGACCATCAGCATTTGGCCATACGTATTTTTCTGGCATTTTGACCCATGGCGTTTCATCAAATTCGGGATAAACTCTCAATAAATTGTGCGTAGTACTCGCCCATGACTGGTGTCCCAGTAAATTGATTTGTGGGATTAGTTGAATATTATTTTTCTTGCACACCGCAACCAATTTCTTAATATCCTTTTTGGATAACGCCTCTGGGTCTCGAAGTTCAGGATGGCTTTCAAACTGGTAATTGTAGTCCACACGCAACAGTAGGGTATTTACCTGACGAGTTACCAATTCATCTTCTACAAACTTAATAAAGTCGTTTAGTCGTTGCGTTTTGGGGGCAGTAATACAAAAAGCACGAGTGGGTATCAAACTATCAATTTTGGATTGGGCAAATGAAATGGAATGCAATAAAACTCCCATCAGGAGCAAAAGGAAGTGTGAAAATTTTGTCATAGTGAGGTTGAATTTAAAAATTGGGTTGAGTACGCAATTTGCTTAAATTCAGTTCTGCATGCAAATGACTAACAGATAGGGCAGGGTAGGTATAAGAGAGGTTGTTAGAATACGTTTAGTAAAAAGTAAGACCCTAGAATTTAGGGTCTTACAGATAGGGTTATTGTGAAAGCTTTTTTCTCAATGCGATGATTTGAAACGTTACTCCAACTAGAAACAATACCAGACAAATACCGACTAATTGGGCTACTAATGGGTCATCTGGACTACTTGCCCATGGGTGCTCCAATGGCAGACGAGTTGTGGTTTCGGTCACACCTGGTACTAAGTGAAAGAAGAAGGTCAGTGAATAAGCAACTTTTTCAATATAGGGTGAATATTTACCCAACGGTTGATTTGCTTTCTGTGCCAGATATACTAACCCTAACACCGCCAAGGTAATGATTCCAAGTACATGTGGCTTGCCAAATCCGCCATGTTGAAAAATACCAAAACCTGTTAGGCAGGTAAGAATTGTGGCAATAACATACGTTTTACCAAGTGAATTATTCCATGTGACTTCTTTTAGTTTAATCAGCGAAATAGCACCAGCAAAAACTGCTACCAGACTGATTGCCGTGTGAATGATTCCAAGAGAGGTAAGTCCAAACATCATATTTGTAGGGTTTAGGAAATGAAATGATACATTTACCTAAATATACAAAAATGTCATATTAATTCGTAAACTATTGTAAAATAGAGTGTTATTTCCTTTGGTGGGCGCCTTCAGTCGCCCACCAAAGGAAATAAATCAAATTGCTAAAAGGACTCTTTTAGCTTTTCGGTAGATATTACTTCCTAGCGTCAATTTTACAAACTCTGTATCCTCGCTATTTTTGTGAAAGACAGAAACTTGATTTCCAATAAGCGAATATTTAAAGGAGTCATCATATTCTAGGATTGATAACTCCATAGAATTATCAGTAATATGAGACTTATATTGAGTCGAATAAACGCCCACGTATTCGTCCGTGCTCATTCCTTGAAAAACAGACGATTTAGAAGATTCTATTATGATTTCAGGAGTGATTGAATCTGTTTCTGGATTCAACACATATTTTCGGAGTACATCTATATCATGATCAATATCGCTTACGATTAAACTAAAGTTGATACTTCCCCAAGCATTCAAGTATGGTTCATCAAAAAAATCTTCAAAATCATAATCTCCATCTGGAACATATTGAGTTTCACCGTCGTGTAAAAGTTCTATTGTTTTTCCCCAACCGAGAACATTTCCGTAAAATTCTCCCCTAACTAAACAATCATAATCATCGAGTACCACAATTGGGCAATTAAAATCTCCTAGAACATCAAGGTTGCCGTGATTATAAGAACCGACAAATAGGTGTTGAACTGTCAAATCTTCCTGAACAAAAACTTGCTGCCCACCAACTGCAATGAAGTCGGCATTTAAATGCCCCAGAACAATCAAGTTCACTCCGTAGTCGGTTTCATAATTCAATATTTTCTCACATGTGAGGTTACCGTCAACAATGATTCCTGCTAACTCAAAATCATAATTGTCTGATTCTAAATCAATTTTATCAAGATTGGTGTCGCCCTCGTACCACAAAAAGTATGAATCTATATAATTAGTTCGTTGGTGCTTAGAAAAACAAAAGAGAAGTGCTTTCTGCGCTTGGCTTAAACGCTTTTCTACTTCTGGGAACGATAGTGTAAGGATTGATGACATTTGATTGATAAAGGTTAATAAAATGTAGTAATCGCTGAATTTAGTGAATTAATTGTGAAAAATGATTAATTTGAATGTAGTAAATACTTTCTGAATCTAAAATTGATATGCGATTTATTAAAAGCTATAGGTATGTAAGTTTGGTACTCTATCTTTCATTTTTGGGTTGCGAAAATAAACCTCAGAATTATCCCTTTCTGAAGGATTTTATGTCCTATTTGACATACTTTAACCAAAATACAGGACTTAGTGCTGACTTTATACCTTTAGACGAGCAAGGTAATCAAATACAAAGAATGTATTTTCTGAAAGCGTTAACCCAAAGACAATATATACCTATTCGGGAGGAGAAGAATGGTAAGGTTTATTATAAGCTTTACAGATTAGACAAGGAAAAATCTACCATAAATGATCAGATTCTCACAACAGTCGCACAATTTGCTGAAATCGAAGAGAATTTTATGAGCTATGAAGGTAAACCATTTCCTACCTTTAAAGTGCTGGACTTAAAGGGAAACCAATACGATAATCAGAACACTCAGGGTAAAATTCTTGTGTTAAAAACATGGTTTATTCGATGCCATGCATGTGTGGAAGAGATGCCTGCTATGAATAAGATGGTTAAAGCATTTGATCACCGCAAGGATATAGTTTTTTTGAGTTTAGCACTTGACAATGAAAAAAAACTCAAGGAGTTTTTAAGTAAAAAAAGTTTCAATTATGCTACTGTGGCTAATCAAGAAAATTTTATTGAAAATACTTTGGGTTTTAACAGTTTTCCCACACATATCATCGTATCAAAATCAGGGCGTATTTTGAAAGTTTTTTCAGATGGAGAAAGATATTTACCCTATTATTTGGCTAAATACTTGAAATAAGGTAAAAGTATTAAATTTTATTGATTTGATAATCACTTGTTTGAGTTCTTGAAATAAAACCTGTTGACTACAATTATGAAAAATATCTCCCAAAAGCTATCGTTTCTTTTACTGTTTTTATCCAGCGGATATTTGACGTTTTCTCAATGTGAAATGGTTGAGTATGCCATGGATAATCCGCTTGTTACAAAGGCAATATATGCGTACTATAACCGTATTACCTTGCACGATCATCCTCTTTGGAAGGCCTTGAAAAAGGATAAAACAAAATTTATTCTTTTGAAGGAAGAACAAAGAAAACTTCCAAATGGTAAAGCCCACACAGAGTATTATGCAACGGTATCCAGTACCAATTTCTTCAAGACTGAAAAAGTCACTTTCAGTGGCTATTTTATCATGAATGACGTTCTTTTTGTTGTAGAATCAAGTTCTCAGAACACTTTTGTGGCAAAAAATAAAGAAGCAAAGATATGTCTAGATACAATTTTAAGAGATTATAATTTAAAAGAGTATCAGCCGACCAGACGGGTGAAACGTATGTTTCATAACCAAGAGGTCGAAACTGTAGAGTTTGGCGATAGATTGTCCGACTCAGCTATGTACATCGTTTTGAAGCCTCAGTTCGAGGGATTTGAAAATAAAGACTATGCGCTTATTTTAGCAATAAATTGAAATATAGTTTTTCTTTGTTTCACAAGGTTAGTTACTTTCTTTTTCCTTCTAGTGGGCGATTTGAATCGCCCACTAGAAGGAAAAAAAGTTTTGGCAATGATATATTTTAACAACAAATACCCTGTTTCATAAGTCTAGTTGGTTAGTTACCCCCACTTTTTACCCGATTTTTTTCATCCTCTAAGCCCGTGTTTCTTTGGCGTGCTCCTGCAATTTTACTGTTGCCAAAACGGTAAGAAAAATTGATACGTACCACACGACTTTCCCATTTGTTTCTGAGCTGAACATTGATATCGTTGAAGAGAAAAGCCCCACTAAAGTGTTGAGTCCAGAAAATATCGTTGATATTTAATTTGATAGATGCCTTGTCATTCATCATCTTTTTCTGGATGCCAAAAGAAACTGCTCCCATCGGATTTCCAGCTAGTTGACCCTCAATAAATGGAGACAAATACCAGCCGCTTAACTCCACTGAATATTTTCGAGGTAAGGTAAATTGATGCGTCATATTGGCGCTATAACTTGTTGCACGAGCATCGAAGGGCTGATAAATGGTGGTTGATGTGCCATTAGACTCAATCGTAGTTTTCGGAATTTCGCCTACATAGTGATTATTGTATAAATTAAAGTAGGTATTGCTAAACCACCATTTGGTAATTGGCATTGGCACCGAAAACGAAATACCCAGATTTTCTACATAGCCAATATTGATTTTGGTAACATTGGTGGTTTTTAGGGCATTATTTTGCTCTAAAACTTGTGTCATTATCCCTTCTGTTCTACTGTAGTTGATTGTAGTGGTTATACTCTCTTTGTAAGTATGCGACACTTCTACGGCATTAGTGTATTGTGGTTGCAATAGTTCGTTGCCTCTTTGGTAGGTATAAGGGTCTAAGAAAAATAGGAAAGGGTTTAAGTCTTCATAACTTGGTCGGTCGATACGACGACTGAATGAATATCCCAATTGATGATTTTTGGCGAGTTTTTGACGGAAGAACACACTAGGAAAAAAGTTGGTATAATGTCTGTCTAGTAAATCTTTGCCTAATAAAGTCCCTTGTCCATTGGTATTTTCCATGCGTAAGCCCAACTGCATAGTCAGCTTTTTGAATTCTTTAGAATAGTTTATATAGGCAGCGTTGATATTTTCCTTGTAAACAAAATCTCGTGTACGAGTAGGGTCCAGCACAGGCGTGTTATTATCCCCGACCAAGAAATCAAAGCGCATATCGTTGTTTGAGTTAACATAGCTAGATTTTAGACCAGCTTCAAACTTTGACGTCTTGTTGATAGGGTAAATAAGGTCAACTTTAAGCGAGTAGATATTGATTTTTGAGCCTGTTAAACCATCTTCATTTCTGGTTTCTCGTAAAATATTTTGTGTATCAAATTTAGACGTTCTGTATTTCATCGAGTTGTCGGCATTATAACGAGCGTAGTCCAAATCGGCTGTAATTTCTTTCCCAGTTGAATCAATTACATGCTTGAAATTCAGGTTAGTGGCGTAATTTCCCCATTTATTTCTCATAAAACCTAGCGTTACAGAGGTCGTATCTAATTGATTCAAGGCGTTTTTAATAGCCGTTTGGTTGTTTCTGTCGTTATTCCAGTTACCATTCATGCCATTAAACAAAATGCCAATCGTATTCTTTTTATCAATGAAATAATCGAGACCAACTTTATAAGCCAGCGAGTTAATTCTTCGTTTCTCATCTGCTGACTGATTAAAACTTGATATTACTTTATCGCCTTCAAAGAACTTTCTATCAATTTCTTGTAATTGAAAACTGTGGCGGTCATTTCCTGAAAAATTGCCGAATATATTGAGTTTTTCTTTTCTATAATTGATATTTAGACCCGCATTTTCTTTGGGTAAAGATTGATAAAAACCATAGCCAAATCCAAGATTAGCCGAACCATTGAAGCCTAGATTTTGATTTTTTTTCAAGCGAATATTAATCACACCTGCATTGCCAGCGGCGTCATATTTGGCAGGAGGGTTGGTCATAATTTCTATCTTGTCCAACTGGGTCGATTGCATATTTCGAAGCATATTTGCCAAGTCACTCGATGACATATACGTTGGTTTTCCGTCGAGCATTACCATGACATTCTGTTTGCCTTTCAAGGATATATTCCCATCCTTATCGACAGTTACTCCGGGTGATTTTTCCAGAATCTCAATAGCAGTACTTCCTGCTGAAACGACGGAATTTTCAACATTGACAACGGTTTTATCTATCTGCTGTTCAATGAAAGGTTTTCTGGCTGTAACAACTACCTCGTTTAGCTCTTTGGATTCTTCAACCAATGTCAAATTAGAAAGTTTGATAGAGGGGTTTTCTGATGAAAGACTAAACTTGGGCGTATAAAATTTCTGATAACCCAACTGAGAAATAGCGATTAGATAAGAGCCAAATTTGATTTTTTCAAATTCAAATGTTCCATTAGCATCGGCCAAAGCCCCTTTTACCAAACTCGAATCTTTGGCTTGTAAAAGGGTAATTGTAGCAAACTCTACAATTTTACCTTTATGATCTGTGATTTGTCCTGTAATTTTTCCCTGTGCTTGAGTCCTGAAATTTGATAAAGTCAATAAAATCAGCAGCGTGTAAAAATAAGTTTTCATGATTGAGAAGAATTAAGTTTAGTTGTATGCTTTTATTTTTGATAGGTGAAGGGTATTTCTATCTTGGATGCAGTGGAGGAGCAAAAGGTTACAGGAAAAATAAAAAAAACTAATACAACCACCGTTCAGATAGTCATATTAGGTTTTTCTTGAAAATGATTTTATTAGTTAAAACTCGCTCGAAATTCTAATGGGCTTTGATTTGTTTTGGTTTTAAAAAGTTTGTTGAATGATTGTGGACGCTCAAACCCAAGCTGATAAGCGATTTCGGCGACACTCAAATTGGTGGTGCTAATGTAATCTTTTGCCTTTTCAATGAGTTTATCATGAATATGCTGTTGTGTGCTTTGACCAGTCAACGAGCGCAACATATCACTTAAATATCGGGGCGATAAATTAACTTGTGATGCCAAGTATTCTACCGTTGGAAGTCCTTTATTCAGCGATTCTTCAGAGGCAAAATATTTGTCTAACAGATGCTCCACGCTAGACAGAATGTCATGATTGACCGTTTTGCGAGTAATAAATTGCCGTTTATAAAAACGATTACTATAATTGAGCAATACTTCTAAGTACGACACCAGCACATCTTGACTTATTTCATCGATAGAAGTGTTAAGTTCTTCGTCGATATTTCCTAATAAGCCTACAATAACCTTTTTTTCTTTTTCTGATAAATGCAACGCTTCATTGGTATCATAGGAGAAAAATCCATACCGTTTGATATTTCTACCTAAGCTATAATTTCGAATAAAATCAGGGTGAAAAAATAAGGTAAAACCAAAATACTGAATGTCTTCACTGGGGTCGTTGTCAGTATAAATTAATTGATTTGGCGCTGTAAACATCAATCCTCCTTCGCTAAAATCATAAAACCCTTGTCCATAGCCCATTCGACCATTGGTAGAATATTTATAAGAAATTTTGTAGAAATCAAGAAAAAAAGGATGATACATAAAGTCAAAATCTCTTGACATTTTGGCATTATCTACCAAACTAATCATGGGGTGCAAAGGCTTCGGAAGCTGCAATAAACGATGAAGCTCCGAAATAGAAGAAACACGAATAGGATTAGATTTTTCCATAATAGTATTGATAGATAAGGAGTTATGTCGATTTTGATGAAGCTTAAGTACCTTGCTAAATTGGCTAAGATATTGGGATTATCCAAATAAATCAACTGTGAGATGTTTGGATAACCCCAACGAAGAGACTATCTTCCTAAGAATTCTTGTCCCATCCAAGTTCTAAATTTTTCATCGCCTTGTTCTAATCTTTGAGCATATAGGGCACGTGCGTCGGCACCTGCTACATAGCGTAACTGTTTTTTCCCGTCTGTTACAGCTTCGTATACCACTTCCGCAATTTGAATTGGTTCAGAAGAATTTTCTAACATATTCATCGAATTTTGAAGCATTACACCAAACAACTCATCGTAAGCAGAGTTTGAGCCAGTATCAATCGAGCGACTCATAAAATCGGTTTTGATTCCGCCTGGAGATACCGTTTTGACATCGATACCAAATGCATTTAGTTCAAAGGCTAAACTTTCACTCCAGCCCTCCAATGCCCATTTGGTAGCATGATAGGTAGAACCCATCGGAAAGGCAATGAGACCTCCAATTGAGGTAGTGGTAACAAACATACCAGCTTTTTTCTCTCTGAAATAAGGAATAAACTCTTTTGTAACACGCAATACGCCCAACAAATTAGTATTGAATTGTTTAATAATTTGTTCGTCTGATAAGCCTTCCAAAGGGCCAATCAAGCCATATCCTGCATTGTTGAAGACAACATCTACACCCAGCTCAATCGCTTTTTGGGCAGTAGATTTGATATTTTCCAAATCTGTAACATCTAAAGGTAGTAACGTTACATTTTCGAGTTGAGATAATTCTGATTCATTTTCGATGTTACGCATAGTAGCAATAACATTCCAACCTTTGCTTTGAAATAATTTTGCAGTTGCTTTTCCTAAGCCAGACGAGGCGCCAGTAATAAAAATGGTCTTGTTCATGATTGTTTATTGAGATTTAAAATTTACTCAACAAAATTAGAAAAGGCCCAACTGCGAAATGTTTCCAAAATGAGTTTGGTTGTTTCCAGAAATACTCTGAGGTTCTATTTGCACAAACTTTGCTATTTCTAATTAAAAAACTGTCGAAATTCCAAAGGCGTTTGCTGGGTTTTGAGTTTAAAAAGCTTACTGAATGATTGCGAGTGTTCAAATCCTAAGCAAAAAGCAATTTCACTTACCGACATATTGGTGGTACTTAAATATTGTTTGGCATAGTCAATAAGCTTATTTTGAATATGTTGTTGCGTATTTTGTGAGGTATGAATTCTTAAAATACTCCCCAGATAGTTGGGTGAAATATGGAGTTGTTCTGCAATATCAGCTACAGTTGGTATGCCTTTTTCTGAAAGATTACCATCAGTAAAGTGTTTGGTAAGAATATGTTCAAATTTGTCTAATAATTCGAACGTAGATTTTTTCCTGCTATGAAATTGGCGCTCATAGAACCTTTCAGCATAAATCAGCAATAATTCGATTTGGGTAACAATTAGCTCTTGACTAAATTTATCCATCGCAGATTGATATTCATCTTGGATTTTACGTAGAATCTCCACCATAATTTCTTCCTCTCGGTTAGACATAAATAGCGCTTCATTGACAGCATATTGAAAAAAATCATAAGATTTGATTTTCTTCGCCAATCCTGTATTCCACAAAAAGTCAGGATGAATTAATAAAAGCCAACCCGTAGGCTCAACTTCGACATTGGGATTAATTTCGACTTTTAAGCATTGTAGTGGCGCAACAAAACTCAATAAACCCGTATTGAAATCATATTGCGTTTGCCCATAATTAAACTTTCCAGAGACATTTCGTTTTAAGCCAATCGTATAAAAATTTTGAACCCATTTCATCTGTACGCCCAAGTCTGGATATTTGACTTGACTATAGTCAACCAAACTAATTAAAGGATGCTCAGGATTAGGCAACTGGCAAAATGAATGAAATTCGGCAATTGTATTAAAACGAAATGTATTCTCCATAGTAAATAAATGTCTGTTAAAAGCGATTAAGTAGTGGGAAAGATTAAATCAATAGTATTTTATGGTGCTATTTGGATGTAATCATCTGATTATAAATTCCTTCAAATAACGAATATACTATTAACTAATAACGTCTTCTTACTTAAAGATTTAGAATGCCGTTGAAACGGATACCTCTTTCCATTGCTCTACCTCTTGAGTCATGATACTGATTTTTTGTTGTACCATGTCATAAGAATCTTTTCCCAACAACAAATGTACTGGTGGCTTTTGTTCTTTACTTATCGCAATTAAAGCAGCAGCAGCTTTGTCTGGGTCATTTGGCTGATTGCCATCAATTGCATTTAGGTGCAAATTTTCAGATTCACGAGCCGATTGGTAGGCTAAAATCGAGTTTAAAGGCGTTTTTAGAGAACCTTTCGATAAGAAGTCGGTACGGAAATAGCCAGGATAAACCAACGTAACCTTTACACCAAACTCTTTTACTTCCTCTGCTAAAGCCTCGGTAAAACCAGCCATTGCAAATTTGGTAGAGCAATAAATCCCCCAGCCAGCAAAGCCTCCAAAATACCCACCTACAGAAGCGATATTGAAGATATGTCCTGATTGCTGCGCACGCAGATACGGCATAGCGTGTCTAATCACATTAAGAACTCCAAAGACATTTACATCAAAATTTTGTCGAGCCTCCTCATCTGTCAACTCCTCAATCGTACCTAATTGACCATAACCCGCATTATTGACAATGACATCGATTTTGCCAAAGTGAGCAATACTCTTTTCAATTGCCAATTTTACATCTAAACTATCAGTCAGATTCACTTCAAGAGGCAGAAGTTGATCTAAACCAAAATTCAATTCAGCCATTAAAGCTGGGATACTTCTGGTAGTAGCAACTACCTTAAATCCTTCTTGTAATAACTGTTTTACTAAAGCAAGCCCCAAACCCTTTGAAGCCCCTGTTACAAACCATACATTTTCTGTGTTCATTGTTTTATTCATTTTTGTTGATGCAAAATTGCACAATGAACACCCCAAAAAAGTAGCCCAATCCATCGATGATGTAGCTGAATCGTGGATGGAGGGAGATTTTGTTGTTAATGGAGATATTGAACTATGCTCAATTGTCTAAATAACTAAATTGGCTACATCACAATCTACAAATCACCATTAGCGTTGTACAACTGATTTTATCTTGTTTTAAAGACATCTTATCATAGTCATTTTTGCCGCTACAGCAATTTTATTTTAAAAATAAAACTTAAACGTTCGTACAGCGCTAAATCATCATTCACCATCACCCCAATCGATAGTGCATAGCCGTCACGCCTGTGTACGAAGGGGTAGCGCTTACTAAGGTTAGGTTTTGACGATTTTCGAGTAGATCAAAAATACGCATTCCTTTAGCTATTAAAATCGGGTTGACCAATAAATACATTTCATCAATATGTCCACCAGCAAGGAGGGACGATACAAAGCTTACACCACCATATACGAGGATATCTTTTCCTGTATGGTTTTTCAGTCGAGAAATTTCATCTGTTAAGTCGCCTTTAGCTAAAGTGGTATTTTTCCCAAATGGAGCATCAAGGGTTTTACTAAAAATGACTTTTGGCGTATTCACCATTTTCTGGGCAAACTCAATTTTGGGATTTTCTTCCTCAAAATTCTCAAAATGAGGAATAAAAGCCTCTGCCATCTTTCTGCCAATAAGGATAGTATCTGAGCTATTCGCCAAATCGTTGATGAGTTGCCAATGTTGGGTATCTCCCCACACCATCCAATCCTCCTCGCCATTTGGACCCGCCACAAATCCATCAACAGAAATTTGCATTTGCAATCTTAATTTTTTCATAGTTTTTTTATTCAAATTTAAGTGATTAGATAAAAAAATGCCATGATTGTTACGTCGATTCTGATGGGTAAATACGACAAAATAAAGGTTTAACTAATCTATAAGTTCTTCACAATCATATCCATTTTCTTGCATTAGTTGTATTACTTGTTTGGTTACTTCAAATGAGCTTTCGATACGCAGAACTTTATCACAATCTTCCAAATCGAAACTCCAATGGCAGGTAGGAAAATACCTTTTCAGAAGCTTGGAAATACCTTCCTTTTGCAATTGATTAGCAATATTAGTTTTAAAAACAAATACCATGTTTAATGCTTCTGTTCGTTGACAATTTTTTCTAAATCTACCCAGGCTCCTCCATTAAAGACTTTTTTGAACCCTTTTTCTCGAAGAATATGCTCAACTTTTACACTTCTTAATCCATGGGAGCAAGTAGTAATATAGGTTTTGGAAGAGTCGAGTTCTGTGTATCGTTCTCGAATGGTGCCTAGAGATATGTTAATTGAGCCTGCAATATGACCTATGGCATACTCATCGGGTGTTCGGACGTCTAATATGATTGCGCCATTGGCAATTTTTTTATCCAGTCCTTCTGATAACATCACGAAACGATAGGTTCGGTATCCTACATAAATAAGAAGGATAGAAACAGTGACAATAATCGCTATTTTCATGATTCCTTTATGTTTTTGAAAATTTTATAGTCAATATAAAAAGTACCGAAAGGGATAAAACACGCGACTATGATCTTCCAAGTGGTTGTTCTAAATTTCCAGTTTTGTTCTATCGCCAAACTCATTGTATTGAGTACAAATACCAGAAAAATTGCCCCATGAATAGGACCCAAAAATTTCGAGAGAGCAGGATTATGAAAAAGATGTTTCATGGGAATCGCCACGAAAATGAGCACCAAAAGAGATAGCCCTTCTAAGAAACCGATGATGCGTATACGTCCAAGTTTTGTTTTGAATAATGTGAGCATATAGGATGAAAATTAAAAGATGAGGAGTTCTACCTGAAATAAGGTCGGTGTGCAAATGGCGAAAATGGCCAGGGTATAGCAATGAAAATAATCAAGAGCGATACCGAAAACCAAACAAGCATAGTCCTGAATTTTTCGGAATCGGTGGTTTGCCGCTTTGATTTGGCAGACCCAATCGTAATAAGAACTATGGCAATTAGCATTAAAGTGCTATGAATAAGGCTAAAGAAAGTCATTTCGAATCGTTGAACCGCTTCTTTAAAATGCTGCATAAAATACCTGACAATAGGACTATTGAAATATAGGGTCATGCCAATCATCAATTGGATATGAGCAATAGTAGCAGTCCAATGTCGTATAGTATTATCCGTTTTTGAAAAAGTCGCTTTCGTGGAATAGCCCCGATACGCTCGATACAGCGCTAGCATTAGGCTCGCCAAAACGAGCCACCGCATGAAGTTGTGATAAAAAGTAAGTGTTTGATACATCGCTTGATTTGTTTGATGTAACAAAGGTATTCAAAAAACATACTAATTAGTATGTTTTTTGAATAAAAAAATTATCTCAGTGAATCAAGATAGGACTTAAGCTCCTTTAAGTAAGGTAGATACACGGTTTTACTATTCTCTAACTTGCCAAAATTTCGGATGCCCCAGTAGCTTGACATCACAAACATGGTTACACTTTGGGCATTCACATCTGGTCTAACAAGTCCATTTTGTTGACCTTTTTCAATGGCCACAATCATGTGAGTATTCCATAGCTGAGTAATTTCATACAATGCTAAGCTAAAATCCGAATGCCAAGGTGTCATTTCTTGCGTGAAATTGGCAGCAGGACAGCCATATTCTACCTTTAAAAAATCATTTTCAAGTAACAGATGTTGCATCAATTGATAAATGGCATCTAGCGGATTTTCATTGTTTTGAAGAGGTTCAATAAAACCAGCGGTTAGTTGTGGCTTAAGCAACTCATTGATTATCGCCAAGCCCATTTCATCTTTAGTTTTGAAATGGTAATAAAAAGCGCCTTTGGTTACTTTGGTCGTAGCAATGATATCATCTATGCTAGTGGTTTGATAGCCTTTTGCATAAATTAATTCAAATGCTTTTTGTAAAATCATTAATCGTGTTGCCGCTGATTTTTTCATAGTTTGTAAAATCAAATTTTTGATTTTGGCATTCAGTAAATGGTCTCATAAACAATGTTTTACCAAAAACTGAATGCCCAAATCAGGTAGCCCTGTAATTGTCTATATTTTCTTTAGAATACCTTTGTCAACACTTTCGTTGATTAGATTTTCGGCATAATCCCAAATGACTTCAGAACCTTCTTTAATAACCTTTTTCTTGTTGAACACTTTGTCGTAGTCAACACCAAACTCCGCCCAAGTACCACCATTGTTGGAAGTATTTTGCAATAGTGGTTCTAATCTATCCATACTTTTAGCAAATTTAGCTTCCTTAGTTTCACCAGCTTCAAACTCTTCCCAAATCTCAATTAATTCTTCAGCTTGTGCCTCAGGAAGCAGACCAAAAATACGATTAGCAGCCAATCTTTCCTCATCGGTATTGGTATGATTTTTTTGCGTATCGTAAATAAAAGTGTCACCCGCATCAATCTCTACAATATCATGAATCAGAAGCATTTTAATCACTTTTAAAACATCAATATTTTCGTTTGAGTGTTCAGCCAAAACTACCGCCATAATCGCCAAATGCCAACTATGTTCGGCATCATTTTCGTTTCTATCGCTATTGAAAAGCTTTGTTTTTCTTTGAATATACTTAACCTTATCAATTTCTTTGATAAAGGCAATTTGCTTGAGTAAATTATCAGAAATCATCTTGACCTAGTTTAATGTTAAATACAAAGGTAATAATTCATGGTATAGAATAATGTTTTTGAGTTGGGCTATTCTATCTAAGAAAAAACTTGAGTTAGAGAATTTTGAAATGGAAGTAATTTAACAACTATTGTTAATAGTAATTTTCATTGAAAATATTGTAATAATAAGGACAAAAGTTTTACATTTGTCTAATGTCTCAATTTGTTACATTAGAAATTTATTACTCAATTATTTACTATCCAATTATGAAATATCTTTATTGTTTTCGCAATGTACTTTTGCTGGTGATGGTTTTAGCGTTTAAAGTTAATTCGTACGCACAAGCACCCAAAAAGCATTATCCAATCATCGACGTACATGTGCATGCGTTCAAGGCTAGTCCCAATACGGCAGATCTTTGCCCTTGGTTTTTGAAAAATATGCCAGGTGCAGACCCGCATAATCATGGTGATAATCCATCAATTTTTAATTTGGACTGCCCAGATCCCTTGAAGGCTGCTAAAACCGATAAGGAAATGCAAGATGCCTTGTTGGCAACTGCCGAGCGACTCAATGTTACGATGATTGTGAGTGGCGATGCCAGTGTGATTCATAATTGGCATAAAGCAGCACCTAACCGTATTATTCCATCTTTAGGTATTAGTAGCAATAAGGATATGACAGTAAAAGCATTCGAAGATTCGTTGACAGCTGGCTTTTATAAAGTAATGGGAGAGGTAGCACCACAGTATCAGGGAATGTCTCCGAGTGATGTTAGTCTAGATGAGTATTTTGCGGTTGCTGAGCGCTTGGGGGTGCCTGTGGGTATTCACATGGGTACGGGTGGAAACGGCAATATCAATATCAGTAATCCAAAATACCGTGCTTCGTTGGGGCGTCCTTTTTTGTTGGAGGATATGTTGGCTAAACATCCAAAATTAAAAATTTGGGTAATGCACGCAGGCTACCCAATGGCCGATGAAATGATTGCCTTGATGGGTGCAAATGCCTATGTATATGTCGATTTGGCAGGTTTTATTTGGAGTTATCCTCTAGAAGAAATCCATGCGTATTTGAAAAGACTCGTTCAAGCAGGTTTTGGAAAAAGAATTTTGTACGGAACAGATCTTATGATTTGGCCAAAATTGTTGGAGACTTCTATCCAAGTAATTGAAAGCGCCAACTATTTGTCAGAAGACCAAAAAAGAGATATTTTCTTTAACAATGCGGTAAGATTCTTCAATTTAGACGCCAGTAAGTTTAAATAAAGAAAGCAGGAGTAAACGTAACCCGAATTTAATGAATGTTGAATGAGTGATTATTTTTAAAATCTATGTTCTAGCAGTAGAGACGCAATGTTTTGCATCTAAAGCTGAGATTCAAAAAGCGGTCGAAAATTGTTTTCGACCGCTTTTTGATGATTTGTTTTAACTTGTTGATTATTAAATGTTTGTATTTTAGGTTGGCTTCTCAGAATTCTACCATAGTTCTTGTTTCTTACAAAGAATTGAGTAATAAATCTCTTTTTAACCTTTCATCTGTGTTAAACATTTTATGTAAGAGAAATATTACAAAATCCTTGAATCTATGCTCAAATCGCTTGTTTTCATCGTTGCTTTCTATCTGTTTTCTTCAAATACGTTCTTGTTTGCTCAATTTAGTGCCAAGTGGGGTGATCAATCGAATGGTACTTTTCAAAACCCCGTTTTGCCGTCCGATTTTAGTGATTTGGATGCTATTCGGGTGGGTGATGATTTTTATGCTATTTCCTCAACAATGCAATTTTCGCCTGGCATGGCAGTGCTACATTCTAAGGATTTGGTCAATTGGGAGGTAATTAGTCATGTGGTGAAGGATTTGACCCAAATAAGTCCAAAACTCAATTGGGATAAAATGGATAGCTATGGCAAAGGAATTTGGGCTGGTTCAATCCGTTTCTATAAAGGCAAATATTGGGTTTATTTTGGTACACCCGACGACGGTTTTTTTATGAGCTCAGCCAGCAATCCAGCAGGACCATGGGAGCCACTTCACCAAGTCTGGAAGGTTTCGGGCTGGGATGATTGCTGTTCGTTTTGTGATGACGATGGACAGATATATTTTATCGCTACCAATTTTGAACCAGATCCCATCAACCACAAAAAATACAATATTCATTTATTCAAAATGACACCTGATGGGAAAAGCATTATCCAAGAATCTGATAGGATAATCTATCAATCGCAAGGAAGTGAGGCGAATAAACTCTATAAAATCAATGGGATGTATTACCATTTTTTTAGTGAGGTAAAAACCGAAGGACGTGTGATTATGATGGAGCGCTCGAAAAGTCTAACAGGTCCTTGGGAGGTAAAGCAACTCAATCATGTTGATAAAAAACTCGACAAAGAACCCAATCAAGGAGGGTTGATTGAGCTCAAAAACGGACAATGGTGGTTTTTTACGCATCATGGACGCGGTGATTGGGAGGGAAGAGCCGCTAGTTTGTTGCCTGTAAACTGGGTCGCAGGTTGGCCGATTATAGGAAAAGTTGGTGCTGACACAATTGGCACAATGGTATGGTCAGGCAAAAAGCCTATCATACACCAAACTACAAAATTAGTAAGACAAACAGAGAAGTCTTTTTCGGAAAAAATACTTTCTCCAGATTGGGAATGGAACTATCAACCAAGAGCCTCAAAATGGTCATTGAGTGCAAGAAAAGGACATTTACGTTTGTATGCTTTTCAACCTATAAATCCACAAGATACTATAGATATACTACTGAGAGCAGGAAATACGCTTACGCAACGCAGTCTTAGAACACAAGAATGTACCGTAACGATTAAAGTAGATATTGCCAATATGAGTGATGGACAGCAGGCTGGTTTAACGCATTTTTCAACTACTTCGATTGCGAATATTGGGGTAAAACAAAGAGGAAATAAAAGACATATCGTGTTTACCTATAAAAATCAGGAGATAGTAGGACAAGAGATTAAAAGTAAAGTAATTTGGCTAAAATCGACTTGGAATTACGACGGCATAAACCAATATTTTTACAGTTTGAACGGTAACGATTTTACTCCATTGGGATTACCAACCCAACTCACTTGGGGAAGTTATCGTGGCGACAGAATTGGTATTTATAGTTTCAATACTCAACAAGAGAAGGGATTTATTGATGTGGATTTTGTGAAGTATTTGTTTAAGAGATAAGCAGTAGTATGAATTTTGAGTTGTGAATTTTGAGCGTACGAAGGTTGAACTTTGTCATTAAAATAAAATCGGTGTAGTGTCAATCGTTGCGGTTGACATTACACCAAAAAATATTAATAAATAAGAAGTGTGTTGAATAAATTAGAACCTTAGTGAGCATTCTCAAAGCGCTTATTCCTAAAAAACTTATGTTCAAATACCTTACAATATCGTTTCAGTTGATCCTATGTTTTAGTGCTCTTATTTATTGTACTCAAAAAGACCGCAAAACAGAATCTTCTATAACCATTGCTATTCAAACTTTTACAGGTATTCCAGAACAGGACGTAGTGTATGTTGAGCAAAAGATAAAATCATTTTATCCGAAGGTAGTTGTCCTTCCTAAAATTAACCCTCCAAAACAAGAAATCGCTACAGGGCTGACTCAATTTTAGTATTTCTTCGTCAATCCAAGGCGGATGATTATGTTTTTATTGGTTTGACAAACAAGGATATTAGTAATACAAAAGGTTCGGTCAAAGATTTTGGTGTCTTGGGACTGGGATATTCTCCAGGAAAAGCCTGCGTTGCCTCAACCTTTCGTTTGGATAAAAAAGCGAGACAAGAACAACTTTTTAAAGTTGCGATTCACGAACTGGGACATACTCAAGGATTACCGCATTGTAAACAAATGCATTGTTTTATGAGAGATGCAGAAGGCAAAAATCCTACGAATGAAGAGAAGGAATTTTGTAAAGATTGTAAAAAGCAATTGCAAAAAAAGGGCTGGAAACTGTGAGTTCTAATTGAGTGATTTTATCTAAAAAATGTACACTATAACATAAAGAGTTTTGCCTCTGAGGAGAATGGGGTTTATATTTCTGTTTATAGCTATAGTTTAGGTAATCTACGTATATTGATTTTGGTTAATAAAATAATCAATATAGTTCAATGTTCTATATCGGCTGGATAGGCGGAATGAAATTTGATTAGATTATATTGTGGTTGTAAATTCGTTGGTGGCAAGCATAAAAGACAACATACAACATAAAAATGACATTACAAGAAGTATCAAGTGTGATTGAACAATTTGGAAATAACTTTGTTCAAATAACTCTCACGAACAACAGGACTATTAGTGGTATTTTGCAAAACGCATATGCAGGACATCCACAAGTCCCAAGAGGTTACACAGAACCGTATTTTTTGTTGTTAGAGTTGACTTGATTGGCAACTCAACTGAAAAATATAGTTGCGAAGAAGTTCTTGGTATAGCACAGATAAATTGAATGACAAAAGAAATTAATCTTACATTATTTGTACTTGGTAGACCTTGATATACACCAGAATCCCCACTGTAGCCATCATCGGTCCTGCTAGGGCTTGTTATAATAAAGCAAGAACATACAAGAAAGACTTCCGTTCCACTTAAAACAAATAAATAGAGAAAGTAAATGAGTGATCAAGAAACAAAAAGAACAATAGACGAGGTACTTGATGTTGAGACCGGTGAAATCATTAAGGCAGAAATATTTTTTCAAAAGACTGAATCTGAAATAATTGCATATAGAAGAAGGTTACAAGAAGCAATAGTAGGATTTGAACCGCCAAAATTTAGGTGTGCATATTGTAATCAGTTATTAAAATTATCAGGCAAACCAACAAGACGAGGTAAGGTTTCTTTTTTTGCTCATTTGTATGACAGTGATGATTGTGAAATCAAAACAAACGGTGATTTAAGTAAAGAAGAAATTGAAGCACTTAAATACGGAAACGTTGGTGAAAGTGAAAGACACAAAGTGTTAAAAAATAAATTAGCCTATTATTTAAGATCCACTCCAGCAATATCTAATGTGGAAGTTGAAAAAAAATTAACGAGTGAAGTCCCTTATTTGTTTTGGAGACGACCTGACGTATATGCTGAGTACGATGGAAAAAGTATTGTTTTTGAGTTACAACTATCAACTACATTTCTAAGTGTAATTATTGATAGGGATATATTTTACAGAATGAATAATACTTTCATTGTTTGGGTATTTAATTTCTCTGACAATAAAGAATACTTGGACCTCCAAAATTTAATGGCTAAAGATATTTATTATGCTAATAAAAGAAATGCCTTTGTGTTTGACGAAAAAGCTCAAGCCATGTCCGAGGAAACAGGAGAATTACACTTGTTGTGTATTTGGTTTGAACCTTCAGTTCTAAATGGAGAAATACAACAAAATAAGAGCATTAGAAAAGAAGAATACATTAAAATATCGGATTTAAAATTTGATAGCAATGCTTATAAACCATATTACATTGATGCGGATGCTTTATTCGCAGAATATCAGTCAGACTATTTTGAATCTAAAATAGATTTTGAAAATCTACATAAAGTACGTTTAGAAAAAATTGCCAAGAAAAATAGAGAGCGAGAACGTGATAAAGCGTTAAAAGATCAAATAATTATAGGGAAAAAAGAACAGATAATTCAGGGTGCATTTAAACTTACGCCATTTCAAAAAGGTAAAAAATGGGGTTATGAAGCAGATGGAATAGAAATAGTTGAACCTAAATATACTGATATTACCGACTTCTCAGATTCTGATTATGCAAAGGTTAAATTCAATCGAAAGTACGGTTTTATTAACAGAGTTGGAGACTTCACCTTTGACCCAATTTTTATGGAGGCATTTAATATATACCAAAATAAATGTATTGGGAAATTCGAAAAGGATTGGTGTATTATCGACTTGGAAAATAAGTCCAGTTCGCGACTTAATTGTTATGATGTAGAAAAATTAAGTGAAAATTTTCTTAGAATTACCCATAGGGTTACAAAAAAGGTATTTTCTGGTGTTAATTATGGAGGGTATAGAACTTATTCAAATGAGCACATAGACACTATTTCTACTTACTCTATGGTAGGAAATATAATTACTAAGTGTTTATATCACAAAGTTTATGATTATAGAAATGGAAGATTAACTTCCAAAATTAAGGAATATTACTTGTGTGAGGATATCAACGGTGAGAGAATAAGTATAACTGAAGAAGAAAAGCAATTCATAAAAATTATTCAAATTGGCATTGTCGATAGCGACGATAATATCATTGTTCCATTTGATTTTGATACAATAGATGAGTTTATTGAAGGTAAAGCGAAAGCGAAAAAGAGCGGAAAATATGGGTATATCGATGATCAAGGACAAATTATCATACCATTTGAATACGACTTAATCGAGGAGTTTATTGAGGGTAAAGCTAAAGCGAAAAAGAGCGGAAAATATGGGTATATCGATGATCAAGGACAAATAATCATATCATTTGAGTACGACTCAATTGAGGAGTTTATTGAAGGAATAGCTAAAGCGAAAAAGACCGGAAAATATGGGTATATCGACGATCAAGGACAAATAATCATATCATTTGAATACGACTCAATTGAGGAGTTTATTGAGGGTAAAGCAAAAGTGAAAAAGAGCGGAAAGTATGGTTACATTGACCATCGAGGACAAATAATTATTCTAATTAAATATGATTCTATAGATGATTTTATTGATGGAAGTGCAAAAGTAAGAAGAAATTTTCACGAAGGATATATAGACATCAATGGGAATGAATTGATTCAGAATGTTCAATTCATAACAGATACCATAAGAAAAGGTGAAAAGTTTGGTAAGTGGGGACTAGAAAGTTTAGAAGGATTCTTGATCAGTCCATTTGAATATGATCACATAGAAGATTTTATTAATAGTAAAGCGAAAGCCAAAACAAACGGAAAATACGGTTACCTAGATGATTATGGACAAATCATCATTCCATTTGAGTACGACTCAATAGAAAATTTTATTAGCGGTAGAGCTAAAGCTAGATTGAACGGAAAATATGGCTATATCGATGAACAGGGACAAACAATCATTCCATTTGAGTACGACTCAATAGAAAATTTTATTAATGGTAGAGCCAAGGCTAGATTGAACGGAAAAGATGGATACATTGATGAAGAAGGAATAATCATCATTCCATTTGAGTATGGGTCAATAGAAGATTTTATTGATGGTAGAGCAAAAGCAAGACTAAACGGAAAATATGGCTACATTGATGAGCAAGGAGTAACAGTCATTCCATTTGAGTATGACCTACTAGAAAATTTTATTGAAGGTAGAGTTAAAGCAAGACTGAACGGAAAATATGGATTCATTGATGAGCAAGGAATAACAATCATTCCATGTGTGTATGACCTAATGGAGGACTTTATTGAGGGTAGAGCTAAAGTTACAGTTAACGGAAAATATGGCTACATTGATAAGCAAGGAATACAAATCATTCCTTGTGAGTATGACTTAATAGAAGATTTTATTGAGGGTCGATCCAAAGTGAAAAAGAATGGGAAATATGGCTACATTGACGAAACAGGCATAATAGTCATTCCATCTGAGTATGACTTAATAGAGAATTTTATTGATGGTATAGCCAGAGCTAAAAAGAACAATCTATTCGGTTTCATAAACGAACAAGGGCAAACTCTAATTCAGTTTGAATTTGATGTATTGTGGTACTTTGATGATGGTAAAGCAAAAGCCATAAAGAACAAAAAATATGGCTATATAGATGATAAAGGACAAACGCTCATTCCATTTGAGTATGATTCAATCGAACATTTTAGTAAAGCTAAATTGAAAGCAGTAAAAAATGATGAGATTTCAATCATTGACTATAGTGGTAATGGCATAGTAATATTTGAAAAAACGAAAGTATTTGTAGGTAAATACGGAGAAACTATTACCAACCATTGGTATGGTATAAAAGATACAAAGGGCAATATCCTACTTCCACCTAAGTATAATGAAATTGATGAATTTGAAGACGGACTCGCTAAAATTTATGGAGACAAGCAATACATTGGAGGTGACAAATCTTATCCGAGATTTAGCTACAAGGTAGGTTATGTAGATGACAATGGTAAGATAGCAGCTCCTTGTATTTTTGATGAAATTTCTAGGTTTGTTGATGGCAAAGCTACTGCAAAGAAAAACGGCGAAAGTTTGATCATAAATATCTATGAAGGTGATCCCGCAAGAGAAAATATTGATCGTAGTCAGTACAAGGTGAAATCAATACACAAAGGCAAAATTACTAACGTAGCTGAATTTGGTTTATTCGTAAAGCTAGGAAAAGGTATTACAGCTTTGCTACATATTTCAGAACTAAAGAAACATCAGAAATCAATCACGGACTACACTAGAGGAGAAGAAATAGAAGTACAAATTATGGATATTGATGAAAAGAGAAATAGAATTTCCTTAACAATTCCGAAGAAAGAAAATAAATAAAATCCTTGGAAAATGGATTCCTATCCAGAACTCCATTTTCCAAGGATTTTATCCTCAATTCTTGTGAGGTATAAAATATCCTTGAAGGATAAGATTTACAATGAATAGTGTTTTGCCTTGACGCTACTGCGATAAACTAGGTTATATAAACTACAGAAGTGTTTAATGAGAAAATTCCATTTAAGTACTCATTATAAAATAGTTTATGTTATTTTTGATAACTTCGTATTATGGGACGCGTCAATACTCCAATATTAAGCGAATCGGCTAAATTAGCCTTAGAACAAGACTTTAAAACAAGTACAGTGCATTCATATCGGATGCAGTGTACTTGTAATTCTCTTAAAATCAACAGGACGCAAGTCTGATGAAGTAGGTCAGATTACAGGAATGATCTACGTAAGCGTTAATGCTTGGGTCAAAAGATATAAAGACTTTGGCATTGAAGGTTTACAAACTCAACCTGGTCGAGGACGTAAGCGAATACTTGACAAAGAAACAGATAAGGAATCTATTTTGAAAAGTGTAAAAGCTCACCACCAACGCATCCAGACCGCCAAAGCGGAATGGGAAAAAGAATCTGGTAGGTCTGTTAGTCTTAGCACATTAAGAGTTTTTTTAAAAGCCTTGACGGACGATACAAACGAATCAGACTTCTTTGTAAAGGTAAGCCAGACCCCAATTTTTATGCTTTCAAAATAGAGTTAATTGCCAACTTAGAGCAACTTGCTCAGCAAGGACTCATTGATTTATTTTACGGTGATGATGTGGGCTTCCCATTTTTAGTACAGTTTAAAAATATGCATAATCTGTCTGCTTTGATTATGTATTTACTCCTTCTTGGGCTGAGTGTAGCGTAGCGGAACGAAGCCCAAGAAGGCTGTTTTGTTTTTTCATTCTATAATCTAGAGGACTCATACCTCCCAAAGAGACATGTGGACGAACGAAATTATAATCGCTCATCCATAGATCTGTTTCTTGGCGTACTTCCTCCAAAGAATCAAATACATAAGCATCTAATACATGTCTGCGGTAAGTTTGGTTGAATCGCTCAATGTAGGCATTTTGCGTTGGTTTCCCTGGTTGAATATAATGAAAAACGATGTCTTCATCTGACTCCATTCTTGCGCTAATTTTGCTACAAATTCTGGCCCATTATCCATTCTAACCTTAGTAGGCTTGCCATATTTGTTCACCAAATGACGAAGAATATAAATCACTCTACTACTCTTGAGCGAGTAATCAGTCTCTATGAAAAGTACTTCTCGATTGTAATCATCTATCACATTAAAACTTCGGAATGAACGCCCATTGCTCAAAACATCACTCATGAAATCTATGCTCCAAGTTTGAGTAAAGCTTTGGGGAACTTCTAAGGGATCTTTTACTCTAGCCACAAGACGTTTTTTAGCCTTTCTACGAATAGAAAGACCCATTTGAACATACACCCGATGCACTCGCTTATGATTGAAATGATGACCCGCATTGCGCATACGGTAGTAAAACTTCCAAAAGCCTTCACGAGGATGGTCTTTGCTCAATTGAGATAACTCATCCATTAACACTTTATCGTCCTTAACAGATTGATAGCTTAAACTGCTTCGGCTCGTTTTGAAGATACGGCATGCCTTGCTAATGCCTCTTGGATATAGCTCTTTCAACTCTAGCACAAGTGCTCGCTTGACACAAGGCTTTAGAGCTTTTTTTCTATGACATATTTTGCCATATCCAACTCCAAGGCAGGTTCAGCATACATGCGCTTGAGTTTAGCGTTCTCTTCTTCAAGTTGTTTAACCTTCTTGAGCTCACTAGCTTCCATGCCACCATAACGCTGACGCCATATTCGAGAACAATGGTGTCTAAGGACTTGCCAGATTCAAATTCCTTAAGAATCTTAGCAATTTCGGTTGGATCAAATTTGCTGATTTTCATAATACATACTTAAAGTTAAAAAATATTACACCTTTTATACTTTTAATCCGTACTATTTTTGGGGAAGCTTACATACAACACTTTAAAACTAAATTTAATTTTGGTATATTTAGTCAAATAGACACATAAATTTCCCTTCACTTATGGCACATAATCAAGAATACAAAAAAGAAGAGTCTGACATTACAGTACACGGATCTTTTACAGTTATCGAAGACGATATTGATAGTCCACCCTCAGATTTAAAATCAAATTTTATTTCAATAGAAGAATGGTTAGGTAGTATTTGCGATGAAGATTTCCCTCAAAAACCAATTGATGAATATCGAATCGGACTTTTTGAATCAGAGCAATCATACACACTAACATTGGCAGGATTCAACTCTTACGAAAAGGATAAATACACAATCGTAAATCTAGTAGAATTTGAGCCAACAAATATATATTTTCCCCTTCCAGAAAATTATTTTAGAGATTCGTCACGAGAGCAATTATTAGAAAAATTGATTGGGGAGTTGAAAGTTTTTACAAGTACAGAGAAATTCAAGGCTTCTTTTTTATCAAAGGGGAATGTTGGAGTTTTTGAAACAACAGGGGAAATTATCTGGTCAAATACAGATAGTGGTGCAAAATAATAAGGCGTAAAAACAAAAAAAGCGAGTCATACGACTCGCTTTCAGTGGTCTCGTAGGGATTAAGACCTTGCTGATTTTCAGGGCATTACAAGTCGAAACTTGCAACTGTTAGTAAAAATGTTAGTAAATGGGGCAAAAAAAAAGCCTATGCCACACTTGCCAACACGCCGTGTCTTCTACTAACATACTTAAAATTTCCGCTCTTGCTCAATTGCTCTTCCAATTGATAAGCTCGAATCTTCCAATTCTGTGCTTCCATAGTAGCTTCTTCTATCAGTCTTTTCCAAAAACCAACTGGTTCTGTTTTTACAGGCTCAATCTCTAAAAAGTAATTTAAAGGTACTCCCAACACTTCACAAATTTGCTCTAATGTTTTGACCTTTATATTATCAGCATCCACCATTCTTTTAAATCCATCCATTGACATTCCTATCTCTTCACAGAGTTTGCCTTGAGTCATTCCTTTGGCTTTTAAGGCTTTTTTTAATTTTTCAGAAAAATTTTTCATATTTTTGTCTGATTTATTTGTTAATTCGGATTTATATCTGATATTTGTACGTACAAAACGCATTAAAAACGAATATAATCCGAATTTAATACGATTTATTCGATTTTTTAGTCTAAAATCTATTAAATATTTAATCTTTATGGTTTCGAAGGACGATATAAAAAAAGCCTATCGCTCGCTGACACGAGTTGACCGAAAACAGATAAAGGATGTTGTATGTAATACTTTTGGATACAAGGAACGAAACTTCCAAGAAAAAATGTCAGGTGAATATAATTGGTCGAAAGCTGAGATAGGAGTTTTGAAAAGTTTACTTGAAATTGATGGCGCATAACAAAGTATTTAGGATTCATTATTAAGACAACTTTATATCCTTATACCCTTAAAAATTGACAAACATCTGAACCTAAATTTTATGACTATGTTTGAAGAAATCATGTTCTGGACTTTTGTTTTTCTATTGTTTTTTTCTTCAAGTTTTGGTGATTCAGATAGTAGTTGCAGTTGTAAAATCGAAAATTACAACTACCAACCATGTAGATACTGCCCAAAAGGCAAATGATGGTGTAGAAACCAAATGCTTGCACGGTAGGGAGTGTGTTTCCCTACTGTTGCCTTTGAGAGTTCACAAAAAAATTCCCCTACACAGTTCAGCGTAGGGGAAACAAAAAAGGTCTAGAAACTAGATTTTTTTTGGTAAAACTGCTTGTAAAGCATCCAAACAGTAAGTCCGAAAGATATTGCTTTCAGAATAGAGATGGTGTTTTTACTCAGTTTTGAGGATACGTCAGAGTTTATCAGCAGACGTATCAAATGCTGAACGATGGTTGTTACCATAGTTTTTGTTCGAGGAAGACTTTTACGGGGTGGTTGTAGAATGAGAAAATGTGGTCCACCCCTTGTCTTCCTTACTGAATTAGGCAATTTATTTGATTGGATTAATAGTTCATTACATTCATTTAACCCTCTATTACACCATGAATATTCCAGAGTTCGTCCGTTCTTTGTCGAGTGACCCACTTATTCAGTTTTTCTTTGCCATGTGTTTGGGAGGTTTGTTTATGGCCTTCTTTGGTGAGCTTCTCTGCAACTCGAAGTTTTTCAGAGATTTATTGATTGGAAAGGACAACGAGAATGCCTAACGATTTTCATATATACGCAGGATTTGCGATAGGTGCTTTGCTAGTGGCATGGTACTATCGAAACAACAAAAGACCTCCGACCAGTTGCCTATGAAACGTCCGAATATCCTTTCAAAAGTCTATGACGTTATGGATGATTCTCAGCAGGAAACCTTTCGGCAAAAGCTGAAGGAAATCGGCTTGAATCCTAGGGTTTTCCATGAGAATTACAAGCTTGATACCTGCAAAATCAATGTCATGGACTGTTACGATTTGATGGTGCTGATACTTGCACCCGACCGACAATTTGAGCATCCCTATTATGTGCTTGACTCGATTTTGAATCCTAGGAAAAAGCCTAAAAAAGTAGCCTCAACAGTGACACCTGAGCCACGAAAAAACGTAGCTAAACAAGTTGATTTAGAGGAGCTTATTGAGGAGAGAAAAGAGGAGTTGAAAGAGGTGGATTTGTCGAGCAAAATCCAGAGGATAGCTTATTCGGGTTATTCTATGCAACAATTGAAATTAACTGACGGCTCGCTCGTGAAAGTTGACCCACGATACGAGTACCATTATAAAAAAGATATTGTGGGCTATCGAATGGTAGCACCGACAATGAAGTAAGTTTAGAGAGAGCATCATAAACACCCGATTCGCTTGGGTTGGGTGTTTATTTCATGAATATGAGCTGATTTTAGACGTATAATGTAATAGGTTATCAATATTATATCTGTTTTGGAAAGGGTTTTCTTTAAGGATTCCCTCAGGGTTCGACTCTCTGACAGAAGCAACGGGAAATAGCGTAGTGATGATTCTAAGCCCTGACAAGCGAAGTTTTGTCACTACATACCAAAAACAACCATGAGAATTGAAAAAACGTTTAGTCACCAATTTGGAAAGGTAATCGAAAGGTATCATGCTTTTGCGAAAGAGCATAACGATGTTCAGTTTGTAACCAAAAGCACCATGTTGCGTGAGCCACATTTATCAAAGCTGAAATCCATTGCATCGTTGTATCTAAAACAATTCTGGAACTGTATGAATAGTCCATTGTGGGCTGATTCTGACCGTGTGCCAGTTTTACAAGTTACACGTTGGGATTTGGCAAACTTATGTGGTTGCAGTCGCAGGGCTGTACAAGACCATTTGGCTCGTCTAAGCACCTTTGGGGTGATTACTGTAGAGGAGTTTGAGGAAGGTAGAGTTAATGGCTATAAGATAGCTCTAAACCTGTGGATTTTGCTCGGAATCGACCAGTTCAAGCCAAAAATCGAAAGTTGGACTGAAAAACCTACTACAATTTTGAAAGCCTTTGCCCCCTATGAGGTGCAAACTTTGCCACACTTAACTAACCAAATAGAAAATTTAAATAATTCATATATAGCGGAAGATGTGGAAAACCTATCCCAAGAAAGACACCAAGAAAATTGCCAAGAAAAACAAGAAATAGCCCAAAACCTTGAAATTGACCAAGAAAACTGCCAAGAAAAAAACACGGGGGGCGCCGAAAATTCTTACATCAGTTCAGACGAACGTTTTGAAGCTTATCGCAAAGGCACTCTCAACAAGATTCGTTACCAAAATGCACCAAAACCAGAGCCAAAGGGCTTAACTGACCTTGAAAAGGCTACGATTGTAAACAATTTCTGGAAATATGTGAAAGATGTGTTCTACCCACAACGCAACTATACCCCAATTGAGTCAGAAATCAAGAAAGTGATTCACAGAGACGTGTTTAACGGCTTTAAAAATGAGAATCCAAAGGAGAATACCTTCGAATTCTGGCAGATTTATAGCATGATGCTACAGTATTGGGCAGATAAAAAGCAGGCTTTTGACACTCGTAAGGACAGAGAGGCATATCACCCAACAAAATACTTCTCGAAAGACTATGGAACACACCAAAAACAAGGATTCTTGGTAGTGTTGCAATGGGCTAAGAAAGCCGAAAAGTCACTTAAAGAGATAGAATTCGAAAAAGAGCTTGAGCGTGCCAAATTGACTATGATGCAATACCCAATGACGGGTGTTGTACCACGTGGTCAAGGAAATAAAATCAAGGATATTGCCCAATTAGCACAATATTTTAATCGCAAGTTGAGCGTAAAAACCAATAGTGACTATGTACAAAAATTCAACAACTTTCTAACAACAACTAACTTTCTAAGACCATGCAACCAACAACATCAGCACCAGTAGTGAAATGGAAATTAAAGTACATCTTACCCAACGGAGTATGGCTTCCAACCAAAGGAGCATCTGATTTAATCATCTTTGGTAGAAATAGTTCCGAACGTCTCAAATCAGCCTCTAAGCTTGTGAGCGGATTTAAAGACCCCATCGACAATGCTTTTATTTACGAAGTAGGTTTCAATGGTAAAATGATTGCCCAATACGATAAGACTTTAAAGAGGTTTCTTATGTGCTAGTAACCAATTTATCTGCAATTCCAATTTAAACGCTTAACTAAGATGAACAAGAATCAAAGAAAAGAACTAGCCAAAATCCTTGAGGAAATTACTCAAATCAAAGATAGAGTAGAGACTATCAGGGATGAGGAACAAGATAAATTAGATAATATGCCTGAAAATCTACAAAATAGTGACAGGTATTGCCAAATGGAAAATTCTCTTTCTAATCTGGAGGATGCCATATCAAACTTAGAGAGTGCATTTGAAGACATTCAGAATTCTACAGAACAAGATTAATTGATTTAACTCCAATCAATTATGTACACTGACCAAACACTTTTGACTTTTGGGAAATACAAATTCACTCAATTGTGTAGAGTACCACCAGAGTATCTATTGAGAATACATCAAGCAAAGAGCTATTTTAATGCTGAACTCAAAGAGTACATTATCAATAATCTTGAGAGAATAATTCAGCGACGGGACGGAATCATACCAACACCAATAGTCTATTTCCCATGCAAAAAGGTTATTTATATTTCGAAAAAGGAGGCTAATAAGTTCCTTGAGTCAATTAAATATTTGGAACAAAATCACAAAAAGCCTGTACGAGCTTATGAGTGTGACAAGTGTGGATATTGGCATATTACTTCACGAGAAACTTTTGATAGCAAAATGAAAGCCCAGGAATTTAGATATCCTCTCGAGAGATTAAAAATTGATAGCAAAAATTAAAGCACTGTTGTGTCAACGCAAACAGATCCGTTAAATCTTCACTATAAATTGATAGCAAATTATGGAATGTAATGTATGCAAAAAGGAAGCTCCATTCCTTTCAAGAACTGTACCCCTTGGTAAAAAGTGTAAAGTATGGGCTTGTGAAAAGTGTTTGAAAGCCCACTATCCCCAAATGGTCGATAAAAAGCAATTAAAGAATACCAAAGAAATCGTAAAAGCAATCAACAATGGAAAGTGTTAACAAAGCGGAGAAGAGGTCTATTATTCATGAAATTTATGAAGAACAAGTCTTCCCTTACAAGCTAGAGAATAATCAAGGCATTTTTCAACTAAAGAAAAATCGAATAAAATCATTGTTCCTCAAACGATTGAAGAAATCTATGAGAGCAACAATGATTATTGGGATAATCGGCTTAATAATTATGCTATTTATCTATTATCCCATTCTTACCATGTTTATTCTATTAATCTATGAATGGTTTAGATAAACATAAACAACAACTCAGAAAAAACCTTTAATATTAAAAACATGATACTTGTATCTTTTAAAGTATTGCGCTTCGAAGATAGTAGAAGCTCACAAAGCGAGTTAGAAATCGGTGGTATCTACACTGGAGAGATTGACAAGAACAGAGTCTACTTCACAGACCAAGCAGGTGATAATTGGACTTTTTACATAAACGATACTTGCGAACTTGTATGAAAAAATCAACTGCTCGCAATGAAGCTTTTAACATAGAGCTTTTTGCAGAATCTGCCTCCAATATCATTACCGCACTTCTTGTTTTACTCTTTTTAGCACTTACCCGATGAAACAATTTACTACAATGACGCTCCGAGCATTAGACAGCGTCGAAAACGAAGACTTAGTTCAGATTATGAACAACGTCATGGACAAAGAAGGTCTCAAAACGGGTCAATCTGTTATAGAATTCATCATTCGAGACTATATCCGAAAAAAGAATGAGCTATACAACGTCAAGGAAGATTTTACTAAGTATAGACAAAATGCTGAAAAGGAGATTAAAACTCTCAAAGAGGACAATAAAGGCATGAAGGATACAATGAAGCTATTCAATGAGTTTTCCAAAATGGTAAAGAAGTATGATAAATAACATAGAACTAGACATTGACCTGTATGAATACCAAGTACTCAGAATAGTTTGCTACAGGCAATTCCAACTAATTTCAGCACATTTTAGAGTTCAAAAGTCTGCGAGTATCGACCCATCGTTAATTGTGGCCACACTTTATAGCACTATTTTTTCTGTAAGTCCTGAACTCATCAAGCTGAAAAAGAATGGATACAAGAAAATAAAGCTCCACTACTATGAGGCACAAGCACTATTCAATATTTTGGGTTTGGAAGGAAGCAACGCCTCACAGCACATCAGGGACAAACTTGACCATTATATCACCAATTGGAAGCCGACGTATAGAAAGAACTGTGAAGAATGGTACAAAGACTCAGGCTTAGAACAGGCATGGGGAAAATATGAAGATGTCAGTGAGGAAATGGCTGAAGCTATTGAGGGGTTTTACAATAAGAATTATTTGAATAATGGGTGAGTTGAAATAGTAATTGGGTGGTAACTTCGGTTATCACTTTTTTTTTACCTTTGCGCCTACTTGATAAATCTATCATTTAGTACGAATATTTAGATAGACACAATATTATGAAAATTAAATACGAATTTTTCACTAATTCCTTCCATATTATTTTATGCTTTGCATTTTTGCTTTTTGGGTGTACTAGCGCTAGCAATCCCCTTAATCCTGTGACTTACAGCTTCTTGGTTGTTGGCGATTGGGGAAGAAAAGGACAGTCTAATCAACAAGAGGTAGCCAACCAAATGTCTCAGACTTCTTTAGCCGAAAATGCTCAATTTGTGATTTCTACAGGCGATAATTTTTATGAAACAGGGGTAAATGGTCTGACCGACGAACATTGGTCTTTGTCTTTTGAAAATGTATATAAAGGTAATTTATTACAAAAAGACTGGTTTATCGTACTTGGCAACCACGATTATCAGGGAAATGTAAATGCCCAAATTGATTATACGCAAAAAAGTAATAGATGGAAAATGCCTAATAGATATTTTACCGTTTCTCAAAAATATAGTTCTTCAGCAAGTATTCGCTTCCTTTTTATAGATACTAATCCTTTTATCTCTGAATATCAAAGTAAGCAGGCTTTATATTCGGATATTGCTCAACAAAATACCCAAACGCAACTTAAGTGGATTGATAGTGTATTGGCATCCAGTCATGAAAAATATAAAATTGTTGTAGGTCATCACCCTATTTATTCAGCTGGATTTGGTCATGGAGACCAACCAGAATTAATAACTACTCTCAAACCTTTACTTGAAAAATATGGTGTAAACTTATATCTGTGCGGACATAGTCACAGTTCACAGTTTATCAAAAATGCTAATAGTTCTATAAACTACATCGTGGCAGGTGCTGGGTCATCGACTGACGAACTTATAAAGCAAGACTACCCAGCTTTATTTGCTACGGCCTCTCCAAGTTTTACTTTAATAAAAGTATTGAACGATAGAATTCAGGTTAGCTTTATAGATAAAATAGGGAATGTACTCTTTAGCAAAGTAATCGACTGAGCATTGAAATATCTGAAGCCATATAGGAGTTTTAAAATATTAATTTCTTGAATGATGGACAACTTGTATTATTTATTGAGTGGTAACTTCGGTTATCACTTTTTTTTTACCTTTGCGCTTACTTCATAGTTCTAACATTTACATGAAGTTCACAGCTAGAATTCAATAAATCAATTAATAATTCACAACCTAATAATTTTACACAATGAGAAAACTATTATTACTATTTGCTTTATCAATTTTCTGCTTCACTGCTAACGCACAAGACACCTTATTTCTTAAAAACAATACCAAAGTAGTGGCAAAGGTTTTAGAGATAAATGACCTTGAAATTAAGTACAAAGCCTTTTCAAACATTGATGGTCCACTATACATCAAGAAAAAATCAGAGGTTGTAAAAGTGAAGTATAAAACTGGCACAGAGGATGTATTTCAAACTGAATCTAAGCCGAGTAGTAACACAAGTTATGCAAGTACTCCTGCACCAGTACAAACATACGTGAAAGAAGAACAGCCTATGTCAAAACAAGATTATGCAGATATGTTTAGACAAGGTAAAAGCGATGCGAAAATTTATTACAAAGGATATAAGGGTGCAGGAACGGGTACATTTCTAACAACACTATTTTTGGGACCAATTGTAGGTCTTGTTCCCGCCATAGCAACATCAGTTTCAACGCCTAATGAAGACCATTTAACATTCCCTAATGTGGCATTGACTAAGAATCCTGATTATGTTACGGGATATACTCAGGAGGCAAAAAAGAAGAAATCAAGAAAGGTTTGGGGGAATTATGGTATTGCAACGGGTATAATCGTTGTTTTGGTAGGTGTTGCCGCAGGTAACGCAAGATAAAATAAAAAGGGAGTTCATTTGAACTCCCTTTTTTAGTAGGTTAATACATAATCTGGAGACAAGCTATAAAGCATAGTTTCTTCTGGAGTTCCTTCGTTCTGGTAATTAGTATAAACGGTTCTTCCATCCTTCAAAAAGCCTACTGAATAATTTCCAGTCGCTGTTTTTCCTCCTTTTCGAAGATAAATAAACTCTCCTCTTTGTTGCCAATAGTCGTAAATTTGACTAGTATCAACCACGTCTTGATTGGTTGTACTTCCCTGATTATTCCCAGAGCTTTGTGAGCCTGAATCCGATATGGTTTTAGTTGTAGTGGTGGTCGTTGTCGTTCTTAAAATACTAAAGGGTTGATTAGTTACTGAAGAACTATTTTTGGTTTGTTTTTGTGCTTTACTGGTTAGATAAAGTGCAATAGCCCCAATAGTTAAGGCAAAAGGAATAATATATTTTTTCATGATGTTTATTTCTTTATAAAATTGATACCAACCCAACCTAAAATAACCACTGTCAGTGCGATAATTATAACTCTAATCGTTTTACCCTGTTGAGTTGCAAGACTGGAAGCGTATTGTGAATCACTGCCATACTTTTGAGCGTCTGTTTCGAGCTGTGTCCTGTTTGTCTTTCCTGTTTCTGTTACTGTAAATACTTTGGCAACTGCATCACCAAGTGAAGAAATACCTGCGGTTATCACATTGCCTATTGCTGAAATATTAGTTGCCATTGCTTCTTTTGTTTAGTGATGATATTAGTACTATTGCACCGACGAAAAGCGCTATAAGCAAATAGGTGATAGTTTTCCTATTTGCCTCTGCTTCTTTCTGGTATTGGATACCTTGATATTGTGATTGTTGAAGCTGTAGTTGATTATTTGTATCTGAAGAACCAAATATCCCACCCACTACACTCCCTATAGATGTTAAAATACTTCCCATTTGCTATCAAATTTTTAAGGTGTTTTCCCTGAGCATGGTGTGGCCACACAACAGTGCTTTGTTTTTTGCTATCATTTTTGCCAAATTTCACCAGGCTTTTTAGCTCGAGCTTTGAATTTTTGCTATCAAAAGTTTTAAAAAGGTGAATGTAAGGACAAAGGCTAGGATACCTAATAGAATCTTTGTTACTTCATCTGAGTCCTTTTGTGTAGTTGTATTAGGCTTTTCGTCAACCGTTGAGGATGATGATACAACCATGTTCGTAGGCTCATTTAGGTTGTTATTGATGGTAAATGGTTGTGCTTTGGTTAGATATGTACTACCCAAAACTTTTGCGAAATCTTCAGCCGCCTTTTGTTCTCCTTTTTCATTCAAATGAAGTTTATCTTCCAGCCTTAGAGAATTGTCATACAAATAAATATCTGGCCCCATTGAGATATTTGTACCTTCTACCACTGCTTTAATTGTGCCATCAATGATTCCAAGGTGTTCTTGATAGTCTGTTATTGATGGCGCAAGGACAAAATGTAGGTTTGGAAGATTTGATTCATTTCGAGCCGTATCAATGATGGTTTTGTATTCATCGGCTATGACATTAGGGTCATTGGTGATAAATTTATCGTTGTCTCCATGTATGCTTAAAATTCCACGAATTCCCGTCCTTGGTACAAGGAATTTGAGGGTATTGAGAAGTTTGATAATCGGCATTCTTTTGGATGAATTGACAAATGAATGCTCAAAGCTTTCGAATCGGGCTGACTTTGCCCATTGCTCCAAGGTAGAACCGCCAAAACCTGCATGGTAAAATGCTACTGGACAATCATTTTGTGCAACCAATAAATCCCCTAATCTTCCCCATATCCCACGATTAATAGCAAAGTTGATATGGTCTTCAATTGAGGTATAATCAGTGGCGGTACTTGCCGAAAACTCAGTCATTGAGATAAAGCCTGTTTTCTGATAAAGTGTAGTGTCGGTCATATCTTCAAAACGTGAAGCAGGAATAATAACCCTTTCATCTTTACAGAACTTCGTCCCTAAACCCTCAGTGAAACTATGTCCTTTTATCCCAAAAATGTCACCAATGGCAACAACTACACTGACTGATTCAGAATCGTTGGAAACCGACAAAGTGTAGTAACCTTTGGTCACAGAAAAAGGAATAGAAAAATTGGCATTTTCTACCGTAGTAGTTATTGTTTTGGAGATGCCTCCCTTGAGCGGAACTGCCGAAAGTGTAACTTGTTTGTTACCCTTCTCAATCAATCCTTCTACCAAAATGGTAGCTTTGTCTTGTGCATTCCGTTGGAATGGTTGTTTATTAACAGGTGAGATTAGTTTCATTATTTCTTAATTAGCCATTTGATGAATCTATACATCAGGTAAAGGAAAACTACATTTTCAAGCAATATCAAGGCTGGTGAGGCATACACGAAAAAGCCCTGATACATTGAGTCAACAGGTGTAGCATCTTCTGAAACTGTTATTGGTTCTTTTGCTGAATCTTCCTGATTCAACTTTTCTAGTCTTACGACTTCACTTCGTCTTACGGTGTACATTTTGCTATCAATTTTTTAGGTTTAGAGCTGATATCTTTTTTCCTGGTCTTTGATATTGCTATCAAAATTTTGAGTGCCTGTTATCTGCAGATGAAAAGCTCTTAGTTTTTTGCTATCAAAACGAGATTCCCCAACTTACAGACCTATTACCCAAATAAAAAAGAGCCATGCCCAAAACAGGTGCTTTTACTTTTTCCTTCAATTAGGTAGTTTGCAAGAGAACGGCTAGACATAACATTATTCAGTAATTTAATTCGTTAATTCCCAAAATACCACACAATTATCGGTTTTATCAGAAGAAGATATCGTGAAAGATCTACCTGCTACCTTTTGGGTGACTCTAATTCTGCCATTATATTGACCTGTCTCCTGAACAGAGAGCTTGATTCCTGAATTGACCGAAACTGCGGTTGTATTTATTGTCACTGAACCACCTACCAATGTGGCAAAACCACAACTCGCATTTGTACCAGTTGCAATCTTTATTTTGCCAGTAAGATAGATATTTCCTACCACCTGTAATTTATCTACCCCATTATCATTAGTTGTATTTACCAAAAGAGGTTTAGTTTGACCATTAACAAATACTGATTTCCAACCCGAATTAGAACTATTTGTTTCTTTTACATATAATTGTTCTCCTGAATCACCATCCGACCGCAGATATAAATTACCGCTTTCTCCCCATCTCACTCCCTCTGGTGAGCCGCTACCAAACAGAATGCTGTCATCACTTTCAGCGATTATGGCATAAGTTTTGGTACCAGTTTTCATCAACAAAACAGACTCCTTAACGTTGCGTAAAGTGTAAGCACTGGAACCGTTTATCGTTCCGCCACCTTCTACGTTTACAATTGCTAAGTTTTGAATTTCACTCTTGGATACAACAAATATCTTCCCATCCATTATACCTAAAGTAGGTAAGGTTATTGTAACATTATTTGAAGCTGTATTAGCGAATATAGCACAGTCAAAATTTGTAGCCTGATAATTAGTTACTTTAAAGCCAGAAAAGGGTACGTTTGAAGATAATTCATTGGGGTAAACATACTTAAAGTTTCCTCCATTTCTAATATTGCCATTCACACGGATGATGTTTGTAGAGGGAGTCAACTCAGGGTTTCTAACAGGGTGTGTTAATACATCACTAACTATAAGGTCAACTACAGCATTATTTGTAAGACATTTGATACCGTAGGCTATGGAACCTTTAATAGAATACTGCGCTCTATCATAAATACGTCCTTTAATGATGGTGTTATTGGCGTTTTCCTCCAATAAAATTGCTGTAGAATTTGGAACAGGTTTTGTGGTTGTAAAATCCCAGCCAATGGCATCTATATCTAGTGAATTAAAAGTATTATTTCGGTTGGTAACTTTTAGCCCATAATTAAAGCAATCCTGTATATTGACCACCGAAAAGTTATTAAACAATCCATTCACAGAAATTCCCCCTCCAGAACCCCAACATTTGATGTTTGAAAATCTATTTGACGTTCCGCCACCGTTATTTACTATTTTTAAGCCATCTCCATTAAAGCAGTGTCCAAGTGTAAGTTCTGAATAAATTGAATCCCAAGTATTACAGACCAAACCATTCTCTGTGACATTTTCTACAATTATTTTAGAAAAAATATTGTCACCCGAACCTGAGAGGATAAGCCCGTCTCCTTTTATTTCTGTGATAAAAAGGTTTTCTAGTCTATTTTTGGGTTCATAGGCGTTATTTCCAGACTCATCTACAAAACCGTTTATTAGGGAAATGCCTGTGCAGTTACGATTTTGTGATAAGCGATTCCCATTAACCGTGAAATTTTTTAGAGTAATTCGATACTGTGAATTGTTTAGATTTCTTAAAATAGCCTCACAATTTGAATTACTTTTTAATTGAAGAATTGATTTATAGACATTTTGACCAACAATACTATTGTTAGTGACCAAATTAATATTACCACTGACTAGATACGTTTTTGATAATAACAACAAAGGATGTGTATTTACCGACAATGCTTTTTGAATAGCCTCCGTATCATCTGTAATTCCATCACCTACTGCCCCAAACCACTCCGCTAATATATAATCATCAAAAACTCTTTTTATTCTTTTACCTGAGTTTGTTACGATAATAGTACCACTGTTATCTAAACTTGTGTTATCTGCTGGATCGTACCGCCAAGACCCTTCTTTACCAACCTCATTACAAAAAAAAGTACGAATGAAAGAAAATCGAGAATCACTCAAAGCCCGTAATTCACTAATAGAATAACCAGTAAAAGACTTATTTACTTGTGTAAAATCAGCTTTGTTAGATAAAAGCGTCTCAACGTCCTTTTTGGAATATGCTTTTGAGTTGTCTACTTTCTTATCTAGGGTATCACCAATAACATCAAATCTATTGTTATCATGTAGTACTACTTTGTAAAAGTATGAAGTAACTGACAAAAACTTATCTGAGCTATAATCCATACTATAACTGTTGCTTATTATGGAGGATAGTAAAGCGATAGCTCCTAAGTATTTTTTTAAATTCTGCATCATAATGTCTATTTGTTTTATTGATATAACGAAAATACAAGCTTTTATCATACTGTTTTCAACAAATCCCTTTCAAACATAAATCAGGAAAATGGCTTTATTTTGGTTACTTTGTTGGAAAGATTGCATGTTGGTAGGTAAAATAAATCTTATTTTGCCATCAAAAAGCTATCCCCCAACTTACAGACCTATTACCCAAGTAAAAAAGAGCAATGCCCAAAACAGGTGCTCTTACTTTCTGCCAGATAATTTGAAGATTCTTTCTTCGAATGACTTTGTTGTCTATTTCGGCAACTCTGATATAATCATTGGCATTCTGGTCACTGAGTTCAAATGCCTTTTGGCTTGCCTCTATGCCTTTTTGATAGTTGGCATGGATTAATAGTAGCTCATTGTATCGAACCAAGAGCGAATCATACTTCATTCTATCAGATACGATATTTCGTAGTTGAATGGCTGTGATTTGGTAGAGTTTACCTGTTGATTGGTTGGAGCTGTCCGTAGTGCTTTTCGAAAAGCTTTTCCATGGTAGAATCAGGCATATGAATAATGATAACCTTAATATCTTTTTCATCTTGTAGGTGCTTTTCCTGTGTTTTTTCAGTGTTAGAAAGTCCATTTTTAAAAGCCTCATTGGCTATTTTCTGCATGGTGGTACGTTCAACGTCTCTTTCCTGAATTCTCTTATTGATTTCTATCTTTTGCCCCTCCAACTTTTCAGTGGAACGACTACCAATTATCAAATAGAGCGTAGAACAAACGAGTAAAATAACTATCCCCTGTAAAAGCCTCAGCTTCCACAGGAGTAGTTTGATGGGAATGTGTAGATTATTGAGCATTAGCTTCAATACTTTCTTGCGCAATGATTTTGTCTAAAATATTCTCGTCTACACTCAGTATCAATTCAGCTAGGGAGCCTCTAAATTGAAAATGAGATAAGGCAGTATTTATTAATGCAAGATTCTCTTTTAAATCTTGATAGGATGCTAGACTGGGTAAAAGATGAATGGGTAATGCCAAATTTTCTAAGTTGATGAATATCTTTTCAGAAAACTCTTCTTGAAATAATGAACTTTCCGTCAAGATTTCCCTAAATACAAGTTTGTAAATAGAGTTTACGCAATTAGTTTTTTCAAGTTGTCCTGTTTGAAGGTTAGGAGACATCGTTTTAATTTTCCCAAATTGATTTTCTATTACTAGAAAATTGGGAAATGGTTTTACCTCATTGGAGGTGGTTTGTAAAGGAATAGCTATGATTCCCGCTTGATATAATCTTTTATCCATTGTATTAATTTGTTAATTCCCAATATACCACACAGTTGTCGGTTGTATCAGAAGAGGAGATTGTGAAATAGCTACCTGCTACCTTTTGAGTTATTCTAATTCTACCATTGTATTGTCCTATTTCTTGAACAGAAATCTTGATTCCTGAAGTAATAGAAACAGCATTGGTATTGACGGTTACTGAGCCACCTACTAATGTGGCAAAACCACAACTAGCATTTGTACCAGTTGCAATCTTCATTTTGCCAGTAAAATATATATTTCCCCCTACCTGTAGTTTATCAACTCCATTATCAGTGGTTGTATTTACCAATAGAGGTTTGGTTTGACCATTAATAAATACTGGTTTCCAACCTGAATTAGAACTATTGGTCTCTTTCACGTATAGTTGTTCACCCGAACCACCATCCGACCGCAAATAAATATTACCACTCTCACCCCATCTCACACCCTCTGGAGAACCGCTACCAAACATAACACTATCATCACTTTCAGCGATTATAGCATAAGATGAAGCACCAGTTTTCATCAACAAAACAGATTCCTTAACGTTTCGTAAAGTATAAGTACTAGAACCGTTTATAGTACCACCTGCTTCTACATTTACGATTGCTAGATTTGAACTATTACTCTTTGCTACCACGAATAACTTACCATCTTTAACATTTGTAGTTGGTAATGTAATAGTTACGTTGTTAGAGGCTGTATTTGCAAATAATGCACAATCAAGATTAGTCGCTACATAATTGGCTGTCTTGAATCCACCAAAAGGGTAGTTTGATGATACGTCATTCGGAAACACATATTTGAAATTCCCTCCATTTCTAATATTACCGTTTACACGGATGATGTTTGTAGAAGGAATCAACTCAGGGTTACGAACAGGATGTGTCAATACGTCACTTACTATAAGGTCAACTACAGCGTTATTAGTAAGACACTTGATACCGTATGCTATAGAACCTGTAATAGAGTACTGAGCTCTATCATAAATACGTCCTTTAATAATGGTGTTATTGGCATTTTCCTCCAATATAATAGCCGTAGAATTTGTCACTGGCGTTGATGTTGTGAAGTCCCAACCAATTGCATCTATGTCAAGTGAATTAAATGTATTATTTCGGTTGGTAACTCTTAACCCATAATTAAAGCAATCCTGTATATTGACTACCGAAAAGTTATTAAACAATCCACTCACAGAAATTCCACCTCCAGAACCCCAACATTTGATGTTAGAAAATCTGTTTGACGTTCCGCCACCATTATCATTTATGACCTTTAATCCATCTCCATTAAAGCAGTGTCCTAGAGTCAGTTCAGAGTAACTAGAATCCCAAGTGTTACAGATCAAACCATTCTCTGTGACATTTTCTACAATTATCTTAGAAAAGATATTATCCCCAGAGCCTGAAAGATAAAGTCCATCCCCTTTTATCTCACGGATAAAAAGATTTTCAAGTCTATTCTTTGGTTCATAAGCATTATTCCCTAACTCATCAACAAATCTGTTTCGTAAAGCTATAGCTGCAGTATTGGACAACTGAGATAACCTATTCCCGTGTATTGAAAGATTCTTGATTGAAATACGATATTGAGAATCATTTAATGTTTTTAGAATAGCTTCTGGGTTACTGTTAGATTTGAGAAGAAGTACTGATTTGTAGATATTTTGTCCTACAAGGCTATTGTTTGTTCTTAAAACTATATCTCCCGTTACAAGATATGTTTTAGATAGTAAAAGAACAGGATGAGTATTTACAGTTAAGGCACTTTGAATCGCCATTGTATCATCAGTTATTCCGTCACCAACAGCGCCAAACCACTCGGGTAAAAGAAAATCATTAAACTCTCTTTTTAGTCTTGCACCTTCACTGGTAACAATACAAGTCCCTATATTGTCTAGGCTATCCACATCATTTGGATCAAAATACCATGCACCTTCCTTTCCTTTGTCTGTCATCCAAAATCTTTTCTGCATCTGCAAAAAATCCGTACTACATTGTCGAATAGTAGCTTGAGAAATTTGGTTTAGTGTTGCGATAGGTAATACAAACTCTTTTGCTTCTTGTTCGCTCAAGGTTTTTGTTTTCCCTGCTGTTAATGCTAGTATTTTCGTCATAATTCTACCTTTTGTGAAAAGTCAATCAACAAATCTGAGGGACTAATGGCTATTCCGACGCTTCGAAGCATTCCACTCTCAGGGTCATTGGTAGACATTCCACCTGCTATTGTTGCATAATAGGTTTTGTTTGGTTCTAAGCCTGTAAATCCGCTTATCTTCCCTGCTAAGGCTACACGAATCAAGTTGCCTGAAACGGCGCTTGCTTTGGCAATTCCAATAGCTAGGTTGTACATATCTTCATCGGTAGGGTCAAACAGGCAAACAGTTCCGTTTTGAATCGCTACCACTTTGCCAAAACCAATGTTTTCCCCTGCCCTCAAAGCGATTTCTGTCAGGTTTTCAAGCTCTGAAATCTTTGCCTGAAGGGATGAATCATTTGATGAGGTTGGAACGTACAAAATAGAAGGCTGTAAGGGTATTTTATCTGTATCAAGCTTTTCAACCTTCTCATCCAAACGCTCAAATACCTTCTTAAAGGCTAGTGCTATTGCCGTCAAAATCAGTAGCACAAGTAGTAAAACATAAATCATCTTCTTTCTCATGATAAAAAATAGCCTTGCCCAATCTTTGGACAAGGCTTCTTGATAGGTTTAGAATTGGTTATTTATAGACTTTCTTGGAGGCTTTGCGAAGAGCTTCTCCCCATGTGGGAGATTTCTTACCCACTTTACCAGCATTATAAATTTCTTCTACTGCCAGTAAATTAACCTTTTTTACCTTTTCCTGAGCCTTTTTCTGGCTTGGGGTATAGTTGGGCTTAGTTTTCTTTTTATCGGGCTTAAATTCGATGATTTTGCCCTTTGGTTTAGCCTTTGGCTTTTCTTGTTTTGCCATAGATTAAATAGGTTTAGATTTTTTGATGATACGATAAACTAAATAAAGAGCGCAAAGCCCTAACAATCCCAATACATAAACCATTGGATTATCTTTCGTCTGGCTTGCTACTGTTTGTCCTGTAAGCTTTCGATAAAGGAGTTTGCCTTTTGTTAAAACGGCTTGCCAGTACTCACCTCTAACATTCATCCAACTGATATAACCACCTTCGTAAAGCTCCCTTGGTCGACTCAAAAGACCTAAATAGTCATATTTGATGCCTTCTTGATGAGTTTTATTAAACCAGTCTGGAGTAATAAAATTCGAGACTTCAAAACCATCAATCAAATATCCTTTTCCATCGGTTGCGTCTGCTACTTCTTCGACAAATAATGGATCATCTTCATTCTCTTTGTACCCTGTGGTCTTTCTGAACTTTTTCAAAAAAGGATTATGAACAATTTCCATAATCTCATGACTCAGTACATAGGATGTTCGACTTGAGTATTTGACTAGTCCATACGGAATGCCATCATCACCTACGGCGTGATAGCCTCCCAAGGTAGGTTCGTCAATTTCGTATTGGATGGTGACTGGATAATAACCAAGGCTTTTTGCGGTCTTTACGTCTTGGAAAACCACCGCTTGAGATTCTACCGCCCACACTGGCGCAAAATGTAGGGAGAGTTGCTTGTTGATAGCATTCACCATCTTATCAAGCCCATCTCCCTGAACCTCTTTGACATTGGAAATTACGGCAATCTTAATCATCCTTTTTTCTGAATGCGTAAATCAAACCGCCAATCAATGCCACCGCTCCTAGTACTACAACTATTACTACGTTTTGCCCTGTTCGCTCTAATTGCTTCTGTTGAACACTTGGGTCTGGTTGAGTAGTAGTCGTTCCTGTGTCGATGGCATTTGGAAAGACGGAGGTAAACAAAAGTCCCACACCTGCCAAAATACCGCCCCAATTGGTGTTGGTATTCTTACTAGCTACCACATTCCCTTGATTGTCTTTTACTTCTAGGGTTGTGCCTGTGGCGGTCACGGGTGAGGCTTTTTTTCCTGTAAAGATATTCTTGATTCCTGTCCAGATGGACGAAATAGCCTGTCCTGCCTTGGTCTTCTGGTTTTGAGGCGTTGTAGTCTGGCTTTCAGACGATGTATTCAAGCCTTGTGAGGTATCTACCTTCTTTTTCATGCTTCCTCCTTTCTGCCTCTAAGAAAAGCCCAAACTGCGATACCAACACCAACCACCAAAAGAGCAATACCGATGATTAGACCTGTTTTACTAGATTGACCTGAGCCATTTGAATCACTTGAACCTCCTGTTCCTGAACTGCCAATACCTTTTTGGTTATTGGGTGCTTCAGGGTTATCTGTATTGGCTTGGTTTTTCTGCTTCTCCATTTCTGCATTGGTCAAGGCACGTTCTTTGTATTCATTTTCTCCCAAAACCTCTGAAGCTTTTACCCAATAGAGTGCATTTTTCAAAAATGAGTCTTGATTTACATAAGGATTGTACACATAAAGCGAGCCTTCAACCTGATGAAATACGACACCTGAAACAATCTCTGTTCGCCCAGTGTATGTCCCAACGTAACTATAGGTTTTTGACCACATCTTCATAATTTTCTGTTCGGGTACGTTAAGAGCATCGCCTACATAAGCATGAAGTTTTACATCTGGGTCAGGAATACAACTTTCTGAATTAAGAATCCAAATAGGTTCGTCTTTTGCCATAAAGTCATACTTTTGACCTGTCGGTAATTTGGCTGCATAAGCGTAGATATTTTCCTTGTTGGTGAGCAATAATTCGCCAATCGTAAGTTTAGCCATTATTCATATTTGTTTAATTTTCGCAACTCCTTTTCTTTTCTCAGTTGGATAAAGTTGAGTGTTGTACCACTTACGTAGAAAAGCACAATTGACAATCCAACCAGAAAAGAACCTATGCGAACAAGTGTGAGATACATAGTTTTATTTGGGGTAATAACGTTTACAAATCTTCTGAATCATTATTCTCAAATCATCGGGTGAAACACTCTCAGGGTCATGGTGTGGCAAGTCCATGCCTGCCTTGGTAAGTGCTACATAACATAAATCAGCGCAATAGAAACCATCATTGGATAAACCCATTGGATATAGCATACTTCCAAGTACCCCTGCCCAGTTATACGGTTTTCCGTATTTACGTGCTACGTATTTTCGTGCCTCTGTTTCATAGAACCACGGAATTTCGTAGTACTCCCAAAAATCGTGGTTGCGGTTTTTATCCTCTTCGTAAATCCCTACGCCTCTATACATATCGGATGAAGCAACTTTCCCATCTGAAAAAATCAACTCACAGTGGATGATTTCTGACCTTAGAAATACCTTCATTACCTTGTCGGTAATTTCGTTGTCGTGGCGATAATCTTTGAATGCAATCAAAAACATACTATCCTAACATTTCTTCTTGGTGAGCTTCTGGCTTTGGTTTAGCTGAAGCGTCCAAGGCTTGAACTCCAATGTAACCTTCTAAAAGTTTTGAGGTCATCTCAACCTTTTCTGCCATTTCTGGCATAAATACTTTTACGAGCTGAAGCACTAAAACGCCTAAACCTGCCACTGTGGTTTTGGGGTTTTGTAAGGCTACTTGGAAAAACTTCTGGAGTCCATTCTTATCAGTAACCTGTTGGTAATTCTGATTTTGTTGGGCTTGCTTTTCCACCAACATTTTTAATTCCTGAATCTCCAGTGTCAACTGTTCTGTATTTTTCATCGGTTTAGTCGTCTGTTGGTTCTTCATTGAGGTGTTCTCCTTCCTTGATTTTTTGGTGCTTGAGCTTTTCATTTTTTATCTTCCAGTAAACATATACCGCTGAAAGTAGGAAAAAGCCTCCTTGGGCTAAGTCTGAGAAATCGTGCATAATAAAACCCAAAAACGGGATTTCAAGTAGCATATCTGAGTCGGTGTATAAAATTGTCCTAGCTAAATTCATGTCGTACTCCTCGAATGGAATGTTTGATAAAATCCTTAATCCATTCTTTGAATGATTCCCATGAATCGGGCTTGTACATGAAATAGCCTGTTAATGCAAAGAATGAGATTCCTAACACCCACAAAAGAAGCTTGCCAGTTTGGGAACTAAGCGACCCTTTCTTTTCTAAATTGTTTATGTCGTAGCCGACTGGACAAGCCTTCTGTAGGAATATTTTTACTTCTGCCACCGTGACCACTGAATCTTTGTTGTAGTCGAGCGGATTGGCGCTGTATGCAGACGAACCTGCACGGTATAGAACCGTATTATCTGATTTACCGAAAGCAGAAGGAAAATGAACCAAGAAATACAACTGATAAGCGTCCTTGGGTACTCCTCTGCTTTTGATAGCTTGTTGTAAATAGGCTTTGACAAATGGCAACTGTTGTACATGATTCATCTTTGCCAGTGCCGCCGTTGTCGTGCCGATGGATCGTGCGGTTGCCTCTAGGAACTGAATCAAACCCGTTGCGGTACTGCTTGGGTTCTTTGCTTGTGGATTCAGTCTTGATTCAGCCCACATCACTATCATGAGCCAGTCTGGATTGGCTATTCCCAAGTCATCACATATCGCTCTGACTGTATTTTCAAACGCAGTGCGTAGGGATGACGGGATTTTCTCAATATAGACTAGGCTCATAAAGAATAGGTATTTTACTAGCGTATTTACGGTCTTTCTTGTGCAATTTGATTGCCTTGGTAACTGATTGCTTAAAAAAGCATTTGACATCAATTACCTCTAATTTACCATCGTGGTCACCATAAACAGTATCGAGTACTTTGTTGCCACGATACGCTTTTTCGTGTTCCAAGGCAATGACATAACCATCACTTTTGCCCAAACAAACAGGACTGAAAACAGCTAAATACACATCGTAGGCACAATTCATTTTCCCCACGTAGGGTTTGAGATAAGGCAATACTAAATGTTCTAATTGCCACTCTCCATATTTACCTTTTACCTGGTCCAATGTGTAACCTAACCTTGCAAGTGTCGATGGTAAGCACTGAATGAGTCCGAAGGCATTGCTACTTTTATTCGTTGCTTGTGAATCGAATCTTGATTCAACCCAAATCACTAGCATGAGCCATTCAGGTTTGATTTGTAGTTTGGCTGACACCTCTCGAACTTTCGAGATAAACCCAAAGGGATTTCTAAACGTCAGCCATTCGAAAGGTAGTATTTCCATATTAAATCCAACGGGAAATTAGTCTTGCGAACACAATCAACAAAATCCCTGAACCTAGCGCCGTAGCACCTAATTTCAAGGTGCTTGCTGTGTCAAATTGTACGTTGATGTTTGCGCCTACAGTACCTAGATTCCCTAAAATTCCAGATTGGTTATTCATAGTTTAATAATTGAGTTTTAAGGTAATCATACGATTCTCCATGCGTTGCTGTTGGTCTCCACTCCATGAGAAAAGAATCTTTTTCCAACTGGTGACACGTGTCCATAAGGTAGCCGAATCCTTCTTGCCATATTTGGCATTGTAGGTTTGCACCATAGTATGAAATTGGTCATCGGTCAAAGACAAAGCTTTAATGTAGGAATCTCGCAAGTCATCCGAATTACCAAACCAACTATCAAAATAGGCGTGGAATTCTTCTACTAATGGGTTTGGATTCCAACCTTTGGGAATTCCACTTCCTGAGTCTGGCAAGGGTAATTCGAGATAGGTTTCTTCTTTGGGTTTGGTTAGCCTCTGATAGCCTAAATAGGCAATAAAGGCAAACAATACGTACCAAAAGAACCTTGATGCAGTAAGGAATTTAATTCCTGTACCAATGCCATCTACGGCTGATTTTAAAGCTCCTTTCACTAATTACCTCCCCTTTTAAAGATTCCACTCAATAGTTTAACGGTTACAAAACCAACAAATGCAGTAATTGCTCCCTTGATAATAAGCTCTTTTACTGACCATCCCTCACCCGTTGAAACACTGGATACTTCTACTGTTTTGGTTTCACCAGTTGAAGTGGTTTTCTGTACCGATTTTTTGACTACTTGTACCGTTGGACTTGGTTTAACTAAAGAACAGTACTGAGCGGACACATAACCAACACCACCTAACGCTAAATTGAACTTTAAGAAGCCATTTGTTGCCTTACCATCACTCTGACCAATCAAATCACCTTTGTTGACTTGGTTTTTGATAGTAGCCGTCAAACTCGCACCGTTTCGGATTCGTACTGAATCACCTGTACAATAGTAGTTTTTAGTACCTGAAACGACTGTTGGTGTCGAAATGGCTGAAATATCTGATAACGGAACAATGACGTTAGCACGGTACTTGAGCATATAAAGAATGGGTTTGTACAACTGTACTTTTACCAACTTTGACTCTTCATATACATCTTGGATAATACCCAACTGTAGCCCATTATTCATTTTTTTGACTACATTACCAAAGTCAATTTTCGTTGGAGAATCTTCATCCCAATCAGCACCATCATACAATTTTACGTATCCGTAATTGGGAGATGCCGTCTTGACGGACATTCCTATACGCACACTCTTTACATCAATTGCCATACTGATTTTGTGTAAATAGAAGGACTCTATCTTTTACAGAGTCCTTCCAAGGTTTTATTAATCTTCGTCGTTTGACTTCAAAGCTTTGTAGCCAAAGTACACTGCAATTGCTACTACACCTGCAATCAACCAGTTAACTGGCTTTTTGTAGAATGGGGTTGTTGTATCTGAGCCACTACCTGTTTCTGAGCCACCTTTGGATGAACCACCAAAAAGTTCTTTTAAAGTGTCCTCTGTTGATTTTTCAGTAAAAGGAACATTTGAGATGTTACCTTTACCATCGGTGTAGATACCGATTTCCTTGTTTGTATCGATTGCGTAAACTTTACCAACTGATGCAACTTGGTTGAGTGCATACACTTGGATTTGCTTAATGTAATCTTTGATGGCTGGCATATCCAACCAACCAGAGCCTGTAATCATCTCCTGTGTCAGTGGCCCCCATGCGTTGGTTGAGCTATGCTTTGCGAATGATACTTTAGTACCGTTAAAATCTACTAAAGCGTAAGTCCAAACGGAATTGTCGCCGAAATCACAGGCAAATAGTACTTCGCCTTGCTTCACTGAACCTGAAGCGTGAATGTTAATTAATGAAGCTGTTCCCATTATAGGTTTAGAATTTAAAAGTTGAAATTGAAAATTGTTTAAAGTGCGGGGACATCAATGTTGTTGTCTTCTAAAATGTTTACCAGTTTTTTAGCGTAGGCAATCATTCTAATCAAGGTAGTGTCCTGTAATTGAGCTTGAGGCTCTATATAACCCGTAGCATCAAACTCAGTAGAGTTGAATTGGGTGTATTCCATTGCCGTTGCGGTGGCTTTTAACCCTACCGCAATTAACTCGGAGTCACTGGCTAATTTGGTTAGGTCACCTGAGGTAAAGCCATTGAGATAAGTAACCTTACTGACAATAGTGGAGTGAGTAAAATACTCTCTGCCTACGGGTACAAGTTTGTTGGCTAGGTTACTGGCAAACAATAGGGCTACATACAAGCCGTTCTTTCGAACAATTTTGATAGTACGAGCCACCCCATCGTTGTAGTTGACACTAGCAACAGTGTCTTGATTTTGATACTGTTTTGCGAAAACCATTATCTTAATCGTTAATAGATGAATAATTGGGCAATTAAGCGTAAACCACTTCGATTTCGACTTCAATTGACGAAAGCAATTTCAAATACATCGCCTTGTCTGGAGTCATCGTTTGATTTACTGGATAGATGAAAGAGCCACCTTTTTCATGTACGGCTTCAATCTCCACACGTTGAGCCTTTTTGAAGCGGTCAACGGTTTCAATGACTAACTTTTGCTCAATCTGTTTGAGTTGATTGAAGTTGGATTTGACTCTGATTCGAACACCGTGAATCATTGGAGGATAGGCTAAATCATAATCCAAGGTGTGTTGGATTAGTTCTCCCAAAGCAGTTGCCGTAATTTCAGAATCACCGTCCACAGCTTTAAAAGCCCCATCGGTCAGCACTTTACCAACTAAAAGATTTTTAGAAGCTAAACCACCAATAAGGCAAACATTACAGTCTCCCTCTGAGTTTTTCAACTTGTACTTTAAGGATTTGTTGGTGTCTGAAGCACTTTCCCCTGATGGAGATAGGTTTACATTTTCCATAAAAATAGGTTTAAAATTGATTTGTTTTTTCAAATGAACAGGACAAAGATACAATGGTAAAAGGGGGCAAAAGGACAAAAACGCCCTAGTACGACGCTCGAAGTATCTAGTCTGGAGTAAATGCGATGTAATAGGGAGTTAATTTTTTGATAGCAATATTTTGAGCACTGTTGTCTGCTCAGCTGTGGATCTGTCAAATCCTAATGGAAATTTGATAGCAAAATAAAAGACCAGGGAAAACTGCAGAAGGAAAAGGAGCTGTTTTTTGATAGCAAAACACTTTAGTGGTTAGACAGCTCCTTTTCGAGAAGACTACTTGGTGAGAAAATTACTATCAGGAATCCGAAAGACTTCTGTATAGATATAATACATGGCAGGGTAAGGTATCTTTTTTCTTAACTGTGGATTGTCAGGGTCAAAGCCTAGGCTTTTTAGTTTCTCTGAGTGAGCATCAACCCTCAAACAATCCATCAAGTATGGTATATCGGCTTTGATGTTTTTATCTGAGCCAGTCGTTATGTTCAAACTCTTACAAATATCTGTGAGCGTTGAGGGTTGAAAACTAATCATAGTGGTTAGGTACTCTTTTTATGATTTTAGAATAGGCGTAAATCCAATATCAAGTTTGGAAACTTCGTCTCTGGTTAAGCCTCCGTTTCCGTATCGGGCTTCATTGAGCTTGAGACCCCGACGGTTACAATAGTGCTGCATAGTAGATTGCTCTGTATTGTGGACAGGTGCTTCAAGGGAATAGGGGTTTCTAAACATACTTGGGTTGATTAGATGTGAGCGAGAGTCCTTTCTTTCTGCCAATTGGCAAACTATATACCCTAGAGAAAGGACTACAAAAAGAATGAGCAATAGGTTTAGCATCGTGTTTTCAATTTATGATTTCGTGTTTTCGTCTCCAAAGCCGTTTGCAGGTGGGGACTTGTTGGGTAGAATCTTTTTAGTTTTCATCGTAATTCCTTGCTAATTCAAGGATGGCGTGTTTTGAATCAATATCAAGCTCATCGTATATACTTTTGTCCTTTTGGATGATACTTGCAAGTCTGAAAACATCCATGTTTTCAAATTCCTCAAAAGGTTTATCAAAGTTTTCTTCAACGACCAAATCCAGAATACCTTCGTCAATTCCTACTTGAGATAAGAAAACATCCCGTTTCTCACATGATTTCATGATTACGAACCCAATGGTTGTGTTTTGGGATTCCTGATTGATGTTTTCGTGGCTTGTTGTAATATTCTGGATGTTTTCAAGAATGTTTTCGTTCACGTTTTCGTGCTTGTTTTCATCACGTTTTCGTTTCAAATGACCAAAAATCGCTGAAAACGTAAGGACGATTATTCCTACAATGGCAAAAACAATCAGTAGTATTTTGGAGATAAAGCCGTAATTCCAGCCTTCATCTTCGTCTTGAAATGCACTCATATAGGTGTTATTTAGGATTGAACTCTAATTTCTGTTTGGCAAATGGAAAATACTCTTTTCCATTGAGCCATTCTACCGTGTTTTCATTGCGAATGCCGACCCGATATTCTTCTTTGTCAAAATAGCGAGTAGTCCATTTTTGGTTCTCTGGTCGCTTCGTGTTTTCTTTCGCAATATCAAATAACAGATAGGCAATTTCTTTGCGGGGTTGCACCTTGGTTGGCAAGTCATTGAAATCATCACTGGTCTCTTTAAGGACCAACATATTCATCATCTTGAGCAAATCGGGTGAAACCTCTGTACCTCCAAAATAGTGAAACTGTAATAGCAATTCCAGACCATTGTTTTTGGGTGTTTTCAGAAGCTGTTTTTGTGCCTTGGTCATTGTACCAGAGCCAAAGAAACTCCCTGCATCATCGTAAATCACTACCGCATTTTTGACATAATTCGAACAGAAGTGAGAAAACTTGTCATAGTCATCACTTTGGATTTTTACGACCGCATCTTTGGGTAAAGTTTTCTGCAAATCTTCCATTTGAATCACCTTGGTGATGTCACTGTACGAACTATTATTGGAGTGGTCGTAAACGATAATCCGTTTGGGATTTTTACGATATGCACCGACTCGAAAGTCTAATGATAATTCTAGGGCTTCATGGGTTTTACCTGTGTTTCTAGTACCAAAGAAGCCCCAAACATTTCCCTTCTGATTCATCTAGGTGATTTTTTCTTTAATTTTACGAAATACCTTTACAGTGAAATTGGATAAAGCCTCTGGATGGTGAGCGATAAGGCTTGAACTCATCATAATGACCAAATCTCTAATCATGGAAGATTTTGAAGGCAATCGGTATTTTCCTTCACGAGCTTTCTTTTTGAGGTCTTCCAAAATGACTGTTTTCACAAACTTTCGAATCACGTCAGTATCTTCCAGTCCTTCATCTGCTAAGATGTTCTTCTTTTGCTCGACTCTTTTCTGTGCTGACTTTACTTCGTCGCTCATTTGAATCTTTCCCGATTCAAAATCTTCAACAAGCTTTTCATCTCCACTTTCGGTAGCCATCTCAGCCACGACATTTCGTAGCACACCCGTACCCGTTTTTACGTAGCTGAAGATTAACTCTGTTTCTAACTCAGCGTTACCCTCCAAAATCGAGTTTTCAATCACTGGCACGTATGAAGGTGTGAGAATCTGCGTAGGTGGCTTAAATGGATTCTCAAAAATACCCTCTGACACGGAAGGTGCAGGAGGTTCTGCTACTCTTTCAGGGGTAGAATTCAGTGAGGTCAGAATACTATTTCCCGTTCTTAATCCCTCATTTATTTTTCTTAATTCGTCTGCAAAACTCATAGCTACGATTTTACGTGGTTGACTCCTTTCTTACCTAAATAAGTAGTTACCTTAGATAATCCAAGGTTGAGGAAAAATGAAAACACAAGCTTTCTCTTATTTGAAATCCATGTTTTCATTTGACCAATCAATGTTTTCCTACCTTCCCATTCGATGATAAACTTTTCAAAAACTGGACGCAAAGCAGGTTCAAAATCAATCATCCCGTTTTCGCGGAGGCATCCCGAAAGACTCAGGTATCTACCAATTATGTCTAGTTTGATTTCATTGTTGAAAACAGCGTTTTCGTAGGCTTTTCGCTTTGCCATAAGTGCTAAGGCATCGTCTGAAAACACTTGGAATTCTTCGTAGGTCATTGCCCCATGACTATGATAACTTACAATGTTTTCATGCTCATCTAGGGTCACTGTTGCCAGTATTTGCTTCATAGTTTTCAAAGGCTTCGATGTAGTAACTTTTCAATTTCTCGGTGCTGACTGTTTTCACAGAATACTTTTTCATGAAATCATGGGCTTTGTTGACCATATTATCCAAACCTGCCTGATTAGCTAGTTTAAATCGTGTGATTTCAGCTAAGACAGTATCCAAGTCCTCTGTTTTCAATCGAGCGTTTTCAGACTTCAAAGCTCTGTTTTCATCCCATATTTTTATGAAAACAGGATTTTTTTCAATGTTTTCATGGATGTTTTTAACGTTTTCACGATTCATGAAAACATTGATTTCGTCCTGAAGCCTTTGGTTTTCATGACTAATGTTAATGAAAATTGGGTTGTCTTCAATGTTTTTGATTGCAAGACGCTGATTCTCTTTTGTCAACTGGATGTTTTCACTTTTGAGCTTCATGAAAACAGGATTGTTTTCCATGTTTTCAAAGGTGTTTTCAACGTTTTCACGATTCATGAAAACATTGATTTCATTCTGAAGCCTTTTGTTTTCATTCTGTAGATTGATGAAAACAGGATTGTTTTCAATGTTTTCAGAGATGTTTTCAACGTTTTCACGATTCATGAAAACATTGATTTCGTCCTGAAGCTTTTTGTTTTCATTCTGTAGCTTTATGAAAACAGGGTTGTTTTCAATGTTTTCAGAGATGCTTTCAACGTTTTCACGATTCATGAAAACATTGATTTCATCCTGTAGCTTTCTGTTTTCATTAACCAATTGGATGTTTTCATCCTTGATTGATTTCATGTTTTCATCCAGTAACGTTTGAAACTGTGCTTTTACCTCAGCCTCTCTCTCAGGAGTGAGCAGGCGTTCGTCGTTTTCATCCAAACCATAAGTCAAAACATTGAAAACGTGCTTTGAAAGTGCCATTTTGGCGATATTTTCAATGTTTTCATACTCAGGGTTTTCATTGAGCAATGTTTTCAAGTCTATGATTTCACCATCGTTCAGCTTTAGAACAATCATGTTTTCATTGACTACAATAACTTTGTTTTCATAACGGTCTTCTAGGATTTCATTGACGAAATCACTCACGTTGCCAGATGTTTTCAGCCATTCGGATACCTCTGGACGCACACGGCAACCTACTTGAACGGTGCGAGAACTATTTACTTTGTTTTCATTCATACTCCAAATCTTTGTTTTCATGATGAAATTAGCACCTTATGAAAACATAAATTCAAGGCATGAAAACACAGAGCCTAAAATATCCCCTTTTATCCTGTTTTCATCCTTTTTCTCCTTACTCAAAAATGATAACTTTGTAAACTGTCAAACTTTAACATACAAATTATATGAGTGCTTCTACAATCGTCAATTCTTCGGTAATTGCTCAACTAATGGGATGGTCTAAAAATTATGCACAGAAGAAAATATGTGCTGTCAAAAAAGCGAAGGGATTTGCCTACGTTACTCTGGCTGACTGTATGGAGGCCTGGAACGTGTCAACTTCTTGTTAATCTTACTCTCTCTAAACTAAAAAAGAGGCACTTGCGTACCTCTCTATAATAAATCATTTCAAATACTAACCTCAATTTGAATTTATAGAATCATATTGATTTCGTAGGTTATTAATGTGTTTAATCACATCTGAGTCTGTTAAATCATCTAAATTGATATTAGAGGACAATCCCATTAACAATATAACCTTCTTTAATATTTCCCTATTTTTATTACTTCTAGCTTTCTGGTAATATTCTGCTGAAGCCCTGTAAATTTTACAATCCAACTGATGAGATTTTTTTTGAATTATATCAACCGTGGATTCTTCAAAAAGGACGGATTGATTTTGTAAGGATTGTGCCATGAAAACCTGCTCTGAATAATAAAGGTTATAAACATCATAGCTAACGAATAATTCAGGTATATTCATAATAATATGGTTGATGTAAGGAATTAATCATTTTATAAATATACTAAATTATTTAATCAAAAAAGCTCGTCAATATTCAGATTTGTTTATGAGGATTTTAAAAACTGCTTCTTAATAGTCGAGTCCTTCACTCTGGCATATCTTGAAAGCTGTCTGCTATCTTTCCAACCTACCATTGCTTGAATCGTGCTTTCTGGTAAATCCAGCTCATTGATACCATGGTCAACAAAACTCTTACGGGAGGTATGAAAGGTTAGATACTTATTTATCTTTGCCTTTTTGGCGATTTCCTTGATGTATTTATTGAGCTTAGTGTTTGATAGCTTCGGGAGTGAGTAAATATCAGAGCCGTAACGTTTGAATATACTCATGGCTTTTTCGTTTAGCGGCACTCGCTGTCTGGTATCCGTTTTGTCCCTTCCTAACTTTATCCAGACGGTTTCATCCGAGTCAATGACGATATCATCTTCTGTGAGCGTATTGTAGTCAATAAAGCTCAGTGAGGTCTCTGCACAAAAACGATAAATATCAAAGGTCTTTCGATGCTTGTCAGACAAATCCAAGGCATCTATTTTGTCCATTTCCTCCTGTGTGAGTGATACAGGATCCTTCTCTTTGGCTTTCTCAACCTTATAGCTTTCAATTTTTCGGTCTTGAGTGTAACCTTTAGATACAGCGTACTTAATGATACCTTTAATAAGGAATTGATACTTTTCGATGGTGCTTTCTTGATACTTTGAAATTTTAAGGTAGAATTTGAAATCCTCCATGAAAACATGGTCAATTTCATCAATATCAATTTGCTCCAGTTGCTTTTGTACCAGATAGGTTCGAATAGTCTCAAATTTTGACTCTCGACTTACTACAGATTGTTTCTTGAGCTTTTCGGCTTTGACCAACAAATACTGGTCTTTAATAAACTCTTTGAATACATCAATGAAAGATGGTACTCTTTTTCCTTTCCGTACTAATCCGTTAGACACTCTGTGCCTTTCTAAGATTTCGTCTGGTCTGATTGGCTCATTGGGTTTTTCAAAACCGATTTGATTGAAGATTTGTGTAAAACGTAATTCATGGTTGTCCATAAGCTTTTGATTTTTGGCAGCCTCTTTGCCTTGAAAACATTGTTCTTTGGGATTCCATTGTTTGCGGTTTAATTTGATTTTTGTAGAAATTGGAACGGACTTTTCACCATCAACGGAAATTTCGCAATAGATAGTACCAAGGTCTTTGGTTTTACCTTCACGAAACCAATAATAGAAGGACATCATGTTGATAGGGGTGTAACTAACATTTCTAGGTGGTGTTGCAGATTTTTTAACATTTGTAAAAACTATTATATGTGAAGAAATTATAAAAGTTTGATACAAACCAAAAAGTATTCCAAAGCCACGAAAAATAAAAGTGTTAGTAAAATTGTTAGTAAAATTGAAAAAGTGCCTTGGTTGCAAGTAGAGGGGCTTTTTGAGGTATTTCAGACGATTGCGGAAAATCTGTTATAAAACAAAAAAGTGAGCTAATTAGCTCACTTGCAATGCCTTAAAAATCTGGGTTGTGGTCTCGTAGGGATTCGAACCCCAAACCTTCTCATCCGTAGTGAGATGCTCTATCCAGTTGAGCTACGAAACCTTTATTTTGTTACAGTGTCTCTGTGTTTCTGTGATGCAAAATTAGAAGATTGTTTTTAAAAACACAAACGTTTCAGGAAAAAAAATCTATTTTTTTATGTAAAAACCCTCGTTTTTTCGGCTAATAAAGATGTTTTCTTCATCATAATGTATGTAGTAATTATTTATTTTTCAGTTGCTTAGTTTCACACTAATAAAACCACTATGCTCAGAAAAAAAACGTAAAAAAATTTCTTGTGAACCTAAAATATCCAGCATTTAACAACTTTTGAATTCGATTTTGTCAAATTATCCTGCGTGATAAACAAAGTCGAATCAAAAATCATTTAAAACTTTCAGTTCTCCTTACGTCCTAACATTTGTTTTAATTTTATTTCAAAATAGCTACATTTCCAAATCTCCCAACTTTAAAATCTGAGTTGTCAGAATCATTTTGTAATTTTGCACTTTGTTAAGATAATAGAGGCAAAAAATGCCCATTCTTTTGACTTTTAACTCATTTTATAATTCTCATATACTAAGGAATGCTTACCGTATCGAATGTATCACTCCGTTTTGGCAAACGGGTACTTTTTGAAGATGTTAATATTAAATTTACCGAAGGCAACTGTTATGGCTTAATTGGAGCTAATGGTGCTGGCAAGTCAACTTTCTTGAAAATTCTTTCTGGTGAATTAGACTCACAAACAGGGTCTGTTTCTATGAATCCAGGAGAGCGTATGTCCATTTTGAAGCAAAACCACTTCGAATACGAAGAGGTAACTGCGCTTCAAACTGTGATGATGGGAAATAAACGCCTGTACGATATCATGCTTGAGAAAGATGCTATCTACTTGAAAGAAGATTTTACGGAAGAAGATGGTAATCGTGCAGCTGATTTGGAGGCTGAGTTTGCAGAAATGAATGGTTGGGAAGCAGAATCTGACGCAGGAATGTTGTTAGGTGGCCTAGGTATCAAAGAAGACTTGCATTATGTTTTGTTGAAAGACTTAAGCGGATCTGATAAAGTGAAGGTTCTCCTAGCACAAGCGTTGTTTGGTGCACCTGATATTCTTTTGCTTGATGAACCTACCAACAACTTGGATATCGAGTCGATCATGTGGTTGGAAAACTTCTTGCAAAATTTTAAAAATACTGTCATTGTAGTATCGCACGACCGTCACTTCTTGGACAATGTGTGTACTCACATCGCAGACCTTGACTATGGTAAGATTCAATTGTATGGCGGTACTTATACGTTCTGGTACGAATCTTCTCAATTAGCAGCTCGCCAACGTGCTGACCAAAGCAAGAAAAATGATGAGAAACGTAAAGAATTAGAGGAATTTATTCGCCGTTTCTCTGCCAACGTAGCGAAATCGAAGCAAGCAACTGCTCGTCAAAAAATGTTGGATAAATTGAAAGTTGATGACATAAAACCATCTTCTCGTCGTTATCCATTTATCAACTTCAAACCGGAGCGTGAAGCAGGAGATCAGTTATTGACTGTAGAAAACCTTTCGGCGAAGTCTGAAGACGGAACATATTTGTTCAAAGATCTTTCTTTCACGTTAAATAAAGGCGATAAAATGTCGGTGCTTTCTCGCGATTCATTGGCAATAACTGCACTTTTGGATATCCTAACTGGCGAACGTCAAGCGGATGGCGGTGAATTCAAATGGGGCGTGACTACGACACAAGCTTATTTGCCAAACGATAACGCCAAATACTTTGCTGATGCAAGTTTAAATTTGGTTGACTGGTTGAGACAATATTCAACAGAAAAAGACGAAAGCTTTATTCGTGGTTTCTTAGGCCGTATGTTGTTTTCAGGAGATGAAGCCTTGAAAAAATGTACAGTGTTATCAGGAGGAGAGAAACAACGTTGTATGTTTAGTCGTATGATGTTGTCTGGAGCCAACGTTTTATTATTTGATGAGCCTACCAACCACCTTGACCTAGAATCGATCACTGCTCTGAACAACGGTTTGGTTGATTTTACAGGAACAATGTTGTTTACTTGCCATGACCACCAATTGACTCAAACGGTAGCCACTCGTATGTTAGAAGTTGGGCCAAAAGGTTTCTTGGATAAGTTGATGACATTTGATGATTATATTGCTGACGAAAAAGTGAAAGCACAGAAAGAAGCCATTTATTAATATTCCTTGACACGCCCACTTTTGTGGGCGTGTTTTATTTATTGTATCATACACAAAAGCCCTACTCTCATGAAAAATCTATTTATCTGCTTTGCAGTATTGGTAACGTTGTTTTCGTCATGCAAAAGTAATGACAATCCGACTCCAACTAAAACTAAGACAGAGTACATCTCTGCCAAAACTTGGATTATTGATAATCTTACAGTAAACGGTATCATTATGTTGTACCAAAAAGGTAATACGCAAAACTTGTATGATTTATCGAAAGTAACATTCAATTTAAATAGCAATGGTACCGTTACAGGTACCGATAACAACGGTACTGCTATCACTGGAGGTACGTGGGCGTTTAATTCTGATCAAAGTAAAGTTGTGCTAACAAACGTGACTATTCAAGGTGGACTTGCTCTTTCAGGTGAATTTACGTTAATACAATTGAATGATACAAACTTCGATATTCAAGGGAATGTGAGTTATATGGGACAAACTGGTAATGCGGTTGTTAAAATGATTGCTAAATAACAAATTTTACTTCCTTGAAGATTAGCGACTTATGATTTATTTAAAAAAAAAATCGCAAAAAATGCTTGTTTGATTTGGGATTTTAAAAACATTCTTCTAATTTTGCAGTCCCGAAACACAGCAACGCTGTTACAAAGGAAACGGTTTCGTAGCTCAACTGGATAGAGCATCTCACTACGGATGAGAAGGTTTGGGGTTCGAATCCCTACGAGACCACAACCCAGATTTTTAAGGCATTGCAAGCGAGCTATTTAGCTCGCTTTTTTGTTTTATAACAGATTTTCCGCTATCGTCTGAAATACCTCAAAAAGCCCCTCTATTTGCAACCAAGGCACTTTTTTAATTTTACTAACAATTTTACTAACATTTTTATTTTTCGTGGTTTTGGAACACTTTTTGACCTGTGTTTAGGCTTTTATTATTACTTAAATTTTACACAGTTTTACAAATGTCAAAAAATTAAACAACTACCCACCTAGAAATGTTAGTTACACCCCTATCAACATGATGTCCTTCTATTATTGGTTTCGTGTAGGTAAAACCAAAGACCTTGGTACTATCTATTGCGAAATTAGAGTTGATGGTGAAAAGTCCGTTCCAATTTCTACTAAAATCAAATTAAACCGCAAACAATGGAATCCCAAAGAACAATGTTTTCAAGGTAAAGAGGCTGCCAAAAATCAAAAATTTATGGATAACCATGAATTACGTTTTACCCAAATTTTCAATCAAATCAGTTTTGAGAAACCTAATGAGCCAATCCGACCAGATGAAATCCTAGAAAGGCACAGAGTCTCTCACGGATTAGTAAGAAAAGGAAAAAGAGTACCCTCTTTTATTGATGTATTCAAAGAATTTATCAAAGATCAATATCTCTTGGTCAAAGCCGAAAAACTTAAGAAGCAATCAGTAGTAAGTAGAGAGTCAAAATTTGAGACTATCCGCACCTATTTGGTACAAAAACAACTGGAGCAAATAGACATAGATTCTATTGACCATGTTTTCATGGAGGATTTTAAATTCTATCTTAAAATTTCGAAGTATCAAGAAAGCACCATTGAAAAGTATTTATTTCTTATTAAAGGGATTGTAAAGTACGCTTTATCTAAAGGGTACACTCAAGACCGAAAAATAGAGAGTTATAAGGTGGAGAAAGCCAAAGAAAAGGATCCTGTATCACTCACACAGGAGGAACTGGACAAAATAGATGCTTTGGATTTGTCAGATACGCATAGAAAGACCTTTGATATTTATCGTTTTTGTGCCGAAACCTCATTGAGCTTTGTTGATTATGACACACTTTGTGAAGATGACATCATCATTGACGCTGAGAATATTGTATGGATTAAATTGGGGAGGGATAAAACTGATACTAGGCAACGAGTGCCACTAAATGAAAAAGCCATGAAAATTTTTAAACGGTACGGCTCCGATATTTACACCCTCCCAAAGATGTCAAATACTAATCTGAATAAGTATATTAAACAGATAGCTAAAAAAGCTAAGATAAACAAGTATCTTACCTTTCATACCTCAAGAAAGAGTTTTGTTGACCATGGTATCAATGAGCTTGATTTACCAGAAAGCACGATTCAAGCAATGGTTGGTTGGAAAGATAGTAGACAGCTTTCTAGATATGCCAGAGTCAAGGACTCAACTATTAAGAAGCAGTTTTTGAAGTAATTACTCTCTTATGCCACTTGGGAAATTCTGCCAAGTGGCATTTATTTTTTAATAGGGAATTAATTAGTTTGTTATTTTTGTTAACAAAATAGACTGTAGTTTTTTAAAAATTACTTTTAATGGTACGTTAATTTGCGAGCCTCAACATACTAATATGCAACCTAGATTACTCACTTCTAAATTATAACATTGTTCCTTCCAATTATTTAAATCATTCTTAATGATTTGATACAATAAAGAGCTAAATCTATTTGAGTCAACCCATTTTAAATCTTAAACAGCCTTTGGAATTAATTTTATGAAAAAAAAAGATGATGCAAAAGAAAAAGCAAGGAAACCGCTACCGCCTAAAGTAGTGAATTTGCTTTTAGCAAGGTCATGTGGAAGATGTCAATATGAAGGATGTAATGAAGTCCTGACAAAAGATATATTGACAAAAAAAAATTATAACACTGCTTATATTGCCCATATTGTTGCTGCTGAACCGAATGGTCCGAGAGGAGACGAAGCGTTATCTCCTAGACTTTGTCAAGATTTTGAAAATCTAATGTTATTATGTGATAGGCATCATCGTTTGATAGATAGGGAAGATATTGCAGGTCATTCAGTTGAAAGACTCGTTTCAATGAAACGAAGCCATGAATCATTGATGGAGCGATTAACAAATTTCAAAAATAAAAAAGAAACTGAAATCTTACTCTTTGGTGCAAACATTGGAAAGCAAGGAATACCCTTGTTTTATGATAGCGCCCACGAAACTATTATTGATTCTCATTATCCTGCAAGCCAGTATGGAATACAATTAGGATTGTTAAATAGTGGAGTTCTTGACCATCGTAAGGAGTTCTGGCTTATGGAACATGCAAATTTGATAGCAAATTTTGACACAAAAATAAAACACCAAAGAGAATCAGGTATTATAAAACACCTATCTGTTTTCTGTTTAGCCCCACAACCTTTATTAATATTATTAGGAAGCCTTTTAGGAGATATACATCACACAGAGGTATATCAACTACATCGAGAACCTAAAACTTGGAAATGGTTAAATGAAGCGGATCCACTTATTTATGAAATAAAACGTCCTGAAAAAAATCATACTAAAATTGCCTTGAAAATTGCTTTAAGTGCAAACATCACTGATGATAGAATAGTAAAGGTCTTAGGCGAAGACTGTTCTATTTGGACTTTTACAGTTAATACACCTCATAATGATTTGATAAGAAATAAAGAGCACTTGGAACGATTTAGGCAACAAATTAGGCTGCTAATGAATGAGATAAAAACCGTTCATGGTCAAGATAATATTATCCATGTTTTTCCTGCTATGCCTATCTCAACGGCAGTTGAATTAGGTCGAGTAAGAATGCCCAAAGCTGATTTGCCACTGTTAATTTATGACCAAAATTATCAGAACCCCAATATGGGTTTCTACGAAACTTTTAAAATCGAATAAAAATGACTCCACAAACAGACAGAGAGTTTAATAAACTTCTCGAAAGTATTGCTAAAACATTAGACATTTCTCCAACCCAACATAAACTGGCGGTTGAACGCTATCAAGCCGTTGGAAATTGGCTTGATGCCGATAATTCTGCCTTGAAAGCATACCAACCTCAAATTAGACCACAAGGGTCTTTTCGTCTTGGAACGGTGATCAAACCGCTTACAGAAGATGAAGAATATGATGTTGATTTAACCTGTAAACTGATTATTAATAAATCTCTCATCACTCAGAAGGAACTTAAAAAAATAGTAGGTGACCGTTTGAAAGAAAACGAAGACTATAGAAGAATGCTTGCTCCCGAGAAAAGAAGGTGTTGGCGATTGCAATATGCCGAAGTATTCCGTTTTCATCTGGATATTGTGCCATCAATCCCTGACGTTCAAACAGAGATAGTTTTATTGGAATCAAAAGGTGTTTCCAAAGCCATTGCAAACAATGCTCTCTGCATAACTGATAATGAGACTTGGGACTATGCTTCCGATTTTCCTAAAAGTAATCCAGAAGGATATGCTCTTTGGTTTTATGAACAAATGAAGGTTGAATTTCAAAGAAAGAAAATATTATTGGCGGAATCATTAAAAATGAGTGTAGAAGAAGTGCCTGAGTTTGAAGTTAAAACCCCATTGCAAAGAGTTGTCCAACTATTGAAACGTCATCGAGATATTCGTTATGGTAAAGATAATGATAAACCTATATCCATAATCATCACAACACTTTCAGCTCTAGCTTATGAAAATGAAGCTGATACATTATTGGCATTGCAAAATGTATTGAGTAAAATGTATTCATTTATTAAGAAGGACAGTTCTGGTCAATATTTAATCAAAAATCCAGTAAATCCATCCGAAAACTTTGCAGATAAATGGAATGAAAACCCAAGAAAAGCTACCCTGTTTTTTGAATGGTTGGAAGATGCTATAACCGATTTTAAAATGCTTGCTAATAAAAAAGGAGAAGGACTTCTTGAGGTTTCAAAACCTTTAAAACGATACTTTGGGGAAAGCATAGTTTCTAAGGCATTCAATGATGTTGCAGCCCAAACACTGAAGGAACGTGAGGAAAACAAACTTTTTATGCAAACAGGTACAGGAATATTGAGTACGCAAAATACTCCCAAAAGTATTCCAGTACCACAACATAGAAATTATGGGAGCGATAAAGAATAACAGTAAATCACCAATCATGCAAGGGAAAAGGTTAAAAACACTTTTCCCTAATTCTGAATTTACCATATTGGAGCATGGAAAGGGAATTCAGTGGGAAGGAGAAATACAACCTACACCAATATGTCAAAACTATCGAATAAGAATTGTTTTTTGGTATGGACAACACCCAACCACAAAGGTAGTTTCACCACAATTAGTAATACATGAAGGGAAAAAGCTACCTCACGTTTACTCACAAACTAAAAAACAACTTTGCCTATATTATCCAGTTGACAAGGAATGGCATGGTGATTTATGGATTGCAGAAACTATTGTCCCATGGGCGTCTGAATGGCTATATCATTATGAAAATTGGACTGTTACTGGTGATTGGCAAGGTGGGGGAATAGACCACGAAAGTCCCGAAAAACCTACATCATTAGAAGATGGAAAAAGTAAAATTGCAAAAATGAAGTTTAGTAATTCTGTTTATCAAAAACTTAAAAAATTGAATAAAGTGTTCTGAAATTAGACTTAAACTTTAATTTCAGAACAAAGTATTTATGAGACTCAAATTTTCCGATAAACAATCCAGTGTATTAAAAATACTATCTTATTATATTAAATTATTTAGTATTTACGAGATAGTGATTTGATTCTTGCAGATGCTTCGAAAGATTAGGAAGGTAGGTGCGAGTATATTGAAATTAAAAATATTAGAAACTAAAAAAATGCTGGAAGGATTCAAACTGTAGTGTTGAGGTATACAGAGTGATTTAGTTCCATATCATAATCACACCCTTTCAATTTTCCATACAAATATGCTATTAAAGAGTTACTAAAAAGGGTACAAGTATTACCAGTCAAAACGAGCATATCAATGAAATCATTAACGTGCCAAAGGTATTTCCAAAGGCAAGTAGTTCAAAACCTCATGGAGACCCATTTGACTTACTTATCATCGTACAGTCAATCTATGAAGATATGCCAGTTTTAAGCACAGACGCGTATTTCCCGTTTTATCCAACGTTGTATCCAAATGTCAAGGGTCTAAATTAACAAACGCCCACAATCACTCGGATTGTGGGCGTTTGTTTGATGGAAAGACGACAGACAACTTACAAGATATGCCAGCATGAAGGATTCAACAATTAAGAAGCAGTTTCTTAAATAAGGGAAAAAGATTATTAATCAGCCCTAATAAAAGCTTAGATCTGATTAATAATCTTTTAATTTACTCATACTTCAGTCTAATAAATGAATTACACAATTCGAGAATTAGATTCTGAGAATCAGGTAAATTAAGAGTTTTTTTGGGTGTATTAAATCCCAATTCACCATGCCTAGCCTCAACACCCAGTAATCCGAAATTATTAACCGTAGCTTTGAATGCGTTAACATCAGTATTACTAAAAGATGTATTACTTAATACTGTAGGGAAACTGCTATTTTCCAATCTGTTAGAAACTGTAACTATCGTATCATAAATTGCATATAAGTTTCTCCAATTTAACCCATTCCCTAACTGTGTTAATATGTGATAAATATCATCGTTATTTTTTGCTAGTTCAGTAAGAAAGGCTAATCTATGTGATTTTGTAACGTATGTATTATTAAGTGTCAATTGTTCGTCAAATGGATTAGATGGTGCTATATCTAATGAGTTATTGGGTGTAATATCTTCAAAACTATCCCACTCGAATAGTCTAACGAGTCCTAATTTAGAAATCTGACTATTTTCATTATTAGATCTAAAATCTAAATTACATACTCCATTATACATCGTTATTAGACTTAATGCTCTTGACCAAACTTCGTTAGGGTCTTCCAATCTGCTAAGATGTGGTGATGTAAAATAACATTCAGGTGGCATATCATCATCTTCTATTCTAACAATCGATAGATTATGCCCATATAGGTATGAATCTGCAAGGATTTTGCTGTTTTGATATGAAATTGAAAATATATATTTGTTACTCATACACTGAACTGTTTAACAAAGTTGCTACACTTAAATAGCGAGTAATTATTTAGATTTTAACTCATCAATTTTATTCTTAGCATTAAGAAATGCAGTTTCGATAATTTCACCATTATCTACAAAGAGTGTATTATCAGAACCGTACTTTTCTAATTTTATGTACCAAGTCGCACTGCCTTTATTTACAAAGTAACCTACCTTAAATCCATCTACTGTTATAAACTTATTTTCAAGGTAGTCAGGATTAAGTGCTATATCTTTGTTGACCTCAGCCTTTAGAACCTTTAACGCTTTCAGAACTTCTATCAAATCAGAATATTCAATAGATGCGGTACTAGAACTATACTTCCCTTCTTTCTCTATTTGGTAAAAGAATGCCGTGGTGATACCATTACTTATTTTTCTGATTCGTGTTTCTTCACCTCCGAATGATGTCTTTAGGGCTGGTAGTTTAGTATCTATGTATTTTGTTATGGTGCCAGTTTTTGAGCTGAATGAATCCATTTTGGTTTTTATTGTTTCAGCTTCTTTTTTTATTTCCTGACAAAATCCTGAATAACATAGGAATGTAGAAACAATAAGTGTGGAAATGATTTTTTGCATAATAAAATGATTTTGGGGTTCACAATTATTTTGAAGTAATCTTGACTAGTAGAATTTTTTAAAAATTAGTTTATTTAGAATTGAATTCAAATTTGAGGAGAATCTCTCAATTTTTAAATTTTTATAATAATTATTTATTATACGTAGTTTAATCCAAGCTATTCTTCCTAATTCAATCCCTGTGAATACATAACGCCCACCAATTCACAATTGGTGGGCGTTTGCATATCAGTAGTATTTAGAAGAGAGCTTTGTTTTACGACATTGACACGTTCCAAGCTTTGGCACAGTCTGCGAAGGTGACGTATGCACAACCTGTTGCCTTTTTTACCTGTCTGATTTTCTTTGCCGAATATTCCTTTGTCCAGCCCATCAATTGAGCGATGCTTGCAGAATTAACTATTGTAGAAGCTCCCATAATAAATCCAATGTTTTCGTTTTAGGTTTTCATACAAATTTACTAAAAATCACTTGTGCAAAAAAGAGATAAAAACGGATATATACGGACAAAATCAACTGTGCTCGCATGAAAACATCATGTTTTCGTCAATAGCCTACTAATTTCATGATGAAAACACCGATGAAAACAAACGAAAACATCGGTCTTGATTCATGAAAACATTGAAAACATGGCTGAAAACATTGCACGTACCGTCCAGATTGGAGCAAGAGTAAGACCTGAAATTGCTGACTGGTTAAGAAGCTCTCAAAACGTTAGTGATTTCCTTAATGAGATTCTTGAAAACACTTTTGCTGGCAATACCCCTAAGCATGAAAACGCTGTTTTCATACACCTCACACCTGAGCAGCTTCGTGAACTTGATACCCTACTCGAAGAAAATCCAGAGCTAAAAACCCATGAAAACATTCTTCAATCTGCCTTGGCTCATTATGTTTTCAACGGTCTAACGTTTGGCTTAAACGAAAACGATGAACGCCTACTCACACCTGAACGAGAAGTTGAAATCAGAGCGCAGTTCCAAACCTTGTTGGATGAAAACATCAATCCTCTAAAGGATGAAATCATTCAGTTGAAACTTGAAAACAAACGATTGTTGGACGAAAACAATGTTTTCAAGAATCATGAAAACATCAGCACTGAGCCTGAAAACATTGAAAACAACCCTGTTTTCATTGAGCTTCAAAGTGAAAACATTGCTTTACAGGATGAAAACAAACGTCTGCTAAACGAAAACAATGTTTTCAAGAATCATGAAAACATCAGCACTGAGTCTGAAAACATTGAAACCAACCCTGTTTTCATTCAGCTTCAAAGTGAAAACATTGCATTACAGGATGAAAACAAACGTCTGCTAAACGAAAACAATGTTTTCAAGAATCATGAAAACATCAGCACTGAGTCTGAAAACATTGAAAACAATCCTGTTTTCATTCAGCTACAAAACGAAAACAAAGCCCTTCAGCTTGAAAACACCCGTTTGCGTGATGAAAACAACGAAAACACTATGTTGGATAAGTTTAAAACTTTTAAACTAGCTAACGATGCGGGTCTCAATAACTTGATTTCTGAGGCTGTTCGATTCTCTGAAAAGAAGGCTTTTGTTCGTGTTGGCGCTGGAGTATGGAAAAACCACTATATCAAGGGCTTTGAAGAAATTACTCAACCATGAAACAAATACTCGCTACACTCACCCTAGACACCAACGGACAAATTGTAAGCTATCAAAGTCACGGGGAAATGACACTTGAAGAATTTCAAGCATTTTCCGAAGAGGCTCTGGCTCTACTTTCCAAGAAAAAAACTTATGATGCTGCTGTTATCAACAACGAACTCAAACTCGATATGATTGGAAAATACATGACCGCAATGGGATGCTTTCGAGCCGATGGAGCGATTGATTTTGAACCCGCTTTTCGTCCTGTTTTCGAAAAACTGATTATCGAATGGGAAGAACGAAAAACCTTGATGGGAAAAGTTAAAGCCCAACTCAAAGCAGGTAAAAAGAAAGTAGCGTCCTTCTTTGTCAACCTTGGTTTAAAGTATGCTGGCAAGGGTCTAGCAAAGGGCGTCCAATACGTAAAAAAGTAGCACCATGATTTTTTCAGAAAAACTAAGATTAATCACAGAGGGTGCTGAAATAGGCAATTCCATCCTCACGGGGATGAGTTCACCACCCGAACGTGTAGAAGAGCCACCAGCTCCCAAACAATTGGAAGGGTTATTTGATAATCCTTTCAAGCCTCAAGTTGTAGCCCAACAGGTCGTCACACCTCAATATGTGCCCAACATCGACCAAGTGATTTTGGATGGGAATGCAGAATTAGAGACCGAGCTAATTTTCTCCTACGTAAAAACGGGTACGGGCGTGCTACGAAATATCGTGGCAGAGATGTCAACCGAGAATGGTGACGAAAAGCTAGTCGAAGATTTTGAAGCGAACCTTATTCCATTAAGTGACGAAGTCAAGGCTGCTCAGAAACGAGTGGAGCAAAAGAAAAAAATCCAACAAGATGAAGGATTAGAAGATACCGAATCTATCCGAAAGTTTGTCAAGTTGGTGATTCTGGAAGACTTGAAGAAAAAGGCACGTGAAGGTAGATATAGACTCCCAAGTAAATCCGCCATGATTTACGATTTGGTGGTACTGATGGGTTCGAATATCATCGCTCATAATCCTCAGGCACTCTCCAATTTTACCGTAAAAGTATTTAAGAAAATCAAAGCAAAAATCACCTAGATATGAATCCCAAAGGAAACGTTTGGGGCTTCTTTGGTACTCGAAACACAGGAAAGACCTACGAAGCCTTACAACTCTCACTCGATTTTCGAGTCGGAGCTTTCAAAAATAACCCCAAAAGAATCATTGTCTTTGACCATTCGAATAATTCCAGCTACAAGGAAATCACTAAGAAAGTAACCTTCGAAGATTTGGAGCGACCGATGCCAAAAAATGCAGTGGTCAAGCTTCAATCAGACGATTATGACAAGTTTTCGTACTACTGTAGCAATTATGTCAAAAATGCGGTGGTAATCTATGACGATGCAGGCTCATTCTTTGGCTCAGGAACGATGACAAAAGCACAAAAGCAGCTTTTGAAAACACCGAAAAATAACGGCTTAGAGCTGCTACTTCAATTTCACTATTTCGGAGGCACGGAGGTTTCACCAGACCTTCTGAAAATGATGAATATGTTGGTTTTGAAGGAAACAGGTGATGATTTCAATGACCTACCTACGAAGGTTCAACCGAGAAAAGAGATTGCCTATTTGATGTATGACATTGCTGTTCAAAACACAGAGCTTCCTGAGAACAAGAAATGGACAACCAGATACTTTGACAAAGAGGAATACCGTGTAGGCGTTCGAAATACCGAGCAGGTAGATTGGATTGATGGGAAAAAGTACTTTCCCTTTGCACAACAGAAACTAGAATTTAACCCCAAATAGCACCTATGTTAGATTTTGAAGATGAATCAGAAAATGCCAACTACGGATTAATTGCCAAGTTGTTTTTGCTCATTTGTGCCATCGTAGGCATGGTAATATTGGGAATGAGCTTGCTGATGAGAAGAAGGACTGAAAAGGACACTGCACTCAACGTCAAAGAGGTTGAAGAACCCACCGAAACACAGAATACCACAATAATGCCCATAAAGCTAGACAAATCAGAGCTGAATGAGCTGATAAGTGAGCAATTTGAGTTGGACGAATCAGAACCTATCGGTTTTCAGCAAGCCAATGAAGAATCAGCCGTTCTACGACAACAGTTTGAGGATACCATCAAAATTGATTCTGTGATTTTGTATGAGTTACTTCAAAAACACTTTAACAAGCCATTTAAGGCACTTTACAACCATGAAGTAACAGAGTTAGTGCAAATTATCAACCACGACAAGAAAATCTACGAAAGCCTAGATATTGACTCGCAGTTCGCAATACTCAACTGGAAAACCTTAGAAAATGATGACCCTTCGTGACACCCTAGACCTAGTATTCCTATGCGTAATTTTCTTTGTTGGGTTTCAGACCCATCGCAAAAAAGTCAAGCAACAAAAGCTTCAGCTAGAGACAGAGGTACGTAGCTTTAGAAACATGGTAATGATGCAAACCACTTTTTTGAAGTTCCAATACTGTCTGGCTATTCAAGCAAGAAGAGAAGTCTTACCGCCACTCGACTATTTTAGAGAGCTGCCAGACTTTCACACCATGCTCCAAAGAAATGAAACCCCAGAACTGGAACAGTATTTCTCAGAGCAAGAAATCAAAGACTTTTTACAACCTTTATGAAAAAACAGATTTTAACCCAACTCCAAGCCATTAAGAAGCTATCTCAGAAATTCAATCTCTCAGGTCAGCTACTCATCGAAGTCGAAACTAATGATGTGGCAAAGTTCGATGCTGCCATTGAATCCATCAAAGAGTTCACACGCTACCGTAACAGTTTTACCATTAGCAAAAGACTCTTTGTTCAGGTCATCATGGCATAACCTACAAACCTCTTTAAACCATGTTTACACTAAACCTATTACTCGTTCTTTTGGTGGTCTTTTGTCTAGGAGCAATAGTAAGAACCCTAATCCAGAGAAAAGGCCGCTACAAACTAACCTTCAACGCTCAAACTATGTTAGTACCACAGATGGAAAACACCATGCAAGTCTACTGTGACAAGCAAGAATTAACCCTCAATCCAGAACTACAACTAGGTAGAGGTATCACTCGAAAAGAAGTTAAAGAATTACCTATTGGGTTCACACCGATTTTAAAGCATAAGTAAGATGAAAATCTATCCACCTTCAACACTAACCGATATTTGCAAAGAGCTAAATATTACCACAGGACAAGGCAAAAACCTTAGAGCTGATGTGAAGTATCTTCTTTCGTGTTTGAAGGTGGATGCTCATAAAGAAAAACTAAAGTCTTTGGGCTTTGACCCTGATAAACCTGCTTTACGAAGGAAATTGCCTTATCCTGCCATTGATTATATTTACAAAAATGTGTTTCAAATAAGAACATTTTGAGTTTTTTAATATTTGGACTTAAGGAGTTGTTAATCTTGATATTACCGAATAATAAAAAAGATATTCCCCCTATTGAGCTTTGTGTTTTTTTGATATACTTTGCTGAAAACTAAAACTGTACTAATCATGAAAATAACAACTTCTCTAGTATTCTTTTCTGCTACAACAATCCTTCTTTTTTCAGGTTGTAAAACTAACGATCCATGCTCTCTAACACCCTATGCCGATTTGATAGTAGATGTATTAAAGGCTACAAAAAATGAAAAAATTCTAAATTCAGATGGCTATGTGATAGGTAGCAGTATATTAAATGTGGTAGATGAAATATGTAAAAAAAATAAAACTTCTGCTGATGAAAGTACTTATAAGCAAGTAATATCCTACAGTAGCAGTAATAATTTTTCCAATCCTAAAACTGTTGATGTTAAATCTTATAAAATAAATTCCCTCTCCAGTGGTCAAAGTCAATCAGTGAATGATAGTTTAGCTTTTATTGTTAGCGGTTATTATAAAATAGTAGGAGATGCGGATGTAACTAATACTGTTAAAGAAAGAAATGAAGATAATAACGAGAATATAACAACTACAGGGAAAAGGTTGTCTTATGAGGCCAAAACTTCAGCTCCTGTTTTAGTAATACAGGTTACTGGCAGAAGAACGAAACCAATGATTGATCAAAATGGAAATGAAGTTTACATATTAAGATAATTAACTATGAAAATAACTTTTATCGCAATAAATGTAATGTTTTTCGCTTATTGCTTATTTTCAACCAGTTGTGGTTGTGAAGAAGGAGATAAAAATTATTTCATTCCTCCTTTTTTGAATAACATAAATCAACAAATAACCTTAAAAGTAGAGCAAAACATATTGATTTATGTAGATTCTTTTGGAAATCGCACGTTCTTTCCACCAAAATCTACTGTTAATATCTTTCCAAACTCGAAAAATGAATTTTTTAGTGTCCAAAGGAAGGATCCCTATTCAGGAATAGAATACAGTATATATTGGCAATCTAGTTTTGTGCCATTTCTTGACACAAAAGAGCCAAACTCAATTTTTCGACCACTAAGTGACAATGAAGAAATTTACGTATATAACTGTGTATTTGTGCGGAGTAATAATTTGAGTTGCTTCTTACACACAGCACGACCTGTAACTAAAACCAAGATGTATGTAGTAGTAAAAGTTGAAAATGGGAAAGTCGTAAATGAGCAAACGATATTTGAAGATGCTAAAAAAGATATTGGACAGATAGATACATACGGTTATTACCTGAGTACATTGAAGGCTAAAGTAAAAGCAAAAGGAGATTATACATTTGATATCATTGCTAATGCTGACTCATCGGATGCTGAATCTAATTACACTGATAATAATTATGTTACTAAAATGTCAATAAAGTAACCCGTTAATATGTGTATACTACACCTATACTACCACTTTTATACCTCCGTCCACTTTTCTTCTTATTTATACCTTTGTTTTCAATATTATATGATAGTTAACATCAAGTATTTTGAAAACAAGCTCAATTTTTAAGACCCCCACCAAACACGACCGTATCATCCATGAAAACCCCAATATACAACAGCTAGCTAGCTTAATTGCTAGTCAATACATACCTCAAGCCAAAGTACAAACCAAAGCTTTTGCAAACAGATTTAAGTATAATACGCACCGAGAGTCTATTAGGCGCTTGCATGACTTTTGCCGAAAAGAATTCCTTTACAAATACGATGGTTATCCAGACTCAGCGGAAATCATTCGTTTGCCTAACGCCTCATGGGCAGACCGACATACAGGTATAGATTGTGAAGATTTTGTAATTTTTTTAGGAGGAGCACTACTAAATTTAAGGATTCCTTTTAAAGTTCGTTTGGCGACCTATCCTTCACAGAATACATCACACATCTATCTGGTGATTTTGCTGGATAAACCTCTTATCCTTGACCCATGCAATCCTGTTTTCAACTCTGAAGAAGCTGGTATTTTTACCGATTTTGAAGTAAGTTCCCATTTACAGGGTATCGGTAAATTGGTTATAGATAATTCATCTTTATATGTGAATGCCATCGCAAGTAGGCTTAAGGATGGTCAAAAGGACAATAAAGTTACTTCCCAAAAACTAGCAAGCCAATTTGGTATCACCAACCAATCAGAGGTTAAAGAACTTACCGAATTAGCCATTGTTCGCACGGCAAGGGAATATGCTCATGCCAATACCAGCATTTTAGAGCGATACTTGAGTATTGTCAATCTTTACAAAAATCAAGTTCGGCTCAATCATCGTACCTCTGAAAGTGTTATGCTTCAACAGTATTCCACTCCAGCGCCTATTGCTTTTTTGATGGGGATTTGGTGTGGGATTGATAACCCAAACAAACAAGGTTTTGAACCAAGTGCAGGAAACGGACTTTTGACCATTGCCGCTGAACCAAGACAGTTTATCGTTAACGAAATCTCTGAGCTACGATATAAAAATCTCTTGACTCAAGGCTTTAAGTTAGTAACGAAGAATGATGCTTCTTTAAAGATGCCTGAGTATCAACGTAGCTTTGATGCCGTTATCTCCAATCCTCCCTTTGGTTTGCTACCCCAAAGAGTGAATGTAGGTCCTATTAGAGTTCATAAACTTGACCATTTGATGGCATTGTATGCGCTCGAAACCATGAAGCCAGCAGGCAAAGCAGCTTTTATCCTTGGTGGGCATACTCATTACAATGCTCAGGGATTGATTGCTGGTCGAAATCGAGGGAATCATGCCGTGGGCGACCGCTTCTTTTTTAACTATCTACACCATTACTACAATGTGGTCGATGTGATTAGTATCGATGGAGAGCTCTACGCTCGCCAAGGAACACAATTTGATGTTCGTGTGGTCTTAGTGGATGGCGTCAAAAAAGAACCCTCTGGTTTTGCCCCGATGGCGGAAGATGTCAATCAAACGGTGGTTGAAACCTTTGATGCACTCTATGAAAGGATTATGACTACCTATCAAAAAGCTGAAAGGAAGCCCCATGAACTACTCAAAATCAAACTACAATTACTCAAGCTTAAAGCGCTGGCATTAGCCATTTGATAGCAAAAAACTACACACTGTTGTGTGTCGACACCTTGCTCAGGCGAAAGCTCTCAATAATTTGATAGCAAAATCCGCTTTTCTCCTGGTCTTTTTCCAGCTGCAGAAGTTCATTTTGCTATCAAAATAAATACCTCTACCATGATTAAATTGTTTAAATCCAAAAAGAAGAAAGTGGAAGGATTAGGCGAAATGTATCGTCCCGCTTCCAAAATGAAATCTCTTTCCGTTGAAACCCCTGATTCTATGTTTTTTGAGGGACAAATTGCCCTTTCTAAACTCAAAGAATACCTCCGAAATGAGTATGGCGACGAAATGACGGTCGATGAATACGTCAAGATGCACCTGCGCTACAAATCACTCGATGAACTCTCGAATGCACTGGCGGCCGAGCAGGTTGATTCGGTCGCATTGGCTATCTATCAAGTCGAAAAAGGCAAAGGAATCATTATCGCCCATCAAACAGGCATTGGAAAAGGGCGTATCAATGCGGCCATGATTCGTTATGCCTACCACAAAGGAAGGAAGCCCATTGTTATCACAGAAAAGCCCTCTTTGTTTACCGACCTTTATCGTGACCTTATCGGGGTGGGGATGGAAGATGGTTCTCAAAAACTAGAAATCGCCATTGGTCAAGTCGAGCATAAAATCAAGTATGATACATGGGATGAATTGAGCGAAGAAGAGAAAAGCAGCTACGAAAACAATCCCGAAAACTACGAAGCTTTTAAAGAGCAAAATCCTACCAAAAGCGTGTTTAAATACAAACGAAACACGACTGACTATGACTTGTCAAAGGGGAAACATATCAGACCATTTATCGTCAATACGAGGGATGCTGATTCGCATATCAAGGATGACTTAGGGAATATCATTTACAAAGCTCCTGAAAAATTAGAACAAGATGGCGTCATTGACTCAGGTGTTTTACCCGATGAATATGATTTTATTTTAGCGACCTACTCACAAGTAGCTACAGGCAATAAAGTTATTTGGAATGGTGGTAAAAAGAACGTTATCAAGGGTAAAAAGGCTAAATTCCTGTATGAACAGGCAAAAGGTAATATTTTGATTTTGGACGAATCGCATAATGCCTCAGGGGGAAGTTCCTCTACGGGTATCATCATGAGAGATATTGTCCGTGAATCCAAAGGTACGATTTTCCTTTCTGCCACTTTTGCCAAACGTAGTGAAAACATGGCTTTGTATGGTCTTAAAACTGACCTTAGCGAAGCCAATATGTCCTCTGAGCAAATGGCTAATGCCGTTGAAATGGGTGGTGTGGCTTTGCAAGAAATCATCTCAGCCAACTTGGTAAGTGAAGGACAACTTATTCGACACGAAAGAGGCATGGCTAACACAGGTGCGATTGTCAACTGGATTGTGCTGGATAAAACTGCTACCACTTTTGGCATGAAGGATTATTCTATTTTGCACCGAAAGATATGTGACAACATCACCGACATTATGCAAATGATTGTAGCTTTCCAGCGAAACTATGTCAAAGGCACGGTAGAAAACATGAATCAAACTTTGCGTGATGAACAAGGTGAAGTGGCTTTGGCGAGTGGAACGGCTGATTTAGGGGTACGCAATGCCCCATACTTTTCTAAAGTCTTCCAAATCGTCTCTCAAATGCTTTTGGCAATCAAAGCTGATGCCGTAGCGGATAGAGCCATTCAACGTCTCAAAGAAGGTAAAAAGCCTGTGATTGCCTTTGCAAATACGATGGAAGCTTTTGTTAAGGAACTCGACATTGATTCAACAGGCAAAGTAAATACTGACTTTTCACAAGTATTAACCAGAGGTTTAGAAGGTGTACTCAGAATCCAAATCAATGACGGTTGGGGTAAAAGGCATTTTGAGAAAATCGAATTGGATACCTTAGGAAGTAATGCCGTTTTTGAATACAACTACATCTTGAGTAGAATCAAAACGATTCAAACGGGTGTGATGATTTCACCAATTGATTATGTCAAACAACGCATTGAAGCTGAGGGCTACAAAGTTGGTGAGGTGACTGGTCGAAACTTGGAGGTTATCTATGAATACCTACCCAAAGGCTTAGGGAGAATGAGTGCAGCTGTCACGACTGGTCGAGTGCAAACTAGGCGCAAAGAGAATGCGGCTGATACTTTTCAAAAGTTTCAGGATAATCAAATTGACTGCTTGATGATTAATCAAAGCGGTTCAACAGGAAAGTCTGCTCATGCTATTCCTACGAAGAAAGTACCAGCCAATGAGGTAAAGCAACGAGTGATGATTGTTTGGCAACCAGAGCTTGATATTAACACCGAGATTCAAAAGCGTGGTCGTATCAACCGAACGGGGCAAATCTTGCCTCCGATTTATGACTATCTCAGCTCTGACATTCCTGCTGAAAAGCGCTTAGTGATGATGCTAAAATCAAAGCTTAAATCATTGGATGCCAATACCACTTCGTCCCAAAAGACCTCTAAAGACCTTATTCAATCTGAGGACTTTTTGAATAAATATGGAGACATCGTGATGAAAACCTTGATTGAAGATGATAAAAATGAGGATTTGGAAAAGAGTTATTACACTCGCTTAGACCTCCAACGCTATTTCTATGATGCTCAACATGGTGATGAAGATGCAGAACAGACGAACGCAAAGTCCGAAAAGTATATTGAAAACTTAGCGAAAAGCGTATCTGGTCGAGTGGCTTTACTCAATACCAAGGAACAAGAAAAGTTCTATGCCGATATGGTCAAAAAGTATCAAGCCTTCGTGGAGCTAAAGATTGCCTTGGATGAGTATGACCTTGAAGTCGAAACGATGGACTTAAAGGCAGCTAGTATCGAAGAACCCAATATCGCAGTACTAGGGAAAAGCTTCACGGATTCACCTTTTTCGGGACCTACATACGTGGGATTATATGAAATCAACAACCTACGAAAGCCCTACACGGTCACAACCTTACAAGAAGAACTTAAAAAGCGTGAAAAGGTACAAAAGGATGGCATTAAAGAGATTGTTTTGAGTTTATTAGAGCAACAAACGCAATCCAGAATCACCAGAGCACAAACCGACTATGAGAAAGACAAAGAAATGACAATTTCATGGTTTGAGGCACTCAAAAATAAGACTGAGGAACAACAGCAAAAGCTACAAACCAAGCTACAGGAACTCTTAGAAGAACGTGAAGAAGCCATAGCCTATCATAGTTCTGGCAAGGAAGGAAACAAACGAGCATACGGAGAGCTGATTGACTTTTTCAAACTAGGAAGGCTTTTGTATGTACCACAATCCGACAATAGCTACGTCACAGGGGTTTGTTTGGGTATCAAGCCTTACGAAGATGGTCAAATACAATTGAATACTTTTGAAATTGATATAGCCGTCTCCAATGGGGTCAAAAAGCAAACCTTTGGCATCACAGGCAATGATTTTGGCAAGCTCTCAGGAATCATGAGTCAATCAAAGTTTTTGTCCAATGATAATGTATTAGAACAGTGGCAACGAGCGATTACTTCACAATCCAAAGACCGTGTTTCAGCTTTAATTGTTACGGGAAACATTTTACAAGCCTATACCAATGATAAGTTTGCCAAGGGACGTTTGATTGATTTTACGATGCAAGATGGCAGCGTCAAGAAAGGCTTATTACTACCAAATTCTTACTTGAGGGAATCTAATTGGAAAAGCAATACTGCCAATGTCATTGCACCACTAACAGTAGCAGTACCCATCATTCGAAGTAAAGGTCAGGTATCAACTAGCATTGGAACTACCTTTTTTAGACAAAATGGCAAGTTTAGAATGATTACCGCACTATCCAAAAGTAAAGGAGGCGATGTTTACACGGATGCGGAACTACTCAAATACGTAGATGGAGGCAACTTCAATTCAGTGTCGAGTACGATGGTGGGAATTGTCGATGATTCAAACCTTGAGACGGTCTGTAGGATTTTGACCGAGCGATTTGGAGCGTCAGTTAACCTAAGTGCTACTGACTTTAAAATGATTCAAGATTCTGTGAACGCTCAGGTACAGCAACAGAATGCCAACGATGCAGCTGAAAAACAAAAGTCCATTCGCTTGATTAAAATCAAGCTTCAATTACTCAAACTCAAGGCACAAGCATTAAACTTAAACTAAACCTAATTAACCATGAAAATTACCGTTAGCAATTACGCTTCAAAGCGCTCAGATCTTTTAGAAAACTCTAACAAAAAACTCGTTGAAATCGTAGAAGGGCTTACAACAGATACCGTAGAGGTATATGGTCTTGACCCTGAAATCGATGAATCTATTGATGTAATTTTAGAACAAATCAATAAAGCGCTGGATGCTCAAGCCAAACCCAAAGAAGTACCAGAAAAGCCTAGTTCCAAAGAGGTAAAGAAAGTATCCAAAGCAAAATCTCTTTTAGGTATCTCCAAAGACAACAAAGAGCAAGGAAAAGCCTTTGCTAATTCAAAGCAAAAAAAGGCAGCTCCCAAACCTGAACCCAAAAGTAAACCTTCTTCTGTCAAAAAGCTTTTTAAAGGGACGCTTGATGAAGGGGATATTGTAAAGGACCAAGAGTTGGATAAAACACTCAAGGTTCAAAGCGTAAACGGAAACCAATATGAAGGTGTACTTTTGGTCGATGATACCAAAGAGGCTGTAGTAATAAAACCAGTACAAAAAGTAAAAGCTAAAGAGATACACCTTAAAAGTCCTTTTGAAGAAGGGCAATTAGTGAAAAGAGGTAAGCTCTTGTTTCTAGTCACAAATGCAAAGTCAAATACCGTTTCATTAGAGGAAATAGATGGAATGATGTTGAAAAACCAATCCATTGAAGGCTTTAAACCTGCCCCAATTGCTTTGCTGGATGAAAGAATCAGTAAAACCAAAGCAAGTATTCGTGAGCTTGAAAAGAAGGTAGAAACTGAGTCAGAAGCGCTTAGAAAGCTTTATAAAATCAGCACAACCACCTTACAGGAAATCAGAGGAATGGGACGCTTAGGGACGGATGCAGAAACCAAGTTCAAGGAAGCTCAAGCGCTCACGTATCAGAAAATGGTACTGACCTCCATTCACAAAAAAGATATGCGTGCATTGAAGCTGATTGCTAAAAAGTCCAATATCGAATGGGAGTCTTTGGGTAAAATGCCTAAACGCAAGAAGTTCTTAGGTCTTTTTTAATAAATATTTTAAGAGGTTGAATTGTAACCATTCAACCTCTTAAAATTAAAGCTTCAATAGTAAATCGATACTGCCGAAATTATGTTTACAATAGACTTTAATATATCAATAGCTACTAAATCAACCTATTAACTGTGTTCTCATTTATTTGACTCTTTAGGATGAAAAAAAATCATTCTATTCTTTACTATTTTCCTTAAAGAACTCTCTTAAATCCACATGTTCTTTTAACGCGCTCAACTTTTTCAAATCGAGTGGCTTGCTAAGGAATTCAATCACCCACGGGTATGTCCAAGCTCTATTATAGTCTGCTTGATCGATTGATGATGAAACAATAACTACTTTCACAGTGCAGGAAAGGAACCTATTACTGAGGCTTTCCAAAAACTCCCAACCATTCATTTCTGGCATATTGATATCTAAAAATACAATATGTACATTCGTTTGAGAATCATGAGATACTATAAAATCTAACATACCTAACCCACTCAAATATTGGTTGGGAGTAGTAGCTATACCAACTTTTTCAATTAAAAGCTTATGTAATAATTGAACAGTACTATCATCATCAACTATTGATACATGTACTTTTTTATGCTTGGTTGCGATAGAATTATTTATATCCATTTCAAGTTCTTTTACACTGTAAGTTTTATTGGTAATATCTTTTATAATTTGATCTATTTCAAATGCTGAGCTAATAATATGATTTAGACATTGTTCAAGCATTTCAGCATCTTCAGTGCCTTCTTTTAGTAATAAAACCAACCCCATCAATCTTGAGAGTGGTGCTCGAACGACGTGAGATTGCACCCAAGCAATATCCTTCAATGTTTTGTTTTGTATTTCGACGGCTTTGAAGTATTTGTTTCGATCTGTTACATCATGAGCAATTTCAAATATTAGATTTTGGCTTCCTATTTCTATCATACAGCTATAGATTTCCATATCGAATACTTCTCCATACTTATTTCTATGTTTTGTTTCGAATACCAGATTAGTGCTTTTTGAAACTAGTTCAAATTTTTGAGTAACATCTTCTTCAAAAATATTAATATCTAAAATATTTAGTTGGCTAAAATCATCACGTGACCATCCATAAAAGTTTATACAGGCATCATTCATATCTACAAACTGCCCGTTGTCGGGATTGATAATGTACATGATAGATGCATTATTTTGGAATAATCTTCTAAATCTATTTTCACTTTCTATAAGTGCCAAAGAGGCAGTCTTTCTCTCTGTGATATCTACTACGATCGCAACAAATTGACGTTCTTGCTCAATTTCTACTATCTGAAGATGAACCTCAACAGGATACTGAGTTAGATTTTTTCGACGATGAATAGTCTCAAAAACAAGCTTTTTCTTTTGGCCAGTAATCAAAGGATTTACTAATTCAAGAAATTCATTTCGATCTATCAAAGGCTTTATATCAACTGGAGTAAGGCAAGCGAGCTCGTCTGCGCTATATCCAATGTTTTCTCTAGCCGCTTTATTAGCTCCCAAAAACTTTAAGGTATGAACATCGAATAAATAAATTTCATTAAGCAGATTCTCAAATATGTTATTGTATCGGAGTACATCATTAAGAGCATACTTTTCTTTTGAAATATTTTTACTAAAAACGGATACACCTACCACTTGATCATCTAGCAAAATAGGATTCATCGAAATTTCTAAGTAATAAGTCTTATTGTGCGTGGGTATCTTATCGTTAAATTGTATAACCTTATTTTCAAAGACCTGTTGATAACGGCTCTTCCATTCTTGTTGTACAACTTCGGGTAAGGCATCAAGGATATTTACCCCCTTATGGAGCTCCACACCAAATGACTCAAGGTAGTCTCTACGAACAACTTTATTCGCATAAATAATTTCAAAATTTGTATTTATCGACCAAATACTTTCAGAAGAGCTATCAAGTATTGCCTTTAGATTAGCTTCACTTTCTCTCAAGGCTTTTTCTATATTACGAATCCTTGTAATATCGGTACTCATCCCAGCTACACCAATTAATTGATTTGCAGAGTCTCGAACAGGAAATTTTACACTAATAAAATCACGTTTTTCTGAATCAATGATCACACTCTCCTCAAAATAAAGTGGTTGTCCACCATTGAGTGCATTAAGATCATTTGAGGTAAATTCTTTGGCAAAATCCTCTGAAAATAAATCAAAATCTGTTTTTCCCAATGCCTGTGACTTACTAATATTCAGAACAGACTCCCAAGTTGAATTAACGATTTGATAAACTCCCTGAAGATTTTTTACATAAATAACTGAGCCATTATTATTTATGATATTGTTAAGTAATTGTCTGCTTTCTTCTATCTCAGAGATGATTTTTTGTCTTTCTAAAATGTTGGTTAACATTTTAGCCAACATTTTAAGTATTTGACCATCAAACTTATCGTCTCTTTCTACTATTGTACTAATCTTGATACCAACAAATCCAATCAATTCATTGGCGGCGAAAATTGGTTCAAGGCCAATACTAACTTGCTCTAATTTCAAATGATATGGTATTCCTTTGAGATGCTGTTCGTAGATTTTCTCTACTCTTTGTTCCAATTCAGCAATGATGATAGTTGTATCAAGAATAGAGTTCCTCCATTCATTTTTTATGTCAAATGAAGAATGAGAGTCTCGGTAATTTGCAATAAACAGATGTTCTACTTGGATACATTTCGCTAATTCTTCCAAAGCTGTATTAATCTTTGCGTCGGCTTCACTTGAAGTAATGCTAATGTAATCCAAGAATACTCGCATAAGTATTTCTTGTAAGCGACTTAAATAATGTAAGTTATCAAAAGCCTTTTTCGTATCCGTTATATCTCTAATGATGCCTTCTACAGCGATAAGTTCGTTAGATGAATTGAAGATAGGTACACTCCGTTGTTCAACCCATACAATTTCTCCAGTTTTCTTTACCCATCGCAACATAATAGGGGTATTGAAGAAATTTTTCTTTTCCATCAATTCTAAAAATTGATCCCGATCATCGCTACAAATAACATTTGATGCTAGTTGAAAACTGTTGTAGAAATCATCTGGCTCATATCCGATAATTTGGCGAACAGATTGACTAACGTAGGTAAATTTCTTTTGAGGTATTAATTCAATTCTGTAGACAATATCTTTGATATTTTCTGTAAGTCGTTTATATTTTTCCTCACTTTCTTTTAAGGAATCAACAGTAGTTTTTTGTTCAGTAATATCAATGAACGTACAGAATATACGAAAGGGGATAGAGCCCTTTTCTTTAAATTCAGGTATTGCATTTACACGAAACCATTTTTCCTGGTCACTTGACTGATACTTAATTCCAACAATTTCTCCAATGACAGGTTTTCCTGAGGAAAGAGCTCTTGCAAAAGGTAAAAGGTTTAAGTCAATAATATCTTTGTTTGTATCTAAAAATTGAACTTCTTTGAATAGCTGTGATATTGTTCTTGTATTAATCTGATCGATTCCGAGAATTTTGGAAGCGCTACTATTGGCTCGAATAACTGAACCATCACGGTTTTGATAGACAATGCCCTCTGAGAGGTTTTCAAAAATTCCACGAAACTCCCGCTCTCGCTCTCTTAAAGAGTTTTCTACATTATACCTTATTGTAACGTTTTGAATAAGTTCTGCCACAACTTTTAGAAGTTCTATTTCATCCTTTCCAAACGTTCGTTGCTCCTTCGACGTCATGAGTCCGAGCACACCAATCACCACATTACCTTCAAAAAAAGGTAATACCACAATCGAACCTACTGACTCCATCAATAAAGCACCAAAAATTCGAGGGAATGAGCTTAGCTCGTCTATGTCGTAGACATGTAATATTTTATCTTCAATGAGTCTGTTGAAAAGAGGTTCGGCCTCAGATATAGCTATCTCGAGAAGTTGGTCATCACTCTCAATGACTTGGGTCGGACAAACCCATTCATGCGTCTTTATAAGTTTTTCCTGATTTTGCTCATATTTATAGATAAAAGCTCTTGAGGTCTGTGTTGATTTTCCGACCGTTTCAAGCATGTTGACTAATTCACTTTGAAAATCTTGGTAAGGTTTATTAATAAAAGTAATGGCAAGTTTCGCTAATGTGTTTTGCAACTGATTTAATCTTTCAAACTTAAGTTGTTCTTCTATTTTGGAAGTTACATCATTGGCTAAACCAACATGTTTGTAAACTTGGAGTTGTTCATTTAATAAAGGAAACTTTACAAGCTCAAACCATCTACAAATTCCGTCGGATAGTATAACTCTTGTAGCAATTCTTAATGGAATGGAGGTATTATTGAGGTAAGCTTGCTGAGCATCCAATAATTTAGGTAAATCCTCTGGATGTATAATCGAATGAAAGTCGTTTATCGTTGGTAAATGTTGAGAATATCCTGATAGAATTTTCTCACACTTTTTATTTATGAATAATACCTCATCATTAGAGCTGTTTGTAATCCATAGGATTTCATTAATTTCCTCTGTGATACTTTGAAAGTCTCTACGACTTTCCTCCAAATGAATTTGAGTGAGAACTCTATCTGTAACATCAATAAACGACAGAATTGTAAATTGCTTAAGTAATTTGAAAGAAACATCAAAGTATCTAAAGGTACCATTTTTACATCTGACTTTAGAATCAAAAGGTACAAAGGTTTGTTCGCCAGCCAGTACATTCGAAATTCCCTCAAACCAGTGATTATAAATTTCCTGACGGTAGCTTTCTTCGGGGAATGCCAAAGATAACCACTCATTCATCGACTTTAAATCTTGATTCTGGTAGCCTATAAGCATACTAAAATCATCATTAACAAAGACTTTATCTCTTTCAAAGTCATACGCCATCATTGCAACTGGTGCTAGATCAAATAATTCTTTCAGTAGTGTTTCTGAGGAAGTAGATAATTCTCGTATGAACAATGTAATCTCATCATCGTCCGAAAAAAAGCATAGTTCATGCTCCGTGTTCAAGGGAGTGTAAGAACATGCTATTTTAAAAAAACCTGAATTTATTTTTATTTTATGTCTAACATATTCTATGTTTATTCCATAATTTAGGATAAAAAAATCGGCTAAATCATTTATTTTAATGTTTCCTAATAAATGCTGTGCTTCATCACTAACCTCTATTATGGTCCAGTTAGAGGTTAAAAGAATATACCCACAACCTATATTTTCAAGTTGTTTAAAGAGATGGCTGTATTTTATCATGTATGTAATTAGTCGTTTATCTTGATAAGTTAACGCTACTACAATAAGATTAAGAAAGAAGAGAGAGAATGAAATTGGTAATTCTAATACTCGAGTTAAATAATAGCAATTTTTTATTTAGTTTTGATAATACAAAGAGAGCACAAAAGATGAGAATAGTAAATATGCAAAAAGATAATTTAATAACTAAAAAGATTTTTGGATTATGTCTAACTTATATCAATCTATATTATTTGACCAATAAGTAATAATATAAAGTATGATAATCTTAAAAAAAATGTAAATGAATAGATATTGATTTCCGTTTTTAAAGTGATTCGCTTCGGAAAAATCTTATTTAGTCAATAACCTAACTAAGTAAAACTTAAACCTGAGTCATTCTTACCCTACAACTACACTTTTTTAACTCCCTACTACCACCATATTACCTCCAACGCCCTAAAAAGCCATCGTAACTTTGTAGCTGCAAACAAGGAAAAATCAACCTAGCAACAAAACCTATTTATCATGTCAAACATTATTGATTTAAACCCTAGTCAGGAAAGCACTCCGCCGTCTAAGAGCGTGAAGTACAACCTACAAAACGGTGAAACAGAAGCTAAAGTCTGCCTCATGCCTGGTCTTCGCTTAGGCAATATTTTGAATGGTCGCTATGTCACCGATGGGACGTTCAAAGCAGTCGATAACGATACCGAAATCACGGCAACACCTGAAGAGGGCATTCTCTTAGACCACGTACAGGATTTTGATTACGTGTATCCTCCAACGATTGAAAGTATTCGTGTGAAGGTAAAATCTGAATTGAACCAGCTCGCTCAAATGAGTAAGAAATTAGAGGTAAACACTACTTCTCGAAAAGGTGAAACCACTACCCGTGAGATTGAAGCCAAACATGAAGGGGGGGATTCCTTTATCTATCATGTCAACGAGCACATCACTTTGAACAAGCATATTATTTTGCCACTTCTTGAATCTATTTCGGTAGATGTTGAAGTAAACTATGCTGAGTAAGGCTTAGTGCTCTTTGTTTCGTTTTAGGTTCTCATATTATCTCCATTCAACATGAATTTCGCAAAACAGTATCAAAACGGTGATATTATCGCTAGTGTCAACTACAACGATGATATTACTCGAAACATCAAAATCTTTCGGCGCTTGGGTTTAACCTTTGCCTGTATTGCAGCCAGTAATGCGCCTGACAAGCTAATTCCAGTAGGAAAAGAGTATTTTGCTCATGCAACTATCATTCCCAAATTAAGTATTCTCAATGGGTTTAATACTGAGCATGCCAACCTACTTGCTTCGGATGCAGACTTGGTGGCAGTGGGTCTTAAAACAGGCACAACGCCAATGCAGTACACCCAGCAGAACTTAGTGGATTTTCCAATTGAAGGTTATATTGAGCCAGCTCCAGTAGCCATCGACAATGAATTGATTGTAAGGCTGATGGCATACTCGAAAAAGCTACAGAACATTCTTGATTCTCGCAAAATCCCTTATGAGGGCTTTAAGTAAATCCTAATCACTATTCAAATTTTCTTTTAACTCCAAACCTCTTAACACAAGAAAATGGCATCTATTATCAATATCCATGCACCTGGTGCAATTAAACAAGGTGACGTAATTTTCGCCTTTAAATTCGACGAAAAAAGTACTTGGACACTTGCTATCTGTGAAATCAATTCACAAAAAGTCCTTTTTGCCAAACATACGAGCAGTAGCACATTTGAACCTATGAACCCAACCATATTAGAAGGTTCAGGTTGGTTCAATGAAACTGGTATTGCTGAATATGCCAAATCATTGAAACCGTTTGCTTTACCAGCAACGCAAACCGTTGGTATGACTTACACTGTCTCTGACAAGGAAATCGGTTTGTATGCGGATGGTAAAGGAGCTATTTCGAATGTTCCATTTGCAGCAAAAGATACTTCTGACATCATTAAAGAAGTCTTGGGTGGTTCAAGCGTGAGCGCTTCTACTGAAGGTTCTCCAGAGGCAGCTACTCCATTCTATAAAAAACCACTCAACTACGTGTTGGCTGGATTAGCCATTTTGGCTGGCTACTTTGCTTGGAAGTCTTTTAGCAACGAGGACGAAGACTAAGATAATCATGCTAGACAGCCTATCATTGATAGGCTGTCTGGTCTTAACTCAAACACAATGGCAATTGATATAAAAAATGTTCGTATAGGAATGTCCGTTAAGGTAACATCCCCTAAATACGGTTACGTGAAGTTGTATGATACTGCCGATTGGGATGAAGATAATCCAACCAAGATAAACTTTGGTGGTGTGATTGGCAAGATGAATAATGGGCTTCAATTGGGGATTATCCAAGATGTCTATGAAGATTCCAAACTAGCCTTGGTTCAGTTGTACAAACCTATTTTGTATATGCTGAAATATCGTACCAACGCCATTGTTCCTTTGTCTGACCTTACCACTATTTCAACGCCAACGGTGGTTTCTGGAACGAAGAACTACTATTGCACTGGCGATAGTGTCAGAATCAGAACAGGGGCATCTTTAACCTCAGCCATTAAATCAGCCGTCAATAAAGGTAATTTGATTGGTCAGTCCGATGGTAAAAGTGTCAATGGCTTTCTGAAATTCAACTTGGCAATGGGTGGTGTGGGTTATGTGGCAGTTCAATACTGTTCGACGGTCAAACCTGTCACTTCACAACCTGTCAAAAAGACGGTCACTAAAACAGATACTACTACAGGAACAAGCAAAGAGGTCGTAGTAACTCAAGTGGACACAGGCGAAGGCTGGACAGTAAAGGAAGTCATCATCAAAGGCGCAATCGGTGCAGTAGCAGGCTTTTTAGCGATTAAACTCATTGGTAAACTCTTTAAACTCAAAGGTGATTAATGAAAGCACTAAGCCTAGCATGGGGAACTTTCCTCAAGGTGGTCAATAAACTCACCTCATCGAGTGTATTCTGGTACGTAGTCTTTGGTGCGGCTGCCTTTTATGCCTACAAGCGATTGACAACGCCCAAAGAGGAAACCTTTCTGGAACTCCCACTTCCTAATTCAGGCTCAGGGCTTCCCAAAGACTGGAATCCTAACCCATTGGTAGAAGATTTCCATGCCTACTTTGACTCATGGTTTGGCAATAGTGATGATTTGAGAGATGCCTATATCAAAGCTCTTTCACTGACCAATGACCAATTCCATCTCCTAGTTCAGACCTATAATGCCAAATACGGTAAAAAGGATGCTGCAACCCTTTGGACTAGAGTCACAAGCTGGAAGAAAATTCTCTTCTCATGGAATGGCGACCAGCAAACTCGAATGGAACAGCGCATGATTGCCCTAAAACTTAACTACTAATGAATAACCAAAGTGGATTATTAGGCAATCTAGGTACAGCCAATATCAATGTACAATTTGATGTGCCTAGTGCCTTAAAACTTGGAGCTACTGCCCTAGGGGCTGGTACGCTCCTGATTCTTATCTCAATCTTTTTGAAAAAGTGGATTAACAACTAATATATGCTACCCTTTGAATGGCTCACATACCGAAACCCTTACGGCTATATCTCCAAAGTTCGAGACGTAGCCCAAAGACTCAAAATCAAGCCTGAATGGCTGATGATGGTCATTTGGGTAGAAAGTAAGCACAGCTCGCAAGCAGAAAATAAGCTCTCAGAAGCATTCGGCTTGATTCAATGCCTGCCAAGTACGCTAAGACGTTTGGGCTATTCATTAGGGCAAGTCAGGGGTAAGTTTGGAGAATGGCAATTAGAGCACTTGGTGTATCCTTATCTCAAACCCTATATCGGGAAGATGAACTCAGCCTATGATGTGTATCTAGCCGTTTTCCATCCCGCTGCCCTTGGTAAAGGTGATGGCTATGTTATTGCCTACGAGCGTGAAAAAGCCTACCAATACAATAAAGTACTAGATACGGTTTATGGTGATAGAGACGGCAAACTGGAAGTATTAGATGTAAAGTTCTTCTTTAAAAAGTCTGTCCAAAATGCCGTAAAACTCCACAAGAAACTACCTGAATACAAAGACAAAATTCCGTTTGGTTATGAGCTTAGTTTATATTGAAAAAATACCCTCAAACCTACGGACAGCCTTTGAGAATACGGTTAAGGCGATTTGTTCAGACCTAGGTATCAAAAATCCTGATTGGCTCATGATTGTCATGTGGGCAGAGTCAAGGCTCAATCCACAAGCTCGAAACCCTAAAGGGACGGCTACAGGATTAATTCAGTTTTTAGAAAGTACAGCCAAAGACCTAGGGACAAGTACCGCAGCACTGTACAAGATGAACCATGTCCAGCAATTGCCTTATGTGAGAGAATACCTCAAACGAAGAATCAAGGAAAGAGGTGTGCCTAAAGATGCTTATCAGCTCTATTTTTTGGTACACTTTCCCATAGCATTCGGCAAATCTGACAATACTGTGCTTTACAGTAAAGGTTCAACGGCTTACAATAGCAACCCACTTGATTACAACTCAGATGGCGTGGTGACAGTGGCAGAAGTGAAACTATTCCTAAACAAAGCCTTGCCAGTCGGCTACGACAAAACAAATCTAACGACAGGGTCGATTAGTTCCCAAACTGGCAGGGCTTTGTTGTGGATCCTAGGGATTAGCTTCTTTGTAGCAACGGGCTACTTTATCGTGCGTCCCGACTCATGGCAAGCATTAAAAGGGCTCATAAAGGATTTTTTCAAACAAACCATCAAGGTTTTCAAATGAACTTAAACGTTTTTAGAAACATATATTATACCGATTCCGATATGCTCTTAGAAATACCAGTCATGGGCTTTATCATTCATGACTTTTCAGATTTGGCACAAGCAGGCTTCTTTCTTTTATCCGCCATTTATGTGTATTGGAAAATCAAGAATGAGAAGCTTAAGCATGAAAACATGAAGTCTGGAAAGGTAATAGAGGACAACGAGGACGATAACTAACAATCATTATGGCAAAGTATGAGGATGAAATATTAGCAGCACTCCATCAAAACACCTTGGTGATGCAGCAAATGGTCGCTCAACAGAATCCTGCAAATGCGCAGAAGTCTGATGTATCAGGCTTAAAAGCTTTTATCAAGGTGGCGGTCGATAACCCCAAAACTACGATTGCAGGTTTGGGAATTTTCGTTTGCGAAATTATCAAAGTGTTTATTCCTGAGATGCACGAAAAGCTGGAGCTTACCAAAGCAGGTCTTGAATCATATCTAGGTTACAAAGCCGTAGATGCTGGCGTAAATCCCAAACTACCACCTAAGGAAGAAGAAGTCGTTGCAGGATGAGAAAATTCATGATTGCTTTTAAGCACTATCAACACGACGGAAAAGACTTTTACAATCAATTGATGAAGACTTTTCTAAGAAGTGAATTTATTCATTGTGAGCTAGTTTTCTCAGATGGTAAGGTCGGTTCTTCAAATGAATTTACAGGTGTAAACATCTTTGCAGAAGACCAGAATCGAAACCCGTTTTATTGGGAGTTCTACGAAATTCCGTGGTACTACGAAGTCGAGACACGAAAATACGTAGCACGAAAGGTAGGTAAACCCTATAATTGGGGTGGGGTCTTGGGAAGTATGTTGTATCCGATGGGGCTGAGTCAAGACGGTTTTTGTTGTGCTGACCTCTGTTATGTTGCACTTTGTAAATCAGGTGTACCGTTAGCAAGTCATGACCCTGAGAGTGTTTCTCCGAATGATTTGCGGTTAATGATTCAAAAACTCTATCCACGAATATACCCCTGAAACGATGTTTAACAAACTCTTAAAACTCGGAAGCTTCTTTGTTGGCTTATGTATCGCTGGTTTCTATGTGTCAGGAATGATGCTCAATTTTATCCAGCTTCGTAAGGAAAAAGAACTTCGAAAAATCAATAAATACGAATAACCGCTAAACCTATTATTATGAGTATTCAAGCTGGTACGCTGCTAAAAACCAACAAAGAGAATGTTTACGCATTCGCAGCTAAAGGTCCTAATGGAGAATACTATGACTTCATGTCCAAAGATGAACCTATCTGGATTTTGAATGATAGCAACTCCCGACCAGACCCCAACAATAAACTTCATGCTTATGTTGGAGATGCGCTTAACCCACCACAGCAATCTGTTATGAAGTTGTGGGCAGGAATCTTCTCTGACGTTGGTACTGCTACAGGTCGTTCAGAAGTTGAAGGTGGCATCCTTTTTTATCAAGTATCTGGTTCACTTTGGGTTTATAACCCTTATGTCAATAAAGATAGTTTTCTAAAAACAGCCCTGTATTGGGTAAAAGCTTCAGAGGTAATGACCGACAAAGATTACAAGGAAAAGGCTAGTAAGAATGCAGAATTGGAGAAAAAAGAAAACGAATCTAACCTCAATAATCCCGAATCACCCCAAAATCAAGGAGAGAAAAAGGATGGATTGACACCTCCAACCTCTGCGGCTGGCTCAGGTGCTGGGACAAATTCAAAAACAGGTTTAATCCTTGGCCTGATAGCTGGTGTAGTATTGATTGGTGTCACGATTTGGGCAATTGTTATCCGTAAAAAAGAAGACTAATGAAAAAGACACCAACGGACACTTCACAGGGTTTGGATACTTCCAAAACGGATAGTTCAAACCAGACAAATACGGATAAAAACGGCAAAACCAAGGTCGGTCAAGCTATCTCCAATATTTGGGGAGGGATTAAAGGTATTTTTACAGGAAAAACACAGAATCCTGTTTCTGCCAATGGGACGACTTTGCAGGTAAAAGACAACCAAGGCAATGTCATAGCTCAGAAGGAAACCAATACCAATTGGGGCGGAGTGTTGGCAGGTGTGGGATTACTTTTTACCAGTATTTTTCCAAACGCCATCAATCAGGATTCTAACCTCAACAACCAACAACCTGACCCGAATGTCCAGCAACAACAGTTGCAAAGAACAGGTCAGAATATCCTTTGGATAGTTGGTTTGGCGATTGTGGGCATAGGCACTGCCATTGTTATCTATTTCAAAAAGAAAGATGATTAAAATCGGAGTAGTATCGAAAGTAAAGGAAATAGAGTTAGACCAACTACGAAAAATCGTAGCAGCCATCAACAAACAATTGGCACTACATTTTGCACCCTATTGGGCAATTGAAGCACAAGCTACGATTTTTAGTAGTACCAACTCGATACCAAAAGGTTACTTCCCTGTGACCATCGAATATGACATTGGCGAAGACCTTGGTGGTTTTCATGGAGTCGATGACGATGGTATTCCATTTGGGAAGGTCAGATATTCGAGTAAAGTCAGCTATGTTCTTTCACATGAGATTCTGGAAATGGTTCATAATCCTTATCTCAAGAAGTTTCGAAAAACTACAGGGTTTAAGGAAAATGAAGATGACCCACTCTATGTTGAGGAAGTCGCTGATGCTACGGACGGGAAAGGCTATCTCATTGATGGCATTGAAGTTTCCAACTTCATTACACCTGACTGGTTCAACAAGGTTCATGTCGAGAATATCAAGTATGATTTTCTAGGACTTTTGAAAAGACCCCGTGAGTTGTATGAAGGTGGTTATATTAGTTGGCTCAGTGTTCAAGGTGAATACTGGCAAGCTGTCAAAACCAAAGGGAAGCTCCTGATACGAAAGCTCACAGGTTCAATTGTAGCCAGTGAAACTAAGAATAACCCACTGGCTTGGATTATTCCAAGTGCGGTTATTTTGCTCACTTTTGCTATCTACATCCTTATTCGTAAAAAAACCTCTTAAATTCTCAATAACCTATGAAAAAGACCCCAAACAAGTCAGAGGAGAAGCCTAAAAGGAACTTTTCTCCTGCTCAAAAAGCAGCTCAAAAGAAGGTAAAACAAGTCAATCTGGAAGCTGTGAAAAGTATCTACGAAGCTGGCAAAGCAGGAAAGCCGATGCCAACATGGGGTAAAACCCTAAAAGCTGCTTCTAAGAAAGTCTACAACAAGTAATTGCCACTAAACCTAAATAGCCTTGACTGGCAAATCAGTCAAGGCTTGTTGAATCATGAAACAACACAAATATCCTCTTTGGAGCATCTTTCTGATCATACTAGCAGCAATATGGCTTTTCTGGGATAAGATAATGTTGTTTTTTACCCAAAAAGCGCAAAAGGAATTGGCTGCCTCCAATGCCAAAATAGACAAGGATACCGATTTGTTACTCGAAGTATTAGCCAAGGATAGATTGGCGATGCAGAATCTCTCTCAGAAAATCGAAGAACTCAAAGATGACAAGAATGATGACACTAAACCTGATGGTGAGGTCAACAATCACTATAATACAACCGTCTACAAAGGAGTCGATTTTCAGGAGGTTTTAGCAGGTGAATATATCGTAAAAGGTCGCTTAATCACCATTAAAAACGGTCTTGCCTATCACTTCAATCCATTATTGGAGGAAAACTATCTCAAAGCAACAGGAATTAGTTTAGACAATGCTCCAGTAGGTGAAACGCTCCACATTCAAGTCGAAGGAGTCGTTGAAATTGCCAATTGGGGACTTGCAGTCAATACTAATTACTATGCTGGTCCTGCGGGACAATTGATGCCATCCGCACCTGATGGAAGTACTACCCAAGGTGTAACCCAAAGTGTTGGCTTGTCACTTACGCCTGAAAAGCTCAACATTGATTTCTCAGTTTCCATTATCAATCAAATTATCACTTAAAACTAAACCTTAATTTAAAATGCCAACTAAAAAACAAGCCATTATTAAGACCACTGACGGTAAAATGCAAGTAAACGTCGCAACGGATACTTCGGACGGAACAGTTGCTAACGCTGGTCGATTTTTGTTACTCAACGACTCAGGTATCGTTGATGATTCCGTAATTCCAGATTGGATGAAAGGTTTTCTAATCAAAGATAACTGTGTAGAAACAGGTGGTATTGCCGTAGGAAAAATGGTTGCTCTAACTTCAACAGGTTTTGTGTTGGCGGATAATGCCACTTTGACCAAAGATGTTATCGGTATCGCCGTAACCGTTGGCGTTAACGGTGCTCAAATGTCCGTTTTGACGGGTGGCAAGTTTACCATCACAGGTGCAACATTTACCAAAGGTTCAAACTACTTTTTAGGAGCAGCAGGAGATGTAACAGTAACACCTCCAGACAATGTTGCGAACAAGTTATCACAAAGAGTAGGTAAAGCATTAGCTGCCACTCAACTGGTTCTTGAGATTTCGGAACCTATTATTACCTCATCATTGGCTTAGGTTTTTTCTAAGCCCTAAACCTATTTTTCATCATGGCAAAAAAGCAAGTAATCTCAAAAAACACCAATGGCGACTTTCAGGCAGTAGTAGCAACCGACACCTCTGTAGGTGCACTAGATGCTGGTGAATATGTTATGCTCAATGGTGTTGGGGTACTCGATGAATCTGTTTTGCCCAATGAGATTTCAAACTTTGTACTCAAAGACAACTGTGCTGAGGCTGGTATTACCGCTGGAAAGCTCGTTGCCTTGACTTCCACAGGCTTTGTATTGGCTGATAATGGTGCTATTGCCAGAGAGGCAATGGGTGTGGCTTTGACAGCAGGCACTGTTGGACAACAAATGTTAGTAGCCATAGCAGGTCGTTTAACAATTTCGGGTTCAACGTTTGCTAAAGGTACACGCTATTATTTGGGTTCTTCAGGTGCAGCCATTGCCACACCACCAGATAACGTTGCTGGTAAAATCAGCCAGTTCATTGGGAAAGCACTGTCATCGACCTCTATTCATTTAGAGTTTGGGCAGTCGATTATAACCACGGCACTCTAATGAAAGAAAAAGTCCTTTTTAAATCAACGAGTGGGGTTTCTACTGAAAAAGTTATTGGCACACTTCCTACGGGAGGTGCTGCCAATATGCTCTTTGTCAAAGGCTCTGCGACAGATTATGATGGGATATGGCAAGCACTTACCTCGGCAATGATAATTGGAGCTTTAACCGTAGGTTCACTTTCACCTTCTTTGATTGCTCAAGATAGTAACAACAGATTCGTAACGGATTCGCAAATATCGGCATGGAATGCCAAAGCCAATGCGACAGATTTAAACAACTATCTTCCACTGGCAGGTGGCTCTATGAGTGGAGCTGTTCGATTCAATACCTATGGGAACAATTCGATTAGCAAAGGAACAGGTGATGGTGCAAATAGTACCACATACAACCTTGAAATTGCCTCTTGGTGGGGAATTGCCTTTAAAGACACTTGCTATAACACGATCAATATTGTTTTCGATACCAGAGCTGGAAAAATCCAGACGAAGAAAGTTCAGATAACAGATTTTAACAATGGAGTAGTAGATGCTCCCGTTGTTGCAGCAGCCGATGGGACACTGGCAAAGAAAGCTATTAGTGCAGCTTTTGTGACAGAATCAAGCGATAAACGCTTTGTGACAGATAGTCAAATTTCAAGTTGGAATACCAAAATATCAGGGATTAACTTAGAAGAAAACGGTACAGTTAAATCTGGCAATAACACAAATATCAACTTTTGTAATGGTAGCTTTATTGGCGCTTCAGTATTTGGAAATCAAGTGCGTTTTAACGTCGATGTGGTTAATGACGACTCACGATATAACGGCACTACAACATCTCCTATTTCAACCAGTTTTGTCAAATCCAAGTTAGATGGTAAGGCTGATTGGGGACATGGTCATAGTTGGGACAGCATTTATGGAAAGCCTGGTGCTTTCAATGTACTTCTAAGAGAAAATGGAGGAGACAGAAGTGTTGATTCGGCCATTAACTTTTCTAATGGAGCCTATAACATTGTTCAGGTAGATGGGAATACCATTCGCTATCATTGTGATGTCGTCACAGACAATTCCCGTTGGGCAGATTGGTGTCCCAATCCTATAGCTACCAACCTTATCAAATCCAAACTTGATGGAAAAGCTGACTGGGGACATGGACACAGTTGGGATAGTATTTCAGGAAAACCCTCTGAGTTTAATCCTACTGGGCATAATCATCATTGGAATAACATTGATGGCAAACCCTTTGAATTCTCGATAAACAGTAATGGTTCATCTGTTGTTTCAACCAACTATTGGTTCAATTCCAAACATGGATGCGTGATGGAAGGGATGAGCTATATTCACAATATCAGTTCTGAAGTTATAGGCTCAAATGGTATATCAACCAATGACCTTCGTCTTAACATGACGCCTTCGTATGCCAAGTCAAGTGCTCCGTCTGGTTACCTGACGCTCGATGGTAACAGAGTCGTTTTCGTCAACTCATTTTATTAATTTTTAACCCTCTAAATCACACACCTCATGTACAAAATCCTATTAGCTCCCAATGTAAAGGGCATTAGTGAAATTCTAGTGAACTATGACAACATTTCAGAAATGAAGCAAACGGCTGAAATCTCGTATGCAGAGGTCATCGACATTTCCAAGATTGTAGATAAAGTTCGTTTCCCTCAAGCCGAAGGAATCTCACAAATCAATAAGATTTGGAGAGCCGAAGGTCAGTTATTCGACGATTGGTATAATGAACCAGATACCCTTTTGGTCGAATACCTTTTGGAGAACCTAGGTTTGACTTTCACCAGTATTCAAAAAGTTGATCCTCAATCTGGTCAATTTGTAACTTTTAAGACCAATGAATAAGAAAAAGATAAACTTCAATATCCCTTTCAAGGGATTAGATGACAAGGCAGTTGTAGAAAATGCTCAAGAATTAAACATCGGACAAATCCTAGCCTCACGTATTGCCTACAGTAACAGAGGTGCTGGAAAACTCATGTTTTTGGGCTTTGACATCTACAAAGGAAACGAGTTGGAGTTGGACGCTTCAGATGTTAGCTTACTACGAAACTTCGTAGAAGAAGACGAAGCCATGACCAACCTACTCAAGTATAGAATCCTTGAACTTTTGTAATGTTTAGTCAACTCTATCTCCCCATCAAGCTCCCGCTCTGGAAGGTACGCCTTCTACAGGGCGGAGCTCTTTTGTTTGTATGCCTACTCATTGCGGTAGGATATTTCTATTATCAGAAGGATACCCAAGTAGCTAAAGCCGAAGGACAGAAAATAGAAATCAATGAGAGAATCGCCCATCGAGAGCAACAAAGGACCACACTCCAACAGATTGCCTACGAAGCATTCAAAAACGGACTTTCTACCCAAGAACAAATCCAAGAAAAGCACCATGAAGACGAACGCAATATCAATGTGTATTTCCTTGCTCTACCTGATTCTACCATTGAAGCTCTATTCACAGACCAATACGGACAGCCTAAGCCAATCACGGTTTACAAATAAGTACTATCTGATAACGCCACTACAGCTACGAAATATCGTGGCTGACCGTATGAGGTATGATTCACTGTTAGTTCGATACAATGCCCTCATTCGTAATAATCAAACAGTAATTGAGCCAGCCATTGATGCAGCCACTCAATCATTCGAACTAGCAGACCAGAACGCTCGTGACTATTCCAAAATCATTAAACTAGATACCAAAACCATCAAGAACCAAAAATTTCAGATTATCTGGCTAAAGGTTAGGACTCCATTGTTGGGAGCAGCCTTGTTCTACTTGGGAAACAAGTCTGTGACATGGGGATGGAAATTTTGATAGCAAATGTTTAGACCAGGGAATTACTTCAGCTCACTTTTTATCAAATTTTGATAGCAAAATTCTATCGGCGCTCATTACTCCGCTCCTGAAGCTTTTAAAATTGATAGCAAAATTTTACCAGCTCTCTCTGGAGCAGTACCCAAGGTCTAAGTCGACATCATAAAATTGATAGCAAAATGGTATAGAGCTGCCAACTTCACACCGGGGAAAAGGGTATGTTTTGCTATCAAAATTTCTCAAGCACTAAACCTATAAATATGAATGACATAATTGGCACAGTCGGCAACCTTGTGGGAGGTCTGTTTGGTAGTCAGTCACAAGACAACACTACCGATTTATCCATACAAGGAACAAAATATGATGGGATTGCCTATCAAAAAGAAGTCGAACAAAACAAAAAGCTTACAACGTACCTCCTGATTGCTTTTGCCATAGGAATCACAGTTTTAAGCGTATCACTATTCAAAAGGAAATAATATGGCAAACATCGCAGATATTGGAAACATCATAAATTCTGGCATATCATCTCTAGGCAACGCAGTCAAAAGCGTTTTCCAAGTAACCGAAACAGGCAAAACCAATAGAACTCAATTAGAAACCGATGCAGAAAAATACGGTAGTGATTCTGCTTACGCATCGAGTGTAACAGTTCAGCAAGGGAAAACGATAAGAGTTTTACTTATCTCCATAAGTGCTATATTTCTTGCCTTTCTAACCTTTAAACTTGTTAGGCCTAATCAATAATCTATGAAAAAGCTTATAGTAATTGTCACCATAATAGCGGCAATAATAGTTGCTTATTTTCTAAGCAAAACGCCGAAGAATAGCACTAGTTCAACAGCCAGTAACCAGCTCGATAATTCAGACACGACTCAGAATTCAAGCAGTAGCCAAACCAATAACGATGCTGGTAACAACTCCAATAGCACAGGTTCTAGCAACACACAAGGCAATGTACAAGGAACAAACCCTGACGTAGTGGATACCAGCAAGTTTTATGATTATTGGACTGAGAAAGGAGAATACATTTACCTCAGAAAAGGAGGAAAAACAGCAGTAGGAAACTATGCAGTAGGTTTCTTAAAGGATGGCAGAATGGTTTACACATACTACCTCTACGAAGGAACTCCAGAGGAGATTATGAGGTATAGTTTATCTCCAGAGTATGTACTTGTTTATTGATAGGAATGGGAGTCTAAATCAAATAGGCTTCCCTTTTTATTTTGTTGTAGTTCAGGGCAATACACTATTATTTATTGACTTTGGTTAATAAAATTGTAACAAATACTTGTAATCCTCACAAGGTATAAATTTTAATTATATTGCGTATTTAAATTATTATACAATATTTTAACGACAAAATATAAATGAAAAGTCAATTTGAAACAGAATTTGAGTCACACTTAAAATCTTTTAATACATCTCCATTTTTGTTTATTGGTTCTGGTTTTTCATCCAGATACATCAATAGCGAGGGATGGGCATCATTATTAGGAAATGTGTGTAATGAAATTGGATTACCAAATAATTTTCACTATTATAATTCTAAATCTACAAATGATTTACCTCAAGTAGCAACATATATGGCAGAAGATTTATTTGAAGACTGGTGGAAAAATCAAAAATTCAATGGTAGCCGAATAGATTTTCAACAATCATCTATAAATAAAGAAAGTCCATTTAAATATGAAATTTGTAAATATCTTAAGAAAAATACACATACAATTCAAGAGGAATATAAAGATGAATACAGTTTAATTAAAAAAATCAATATTGAAGGAATTATTACAACAAATTGGGATAACCTTTTAGAAAATACATTTCCAAATTTTAATGTTTTTGTGGGACAAGAGAATTTGATTTTTAATAATTCTATAGATGTTGGCGAAATTTATAAAATTCACGGATGTATTAGTAATCCTAATAGTCTAGTTGTGACTAAAAATGATTACAATATTTTTCACGAGAAAAATCCATATTTAGCCGCAAAATTACTGACTATTTTTATGGAGCATCCAATTATTTTTCTTGGCTATAAAATTGGAGACTCTAATATACATCAAATATTAAGTTCAATAATTAAAATATTAGACGAGCACAATATTGAAAAATTAAAAGATAGGTTAATATTTTGCTTAAGAGACAACACTTTAAGTGAAACTACGATATCTGATGGAAACTATTTGATAGGTGAAGGTGAAATCAATTTACCAATAAAAAAAATTAGATATAAATCATTATCGGATCTTTACAAAGTTTTAGCAAATAACAATAGAAGGCTACCTTTAAGAATATTAAGACACATGAAACATATGGTTTTTGATTTTGTGAAAAATTCAAAATCAAAAAGTAATGTTTATCTTGCTGATGATAAGAATATAAATGAGTTGGATTTAGAAAAAGTTCAATTTGTTTATGGTTTTGGTATTAAGGAAAGCTTGTCTTCTAGAGGGGTAAAAGGGATTGATTCAAGAGATTTATTAATAGATTGTATTGAAAGCAATCTCAATGCTGACCCACTAAATATTTCAAAAAATGCGTTACCAATAATACAAGGTAAGTACATTCCATATTTTAAATATTTAAGAAGTGCCAATTTATTAGACGATTTAGGAAATATTCCAAGTTCTGACGATACAAAAGAATTGGTACCAAACTTTATCGATGTAATCAATAATATAAAAATCAACGATTTTTATCCTACAAATTCATATTTGAAGAAAAAGAATATAATAAATCAACAATACTCTTCTTTAAGTGAACTAATTGCTCATGAAGATGAAGTACACCAAATCCTGTATATACCACTATTAGATATTAAAAATGTCGATATTAATGAACTACATTCTTTTTTAAAATCTAAAAAAATTAAAAAAGACAAATTAGATACTCATTTACGAAAGTTAATTTGTTTTTATGATTATTTGAAGTACAAGCTACAAAAATAATACTTCATACAACTTTTGTAGCTTCTGCACAGCTTACCTTTCTAAAAAGACTCTTATAAAAATATGCTTCCAGCCCTCTTTTAAAGTACTTTAAAAGAGGGCTGTTTTTTGGGGAAGCTTACAATACACTTTTGATAAATAGTTAGCTGCAAGTGAAATCAAATCGCTAAAATACTCTGAATGTCTTTTTACTTACGTCATAAAATTCAATGTTTGGTTTTACAGATACACAAGTTAACGCTATAAAAAGAAGCATTTGGAGATTCTAAACCAACAAGGATATAAATAAAAAGACAAAACAAATTGAACGGAATAAAAATTAACTCTTTATTTTTGGACAAAAATTGCAAAGGCCAAATATGTCCAAAATAGACATTATAACATTTGGAGAATGCATAAAGAGACTCAGAGAAAGTGCAAATCTACCATTGAGAAAGGTTGCTGCTGAGTTGGAGATTGACACCTCGACACTTAGCAAGATCGAAAAAAACGAAAGAAACGTAAACGAACAAATTATTGATGGTATTTCAAGAATGTTTCATATTAAAAAGTCAGACTTAAAAGTTCGTTATTTGAGCGATAAGATTACATATCAACTTTTAGAAGAAGATGATGGAATCAAAATACTCAAAATAGCTGAGGAAAAAATTAAATATTACAAGCAATTAAAATGATATGACAAAGACATTTCGAGACTATAAGGCAGATAATGCCAATTGGATTACATTAGCAACGGGAGAGTTTTATCCTGATATTCTAATTGATGCTTGTAATTTATATAAACCTGTTCTTGAACTTTTTGGACAATTACTAAAATCAAGTGAAAGTTCAGAGAAGCTATTTCTACAAACTGTAGATGTAAATCAGCCATGGATGCGTATTCAGCTAGCAAGGGTTTTTAGAAAATATGTAAGCCCTAATACACCAGTAGAGATGCTTAAACAAAAAGGAAAAGCACAATGGATTTGTAGAGAATTTGGAAAAGGTTTTAGACCTGTTGTAGAAGTTCAAAAAGCATTTTTATCAAGACCTATGCCAGACGAGGCTTTATGTGCTGTTTTATGGGAGTACAAGGACAGAGGTCAAAAGGGTTATGACATGACTGAAAGAATGTTTGAACTTCTAAGAGGTAAATTCCCAAATTTTGAAATTTTAGGCCCTGAAAGAGCTGGTAGAGACATATTACTAGGTGAAGTATTTGAGGATTATCCAAAACCAGACCGACCAGCGGATTTTATTATGAAAAATGGAGAAACTATTTTAGCTGTTGGGTTTGCAAGATATGATTCTGATAGAGGTGGAGCACAGGAAGATGATAGAACAGGTGGTTACTCTAACGCTTCGAGAGAGCTACTTGACTATGCGGTAGGTAAAGATTTGAGAACTAAAATTATTTTTGTAAATGATGGTCCAGGATTGTTACTTGGTTCAATGTGGGATGACTACAGTTATATTGAAGAATCTTCGGACAATATTAAGGTAGTAACGCTAAGAATGATTACGGAAAGAATTACACTTGAATGGTTAAATAGTTAAAACTATGGCAACGGGAGTAACAAATAAATTTTGGAAGGATTCGGTACAAATTATCTCATCAGAGCATTTTTCATTTGAAACTGATTATGAGATATTCTATAAAGGGAAAACACCTGAAAGGGAAATAATAAATACACTTTATTCAGAGAAATACGAAACGCTTTACGGTGAATTTAAAGAGAACAAATTATTTTATGGTGACAATTTAGATGTTTTAAGATTTTTATTACAAAGTAATAAAAATCTTAAAGGGAAAGTGAAATTAATTTACATTGACCCCCCCTATGGTACGAATAGTGTTTTCCAATCTCGAAATCAGAAAGATTCGTATCGAGATGATTTAGTCGGAAGTCATTTTATTGAATTCATAAGACGAAGATTGATTTTACTGCGTGAGTTATTAAGTGAGGATGGATCTATCTACGTCCATCTCGATAGTAATATGACATCTCAAATCAAAGTGATAATGGACGAAGTATTTGGTTCAAAAAACTTTAGAGGTTTCATTACAAGAAGAAAGTGTAGTAATAAAAACTCAACAAGAAACACCTACGGTAATATTTCTGACTATATTTTATTCTATTCTAAATCAGATAATTTTACTTGGCATCGAGCAACAACGGTTTGGACCGACCAAAAGATTCTGAAAGAATATCCTTGTATTGACGAAGCAACAGGAAGACGTTATAAGAAAGTACCTATTCACGCACCAGGAATTAGAAATGGAGCAACAGGTAAACAATGGAAAGGGATGTTGCCACCACCAGGGAAGCATTGGCAGTACACACCTGATAAACTCGATGAATTTGACCGAAATGGTGATATTTATTGGTCTGCAAATGGGAACCCAAGAAGAAAGGTGTATTTAGATACAGATAAGGGTATTCCTGTCCAAGACATTTGGCTTGACACACAAGATTCACTAAATCAAAGCATCAAAATTACAGGGTATCCAACAGAGAAAAATCCAGACCTTTTAAAACGAATCATTGAATCATCATCAAACGAAGGTGACATTATTTTAGATTGTTTTGCGGGCTCAGGAACAACTTTAGGCGTAGCTCAACAACTTGGAAGAAAATGGATTGGAATAGACAACAGTTCTGAAGCAATTGATAATATTTTAAAGCGATTTATTAAAGGTCTTGAGGGCATGGGAGATTATGTCAACAGTAAAAATGGATTAGATACCGAAACAGACCAAATGACTCTTTTTGAACCAGAAGTAGAATACAGGAAAGCATTGCAAACTGATTTTGAACTATTATCTGATTCAAAATTTTCAGAACTAATAAACGAAATTTTAGAATATTACTTAAATAATTAAATATGGACTAGCATCAACACTCATTGTCAAGTTACAATGCCCGATTTTATAGGCCAAACTTTGCACTAGGTATAGTAAATAAACTTACAGATAATGAGAACGAAGTACAACAGTGGAAGATATTACGCAATTCATTAGTTCTAAAAATGAATTTGAAACAAGACCTCCTTAAAGCGATTAAAAGAGGTTTGTTTTAGTTACATATTAGACTTTATCACGGTTTATTTATTATAGGATAAGAGCGTAATCTGCATTGATTTTCTAAGGATATATAAATGCCTTGAATTTCGCTAAATTACGGTTTTTACTTATCAAAATAGACGGAGTTGTCTGTAAGCATTATCATTAATTAAACCTACTTGTTACAAACCGTGATAAAGTCTATTAGCTCAAAAATAAAAAAGTAGGTTATGGTCGCAAGTAATGAGAAAAGTAATAAGTGTTTAGCTGAATCGAAAGTAGAGTCATTAAATTAACATACAACCTAAGTAATAGTGCAAAATAAAACTCAACTAAATTTATCAGTATATTTGAGATAATTTTAAATGCAATCATTATTCATAACTCAGCACTTATTTTATATGGAAATTTCATTGAACAAAACATCTAGTGTGAAAGGGGAAACAGTGACAATGACGTTAAAGCATGCTGATATTGACCATTATGAGCAGGTACAAGTTGAGATTTTTGATACGAAAGAACCTAATCCAACTTCAAAGCTTGGTTTTGGAACATCGCCCAAGCAAGTAGCTGATGGATATTATGAGGTTGTTTTTAATACTAACGATTTAGCTTTGGGTATATATGAGATACGGCATATACTACTACATACAGGAAAGCATAAACTAGATGATAAACTGTTTTTTAATGCTGGAAGTGACTTTAATAGAACTTTTTTTGAAGTTATATCTGCAAATGATAAAGTTAAAACAAGTAGTGAAATTAAAAACGAAGTAATAAACTTTGAAATAGAAAATCAAATAAAGTTTACAGAAGGTATCGATATAAGTAAGACTTTTAAAAATTCATTTACTGTATTTATTTTAGTAAAGAGACTGTTAATTGGGGCACGTTATAGATTTGACAAGTTTGAAATTATTCCTCTAAATAGGGGACTTGATACTCTAGACGAACTCTGCTTTACTAACTCATTTTTAAAGGATTTTACAAGTTTCAATCTTGATTTTCCTTATAATGAAACGATGGCGCTTCATTCTCAGAGTGGAAACCCTGTTAGTGTAGTTTATTTCCCAAATATAATCGCTGATAATCCCGATGACGCCAAAGCTTTTGCTTTAACTAAAACAACGTTCTTATTACAAGCATTCTCTCTGACAAGGGGTGCAACAGGAGATGTTTTCGACATAGTATGTATTGATTTAAAGAGCGGAAATGGAACAAGGTATTTCTTCCAAAAAGGATATGTCGGAAATTTACTAACAGGTAATTTTTCTGGGGAAAATCCCCAAAATTTAATAAAGTCTATAGAAACTCTTGAGACAGACTTATTTAAAAGGTTTGGTTCTTTGAATATTTTTGTGGAAAGTTAAATATATGTCGGAAAACAGTTTTTACGAAAATCTTCTATCCTTGCCAGATTTGAAGGTCGACTCAATAGAGCACTTACCCTCCAAGTTAGTTATTCACTGTCATCTATCGGTGAAGACAGGTCAATGTCCTGTTTGTCAGCAAAAGACAACAAGCATTAATCAATATACTGAACGTGTTTTACAAGACTTGACCATAGTTGGCAAACAAGTGTATTTAAAAATTCGCATACCACAATTCGAGTGTCAAAACTGTCATCGTTATTTCAGTTATGAGCTACCTTTTGCGGATGCCAATAAAAGCTATACATATCGTCAATCCAAGTGGATATTTGAACTTTGTAGCCAGCAACCCTTCACAGAAGTAGCGGCTTTGGTAAACCTCAGTAACAAAACGGTTGAACATCTTTATTATGAGCATGTTAGCAAACGCCTACAAGTAAAAGAGCGTTTTAAAAATGTTCGCCAACTTGGTATTGATGAATTATCACACCGAAAAGGCAAAGGTGACTACTGTTGTGTCTTAACCGATTTAGAACGAGGAACTCATTTAGACATTCTCCCTGATCGAAAAAAAGAAACGATAATCGCTTATTTTAATGATTTAGGGGCTGGAATTTGTCAGCAAATCCAAGTTGTGTCTTGTGACATTTGGGACTCCTATATTTTGGCATCCAGACAATGTTTTCCCAATGCGGAGATTACATTAGACCATTTTCATATTGTCAAAGCCCTTAATGAATCTCTCGATGCGGTCAGAAAATCGCTTCGTAAAGCTTATCAAACCCATCAAGAGTTCAAAAACATTAAATGGCTATTGTTTAAGCAAGCTCAAAACTGCACAGAAGAACAAACTCATTTATTGAACCTGGCTTTTGAAAAAAGCCCCACTCTACACCAGTTTTATATACAACGTAACCGATTCCATACCATTTACCAGTGTGCTACTGATGCTGAAAATATGACTCATTTACTTAATGATTGGATTGAACAAGCTACTAAATTAGAGCATCCTAAAACCAATAAGTTTATTAAAACACTCCAAAATTGGATGACAAATATTGCTTCATATGCGAATACTTTTGCCACCAATGCAGTAACCGAAGGACTCAATAATCTCATTCGGCGCATCAAAAGAATATCGTTCGGTATGCCTAATTTTGAGCATTTGAGGTTAAGAGTTTTAGCAAAAAACATTTAGTCCACAAAAATGTTCCAAGAACCAAAGGTTTTTAGTTTCGTTACACAAGGAAGCACTTGCAGAAGAAAATATAGACTTTAAATTCTTACGATATTGGGGTATACTCGAAATACTTGCCGAAAGTAAAAACTATAATGAAAAAGATAACTTAAGAGACTTTGATGGTACTGAGATTTATATAGAAAAAAATGGATGTATTGAACTAGACAAAAACAATAATCCGATTCCACAAAAAATAAAAGGGGCAGCTCCAATAGTTTTCAATTTATTTAAAGAGCACTCTTTAGGTACCCCAAAAATAACCTTAGAAAATGTACGTATGTGGCTAAGTCTTAGAAATGCTGTAGCTCATTTTGGTTCAATTACAGAATGGCATAAATTGAAAAGTCAAAATGATAAATTTTATGCAAAGCAGGCATTGAGTATAATTGACAACTCCCCTAATTTCAATCCTATACTATTTAATTTAAAAGAAAATACGAAGTTAATATTAATGCGAGAATTGATTAATTCATAGATTATATCTACAAAGTTTAATGTGTAGGCAGGCAAATACTAAGACACATAGGTAATTTCAATAATAAGATATATTGTTTACGATATAATTATTTAATTACTTAATTCCAACAAAGGGAGTTCATTTGAACTCCCTTTATCTTTACTATCGTGCATTACCTGCAGCAACTCCCACCAAAACAACGATAATACCCGTTGCTATGCCGTAATTGCCCCAAACCTTTCTTGATTTCTTCTTCTTTGCTTCCTGTGTATATCCTGTAACATAGTCAGGGTTTTTGGTTAATGCTACATTTGGGAATGTCAAGTGGTCTTCATTTGGCGTTGAAACTGACGTCGCTATGGCGGGAACAAGTCCTACTAATGGTCCCAAAAATAGGGTTGTTAAAAATGTACCTGTTCCTGCGCCCTTATAACCCTTGTAGTATATTTTTGCATCGCTTTTCCCTTGTCTAAACATATCCGCATAGTCTTGTTTTGACATAGGTTCTTCCTTAACATAAGTTTGTGTTGGAACTGGAGAACTTACGTAGTTTGCATTACTATTTGGCTTTGAATCTGTTTGAAATACATCCTCAGAACCAGATTTATACTTCACTTTTACAATTTCTGATTTTTTCTTTATGTAGAGAGGTCCATCAATGTTTGAAAAGGATTTGTATTTAATTTCAAGGTCGTTTATCTCTAAAACCTTTGCCACGACTTTGGTATTGTTTTTAAGAAATAAGGTGTCTTGTGCATTAATAGCGAAGCTGAAAATTAACAAAGCAAATAGTAAAAATAGTTTTCTCATTGTGTAAAATTATTAGGTTGTAAATTATTAATTGATTTATTGAATACTAGCTGAGAACTCCACAATTATAGAACTACATATATAAACGTTGAAGCGAGCACAAAGGTAAAAAAAAAGTGATAACCGAAGTTACCACTCAATAAGTAATTCAAATCATCCATTATCCAAAAAATTCTTATTGTAAAACTCCTCAACCGCCTCAGCCATCTCCTCAGTCATTTCCTCAAATTTCCCCCATGCTGGTTCTAGTCCTGATTCGTTATACCAATCCTGACAGTTCTTACTATACGATGGCTTCCAGTCAGTAATTTCTTGGTCGAGTTTATCTCTGATATTTTGTGAAGCATTGCTACTGTCTAAACCCAAAATATTAAATAGTGCTTGCGCTTCGTAGTATTGGAGCTTTAGCCTTTTTAATCCATTCTTCTTTATTTTAATGAGCTCTGGACTAACCAAGAAGCAATTGGTATAAAGTGTAGCAACTACCAATGCTGGTTCGATTGTTACTGACTTCTGGACTCGAAAGTGTGCTTTAATCAATTGGTATTGTCGATAACTAATAATTCTGAGAACTTGATACTCATATAGGTCAATGTCGAGATAAATAAGATTAATCATTTGTCTAGTTGGTTTGCTACTTCTATAAATTGACAGAATCCCTTGATGGCTTGCTTGAGCTTTTTATTCTCAGTCTGTAACTCTTCTATTTCTTTGTTGGACTTGTGTCTGTGAGAATTATAGGTTTGTCTAAGCCCTTGTAATTCCTCTGTTTTCTCTCTGTAATCTCGTAGGATAAATTCAAAGACAGATTGTCCCGTTTTAATATTTTCTTTCTGCATGACTTGATTCATTATTTCAACCAAATCTGCATTTTCGTTGTTGTCTAACCCACGTAGGGTCATTGTTGAGAATTGTTTCATTTGGATAGGATTAAAAAGATGATGACTAAAAATGCTGTAAATACATTTGCGACGGTTTCTGCCAGCAGTTCGACTTCTAGGTGTTCTTTGATTCTTTTCATTGTTAGAGAAGCTTGTGAGCGTTGTTTTTGCAGTTGGCTTTGTGCGTAAGTTGGATGTTGTAATTGATCACTACAAGAATGTATTCGCAACTATCAACTTCTATCAGAGAAATTCCATGCTGAATTTGTTGATAGGGTAGAATATGCCTGTATTTAATGGAAGGTGATTCTCTTTGTGAAAAAGCCAACACTGCCAGTAGAATAAGTGCTCCGACAATCGAGGTCTTTTTAATTTGAAATTTCATTTTGCTATCAATTTAGAGTGGACTTTTGCCTGAGCTGTGTGAGCAGCTTTGAATTTTGCTATCAAAATTTGCTTAAAAGCGAGCTGCATTAATTCCCTGGTCTTTTAATTTGCTATCAAAATTTGAGCGTCCGAAATTGGCAGACGCTCAATTCCTTCTTTTAGCTATTTGATGCCGTAGATTTGACGTTTTTTCGCTTCAAATTCCTCTCTGGTTCTTTGCTGTCTCTCAATACGAGCTTCTTTGGCTTGTCTGGCTTCTTCGTGGGTTGGTGTTGCGGCAGGTTGTGGAACATTTGCTATTTTATTGTTAAAATTTGTTCCATCATAACTAGGGAATCGAACCTTAACACAATCCTTGAAATAGCCGTCAATTCGTTCCTGTGGGACTGTATTTGATTTAGAAAGGGTCAACATATATTCGCATAGATGTTCGTAGTTTTTGAAGAAATTGTAGTTACGTGGGAGCTTCACATTAGCAAGCTCTTCTTTGTACTTTTTACCTCTGGTTTGTTTGTCTGGAAACTGAGCATACAATACTGCTTCAAAATTAGGGTTTTGCTTTGCCTCAACGCATCTGACATGGGTATCAAAAAGCTTATTGAGAATAGTATTGATTATAGGGTGCTTCATTATCTTTTCAGAGCCATTGAAGCCTTGTGGGGAGATTGTTAAGAATGGAGTGGTGTCAGGGTTCAAAACGCTATAAAAGTCGATTCTGAGGCATCTAAACACGTAGCCTTTGGTAAATAGCATGGTAAGCTTTTGACAAAGTACATAGACCTTATCTTCGTTCTCACGGTGGTTATTCAGCATAGAGTATCCAACCATTTCCTGTGCTGAATTCTGAGTGGGGTCTAACTGAATCACCCAATAGAAGCTTGATTCTTGTTTGTTACCATAAAGTTTACGTGGTGCGATGCTAGCGAATTGGCTTTGAGGAATCTGAAAGTTTGACATTGTTTTGTGAGTTTAGTTTTGAGCAAAGAATTCCCATTCAGGCAGGGGCGTCCTATCTGTTATTCTGTTAGGGAACAGTAATAAAATCTAAAAAAAACACGTTAAGAGTTATTCTAACTAAAATGTTATGCTACTATGATTAACAAGAAATGTTAGAATAACATAATGAATAACTATGGAATAACAGAGCGCGACTCTGAAAAAAAACTGCTAAAGTACAGGCAATATTTACCCACCCTAACACAAAATTATGTTTGGAAAAAAGTGTATAAATCCCCCTGTTAGCTACGCAGGCAGAATTAACGAGTCGCTATATACGTGATTGTCTAGGATGAATCCATAAACGGAATTTTTAAAGATGAAAGGTTACTTACAAAAGGCTTACGCCTAGTTCAACACAGGGAATCGAACCCACTTACCAAGGATACTTTCTTGATAAAGCCAACAATGTTGAAATAAACACCCAACCCAAGCGAGTCGGGTGTTTATGATGCTCTCTCTAAACTTACTTCATTGTGGGTGCTACCATTCGATAGCCCGCAATATCTTTTTTATAATGGTACTCATATCGTGGGTCAACTTTCACGAGCGAGCCGTCAGTCAATAACAATTGTTGCATAGAATAACCCGAATAAGCAATCCTCTGGATTTTACTAGACAGGTCAACTTCTTTTAGTTCCTCTTTTCTCTCCTCAATAATCTCTTCTAAATCAATCTGCTTTACTACGTTTTTTCGTGGCTCAGGCTTTATTGGAGGAGCTATTCTTGCAGGCTTTTTTCTAGGGTTCAAAATCGAGTCAAGCACGTAATAGGGATGCTCAAATTGTCGGTCAGGTGCTAGAATTATTACCATCAAATCATAACAGTCCATTACATTAATTTTACAAGTATCAAGCTTGTAGTTTTCATGGAAAACCCTAGGGTTCAACCCTATCTCCTTTAGTTTTACCCTAAAAGATTCTTGTTGATTAGCATCCATGATGTCATAGACTTTGTTGAGGATATTCGGACGTTTCATAGGTTTAAGGAATCTTGTCAGTGGCTCTTTCGTAGAGCCACATCCCAAATACAACCAAACAAACTAAATCAAATAAGACAGACATTTTACAAACAGTTAGTAGGTGGTCGTCTATTGTTCTTAAAGTACCAAGCCATCAGTAATCCTCCGATTACGAAGCCAGCATAAATGTGAAAGTCGCTATTCATGAGCTTAATATTAGAGTTGAAAATGACAAAATTAAGTAAAAATCAACTCATCAGTCGAATACCAACTTGTTGGGACGTTTACTTGTTTACTCATCGGTGTCTTTGCCGTAAAGCAAATCCCTCAAAAACTCAGAACGATTAAGTACTTCACCCAACATCGAGATTGAAAAAGCACCCATACACATTGCAAGTATAAACTGCATAAGTGGGTCGGCGGACAAAGAGCGAACTAATTCAGGTATATTCATGGTGTAATAAAGGGTTAAATGAATGTAATGAACTATTAATCGAGTAAAATAAATTGCGTAATTGGTCAAAGAGGACAAGGGTGGTAATAAAAATGCAAACTTCTAAACCCCACCCCGTAAAAGTCTTCCTTGATTTCCCTATGTTGAACAGTTTAAGGGAACTTAATTAATAAGGGTATAAGGATTTAAAGTTGTCTTAAAGTAAAGTTGATGTAACTTTATAACAATTTGAGTTCTTTTAGGAAATAGTACTCTTCTTTTTCAGTGATAACAATGTATCCACAGAGTCTATTTTGAACAGACCTAACAGTTTTTCCAATTTTGCCAGCAATGTTCTTTAAGACAATCCCTTTATCAGGTCTGGATTTCTCATTGTACGCTTTTTGAATTTCTGCTAATCTTGACATCTCAAATAAAATTTTAACATAAAAACAACACTATTTTACAACTTTCGTTGTACTTTCGTTTAGCTTTCATCTAAACTCTTGGCAAATATTAAACTTTATTTTTGTTTGTCAAAGAAAAATGACAAAAAGTTTAGTTTTTTGAAAACTTAATTCATAATCACATGAAAAATTTTGCAGAAAAATTGAAAAAAGCTCTTAAAGACAAGGGTGTCAAGCAGAAAGAACTTGCTGTAAGAATTGGAATGTCAGAAGCAGGACTCATTAAGATGATTGCAAATGGTTCTGTTCAGGTTGAGACACTTGAAAGAATTTGTGAAGAGCTACAGTTACCAATTACATATTTCTTAGAAGTTGATATTAAGCCTGAGGGCTTTTGGAAGAAGCTAGTTGAGGACACAATGGAAGAACTAAATCAATGGAAAATAAGAGCCTACAAAGCTGAATCCCAATTGACGCAAAGCGGAAATTTTAAGTATGTTAGTAGAAGACAAGGCGTGTTGGCTAGTGTGGCATAGGTTTTTTTTTGCCCCATTTACTAACATTTTTACTAACAGTTGCAAGTTTAGACTTGTAATGCCCTGAAAATCAACAAGGTTCGAATCCCTACGAGACCACAACCCAGATACTTAAGGACTTGCAAGCGAGCTATTTAGCTCGCTTTTTTGTTTTATAACGGATTTTCTTCAATCGTCTGAAATACCTCAAAAAGCCCCTCTACTTGCAACCAAGGCACTTTTTTAATTTTACTAACATTTTTACTTACATTTTCATTTTTGTGGTTTTTGGAATACTTTTTGACCTGTGTTTAAACTTTTATAATTTCTTATTTAATACACAGTTTTACCAAATGTTAAAAAATTAAACAACTACCCACCTAGAAATGTAAGTTACACCCCTATCAACATGTTATCATTCTATTACTGGTTTCGTGAAGGTAAAACCAAAGATGTTGGTTCAATCTCCTGCGAAATTCGGGTTGATGGTGAAAAGTCCGTTCCAATTTCTACTAAAATCAAGTTAAACCGCAAACAATGGAATCCCAAAGAACAGTGTTTTCAAGGCAAAGAGGCTGCAAAAAATCAAAAGCTCATGGATAACCATGAATTACGTTTTACCCAAATCTACAATGAGATTAGTTTTGAAAAACCCAACGAACCAATTAGATCTGATGAAATCCTTCTTAGACATTAGGATTGCTAGTGGTAAAGAAAGCTTTTACGTTTATGGATATCTTCAAGGAGTTTCTCCACGATCAAAATCAATTGGTTAAAGCGGGGAAACTCAAGAGGCAATCTGTTACTGGTAAAGAGTCTAAATTTGAAACAATTAAAACATACTTGATTAAGAAATCTTTAGAGCAAATTAGAATGGATGAAATAGACCATGTATTTCTTGAGGATTTTAAGTTCTACCTAAATATTTCCAAATATGAAGATAGTACGATTGAAAATACCTATTTATTATAAAGGGAGTGGCAAGATACGCCGTATCTAAAGGCTATACTATACCCAAGAGCGAAAAATTGAGGAATATAGAGTTGATAAGGCTAAAGCCAAAGACCCAGTATCACTTACTCAGGAGGAGCTTGACAGAATTGATAAAATGGGATTGCCAGATAGTCATAGGAGGACTTTTGATATATATCGCTTCTGTGCTGAAACATCCTTGAGCTTTACGGATTATGATACGCTATGTGAAGAGGATATTGAAATTGATTCTGATAATACCCTCTGGATAAAATTGGGTAGGGATAAAACAGATACTAGGCAACGTGTGCCTCTTAATGAAAAGGCGATGAATATATTCAACAGATATGGATCAGATGTGAAAACTCTTCCCAAAATGTCAAACTCTAAATTGAATGTACATATTAAGGAGATTGCAAAGAAAGCAAAGATAAATAAGTATCTAACATTTCATACTTCAAGAAAGAGCTTTGTAGATAATGGTATAAATGAACTCAACTTACCAGAAAGTACAATTCAGGCTATTGTTGGCTGGAAAGACAGTAGACAACTGTCAAGGTATGCTCGGGTCAAAGATTCTACTATTAAGAAGCAGTTTTTGAAGTAAAAAAATGGAAAACTAAGTATTAATCATTATTTATCAGGTTAAATGCACTTAAATACAAAGAAGCGTATTGATGATATAATTATTATTGCAACTAGTGATTTTTCTTCTGTTTTTGATGCTCTCTTTGTCTGGAATTTTAGTTAAAATCTGTAAAGCTATTTTACGAATCGTTGCAAAATTTTCAGGGGCATTTTCAGATTTTGTCTTTTGAGTATCTTCCAAGAAAGTTACGTCTAATTGCTACGGAACGCCCGTGTGATGAAGGTTGTTTTCGATACGCCAATGATTACGAATAAAAGTATTAAATTCTTTTGGTTCAAGGAGTAAATTACTTAGGTAATACAGATATTCAGAGGTGGCATTACCGTTGATTTCTCGTTTGAATTCGACCATAATAATGCTTTTGAGGTATTGCCAATTTACTAAATCATCATAAAATTTCAAGTTTTTTTCGACATAATAAGTTCTGGTTTCAATACGATTATTACCGAAATCAATGTGTTGATAGTTAGGTGATAAATTTTTATTTAAGTAATTCTGTCACTGACTTGTTAGTTGATTTGCTTATTGTTGTTTTTCAATGCCAATAGGTAATTGCCATTTTTTTGCTAGCAAGAAATGACATCAATCGTTACCAAACTCTTGTTAAAGTCAACAAGGCTTTCGAGCAGGTCGGGAATCGCCGTCTGGCATCTGTTTTTTTTTATCCTAACACCAACTGATGTTCTGAAACCCATGCATTCACAATGTAAATGCCTGACTTTTTGCAACCTGATGTTACCGTTCCACAAAGTACCTTACCATTAATAGAGATGTGCGTCAAATGCTCGTTGAGATTAGCCAAAATCTTTCTTGACCAACGATGATGGCTATCTGAAAACTTTTTTATTCAAAAATTTAAAGACACTATTGAACGTATCGTGTGATGGAATGCCATTGGGCAGCTCCAAAAACGTGTGTAAAATTCAATTTCTTCAAAATCGTTCGCTCTGCAAACAACAACACAATTCGAAATAGTTAAGATGTCAATTAATTCGTGTCTTTTTCGCCTTTTCTTACGAAAATCAGGTACATCCTCAAAAAACTATCAAAGTTCATCTCGCAAAGCCCTTATTTTAGCTTTAGCTCTCAATGATTGGGATTGATTTAAAATGTATATTCTGTTTTACAAGCAAGCCAAACTTGTTTCTGAGAAAAATATAAGCCTTCATGATTCTAGAATGTATATCATCTTTTTAGAATAATAAACTGTTTCTCGGCAAAGTCTTTTTAAGTGTGTCCTAAAATCTCTGTTTTACCTCTCAATGTGAGTAGTCTTTGCTTTTGCGATAATATGTTTTAAGGTGGAATATGCTTTTGATAAAGTGTCCTGATAAGACTTCCAGTCATCAGTGCAGTAAGACTCAATATATAAATGACTAATTTTTTTCATCAAAGCCTTACAAGATGAGTCGTTTTGGATTTTAGGACACGAAGATACGCTTGGAAACTAATTTCTAATATCTTTTAAATTGGCTGATAAATATATCTCTACTCTTTTAAAAGTACACCTTGGGTATATTTGCCTTGTATGATTTCTTGTTTGAAACGCTTTTGGTCTAATTTGACTTTGTTAATATAGATATTTTGGAAAATGACATTTTTGACTAAATGGTCTTTGTCGTATCCTTCTAGTATAGAGGGCTTCAAATTTGTCCCATTATAAAAAACGTTTTTGAAAGAGATATTTTCAATTCCTCTGCCCACTCCAGTATTATATTTTGCATTGTACACTACCCTCAGATTCAATAATTGCCCTTCTTGGTAATCATCTACATAGATATTTTCAAATGAAATATTTCTTACCAAGTTAAAATCGCCATCAGTAATTGCCATACATCCTTCATAATCGGGGTCATCTTCATCCTGTTCAAGGATGTGTATGTTTTTGAAATGAATATTCTCAATGGTGTCTCCAGCATAGGAAGTGTCGCCGTGAATACCGATGTTAATGGGATGCGCTACATCCGCCCAAAGCGTGGCATTGGTAATAGTATAATTTTTTGCGCTCCCAAAATAATCCCATCGATGACCGTAAATGGCAATACAATCATCTGAATTTCGCATAAAAATACCATCAATATTCACATCTGAACAGCTCATTAAATCTATACCATCGCTCCAGCCTCGACAACTAAAGGATTTGATATTTTTGATACGGATCCCTTTGCTTTGTCCGCCAAGGATCGTGTAGTGATCTGGGTTTCTAAAAATGATGCCTTCAATTTCGATGTTTTTACTGAAGGTGATTTCCAAACCTCGATGTGGGTTATCGATGATTCCTCTTCCAAAAATCTTTACATTTTCTACCTTATCGCAAATGAGTTTACCTTTCAGAACTGCTCCACCATCAATATATACCTTTGTATTACTTGGAATCACAAACCCTTTTCTGAGAGAATCTGTTGGGTTATGTAGACCAGGTCCAAAATATAGGACATTTTTATCCGTCGATTGAGGAATGTCCTTTAAGAGATTGCCTGCGAAAATATGAAGGTTGTGAAGTTTATCACCATTGATTTCCAGCGACAAATTTGCGGGTGAATTTAAGTGAAAAAATATAGTATTATTCACCAGTTTGTAGTTCAATCCTTTAGGTTTTGGTCGGATGTTAAGCGTTTGAATATTGCCATTGTTCTTTGTAACCGCAACTTCTACCTCTTTTTCAAAATCAAAATATACCATTGATGCTTCTTGCACATTATCGGCATCTACTTTGACTTTATACTCGTAAAGATCTTGCCATTGCCCTCCCTTTGAACGAACTCGGACGGTAAAGTCATCATTGTGAGCTCCATAATACAAAGCTTTTGGTACTGAATATATGCTTATTTGAGCACTTAAAGTTTGAGATAGAAGGAACCATCCCAAGGTAAATATTCCAAGAAGTCTTTGCTTTGCTAATAGTATATAGTGCATGATTTTTCTGTAAATAGATTTCTTTAAATTTTAAGATGGACCAAAATTGAAGCTTGAAATACCTCATCTACTTGATTTCTTCCAGTATAATGGCTTGTCCGCCTTTGGCTTTGATGTTAAAAGGAACTACACTGTTTTTCTGTATTGTCATCACTCGTTTATGAATCGTTTTGAAATTCTCATCATCCTCATAGATTGACATTTTGTACTTTTTCCCAGCAGATAAAAAGTCTAAGGTCAACTTTCCTGACCAGTCGTTGAAGCCTGTTGCTGTTCCTACAAACCAAGTTGTTCCTTTGCGTCTGGCTACGCTAATATGCTGACCAATTTCACCCTGTAAATAGCGACTTTCATCCCAAACAGTAGGAACGTGCGTAAAAAACTCTATTTCACCTTCGTTTTTATAGTCTGCGGGATTCCCATACCAGAAAATGGCTTGGAGGGGACTAAAATATACTACCGACAACGCCAACTGCTGTCCTCTGCTTACCAATAATTTATTAGAAAAAGATTTTATGCTATTAGGATAACAGTACGTATAATCAGCAGCGCCAGCCAAATAACGGGTAAAAGGAAGTACCATATTATGGAATGCATCGGGTGCATTTTCGTTGCCTCGAATACCTTCTTGTGTGAGCAAATTTGGGTAAGAATGACTCAAGCCTGTGGGTTTGTAATTGTCATGTATATTGAGGATAAAACCATAATCAAGCGTTTTTTTAATGGCATAGTTCAGCCAAGTAATTCCTTTTTGACTTAAACCATCTACAAAACCAAACTTAAATCCTGCAACGCCCCATTTTTTGTAAAGCGGTAAAATTTCGTCTAAATGAGCCAGTAAGCCTATTTTATTGACATACAAAATCACGCCAACGCCTTTCTCTTTTCCATGGGCAATTACTTGATGCAAATCGAGTTCAGGAATAATTTGTGTTGGGTCTGAGGAAGTTCTAAACTCAGCGCCATACCAACCTGCATCAAACATGATATACTGAAAATTGTGAGCTGCGGCAAAATCTACTCCAGCAAGTCCATCTTTCGTATTAAGTGATAAACGAAGTACTTTGCCAGGTTTTATCCAGTTTGGAATAGTGTCGTTGTAAGCGGTTGTAAGTCTGAACGCTAAATCGCTAAATTGATGCAATTCTACAGCCGAAGAAGCCACGCTGATAGTTCGCCAAGGCGTAGTAAATTCACGGTCAAAAACAACAGAATCTTTTCTAAATGCGATGCCTAAAGAATGAGGTTCCATTCCTTTACAAAGCTCGGCTTTGGTATAGCTGCGATTATCAGCCTCGCCAATACTCAAGTACTTTTTTTCGTGAGTCAGAGTTGATGGAAAATCAGAGGTTTTAGTCAGAGAGTCAATAAGCGTAGGTTTAAAAACAGATTCTTCATTATACTGATATAGAGTGAAGTTTTGAATCAAATTAAAGGTAGTATATTCCTTTTTAATCACCTCTACTTGATTTTTGGTGGGCTTGGGAAGTACGTAGCGAAATGCGATACTGCTGTCAAAAGCCCTAAAAATGACCTGAAAAGGGTATGAGTTAGATTGACAATTTAGCGTTAGCTCATGATAATGATTCATAATTTTTGCGTTTTCGCCTAATCTCCATTGAATCATTTCATTTACAGTACGCTTTTGTTGTTTAAGAATACTCACTTGTTGTCCTAGGACTTGTTTTTGAAGTCCCAGCCCCATATTTGACCAATCGACAATGGGTTTACCTTGTTGCTCTATTTTATAAACTAACTCTTTTTTGTCATTGACTTTGACTAGGACTACGGTCTTCTTTGAAGGAGAAGCAAGCCTGTAAGTCTGAGACAGCCCAGCATGCTGTCCTATCAAGGCAATCATACCAAATATGATAAGTTGGTGGAGTATTTTTTTCATGAGTTAATACTAAGTTTAATATGAGATAAGATGATATAACGAATAGTCTTAGTTTTTACAGCCTTCGATAAAGCGTAAGAAATGAAGCATGACCGAGAACTATTTTTGATGGATATAAAAGGTTTGACTTTCAGATTCTGCAGTTTTAACCTTTGGCGAATGCGTACGACCATATTGCCAAGCAACCACTGTCACAGCGATAGGAAACTTCGCTTTGGGAGGGATTGCCGTAATAAATATTCGATTTCCTACTATCCTCGCAGGGCCGCTTTCTACATAATATTGAACTGGCAAATTTGCATTTGAAGTAGCTTTTAGTGCAAAGGATTTCAGGGAAGTGGGTATGTCTTCTATTTTAGGGAAGGTGATTTCCTGAGATATACCTTCTAGATTCTTAGCTGGAATCCGAATTTTAGCTTGTTGTACTGCTGGTTTGTAAGTAGAATTTCCTGGATATTTAATAGCTAACCACAAATCATGAGCCGTTTCATGGTTGTAGCCACGTTCAAAACTGACCTGAAAAGTTCTTTGATTTATTTGTCGAAAAGGACCTGCAATCTTTTCTAATTTAATACTGGAGGCATCATTTGGATGATTTATCGGAGCTCCCGCAGGCATTTTAGTCCAATCGACAAGTCGCGGACTTATAGCTGGAACAGTATCCAAGAAAGTTGGTTTTAATTGAAACGATATTCCATCCTGAAGAGGCTGGAAGGATATATCAAGCTGTTGATGAGTATTCTGTTGAGCAATGGTAGCGCCATTTTGTTCTACTCCAACTAAAGCTGGTTTTTGACCTCTAAAACGAGCTTGGTATTGCTCAACCGCTTTTGCGGTTTGCTTATCAAAAAACCAAAAAGCATCCTCCTTTTTTCCTTGAAAAGTTGATATGGAAGCTGCTTTTGCAGAAGGTTCTCGATTCAATCTGAATCGTTCGACCAACCAGCCAGTCTTTTGTGGATCGATGGGTTGAAGTTTGGCTGGTATTTTCCCATTATAATTTTGGGGATAACGATACTGTACGGCTTTTTTGATATAAAAAGCCAGAAAGGAAGTTTTTTCATCACTTGTAGCAAAATGCCCTTCAGCAGGACAAGCTAGCATACTCAAGGGCATATTAGGATGCTCATTACGTTCTTTTAACCCTTCGTTTGCCCATGTTTCGGCGACTTCATATTCTCCCATGGTTTCAAGCGAGGGAATAAAATCAATAGTGCGATTTCCCCAAATATTGGGAGCAAATGGTTCTCCTCTAAAATAGGGCCATTGTCCGCTTACTGATAGTGCAGCTATGGTTCTTTCTGGATTCCAAGCCGCCAAATAATAAGGCCAACTTGCTGCCGCTGAATGCCCTATTGCCAAATAGGGAACGAAGTTTAATTCCTCATAACCAGAAATTTTAGCCACATATGCCAAAATAGTGTCCAATGTTTTTCCTGAACCTTTTTCAAAGTTAAAGAAAGGGTCAAAAGAAGGTGAAACCCAAATCTCGGCAAAATCCAGCTTTGTTAATGCATCTCTAAAAATTTTGCTTTCTAGAATCGATATTTCTTCCATATTGTGCTGTGCCAACACAATACCTTTTACTTGTTTGCATTTTTCGGGTATCCATAAATAAGCCTTTGCTGTTCCTTTATTTCTGGCAGGGTTTTGTACTACTGTTGACCATTGCCATACTTGCGCATTCAATGTCATTTGAGAGAATACCCATAAGATTATATTCACCAAAAAAATCCTCATTACTTTCATCATTGATACATTAAATAGATATTCGAGTTTGCATTCAGATGCCTTCTGAGTATAAGAGATTTTTTAGGGTGGGAGATAACCTTTTTCTAGTAGTTATTATAAAATATATTTTATTTTGGATCTGATTACTGGACAAAACGAGTTCTTCAGGAGTTTGGACTGCATTACTGAATTTCACAAAACAGTTTTAAACTGTTTAAAAAAGTAAGTCTAAGACTAAGTCCTGAACGAGGAACTTCAATATTGTTCAGTAAAATGATTTTGAAAATATTGAAAAGTGATTGATTTTCAGTAAAATGCAATTTAGGAAAGTGGGTTGTATTTTCGAAACCCAATATTCAAAATGAATGGTGCTACAAATCAAATCCTACTTCAATAAAATAGGCTACAGGTATAACCCGTAGCCTATTTGTCTCCCAATTTTCAATTCCATTTTTCAATTCCCATAGACCTCAAACTCAGATAAACCTATGAGTGAAATCGTATTTCTTCTGTCAAATTTGATTCGTATCAACCCTGCTTTGGTTGGTTCTTTGAACGTATGCGTAAGCAAGGTTTCTTTTTGTACTTCTGTGTTATGTGTCGAAATAGTTTTCCAGTTGATGCCATCATTGCTGATTTCAACGCTATAATTGATGATACCATCTTGCGGGAAAGCGACTTTTATTTCTGTAAGTTTGTAAGTATTCTCTAAGTCGATTTGCAACCAGGTGTCTTGCGTTGTTGTCTTGGCTTTCCAATAGGTTTGTAAAGACCCATCATTCACATAGCGACCTGTATGGTTGGCTTCTTCGCTTGATACACGAGTAGGGCGGTTAAATACCAAATTGACTTTTCCTTTGCGTTCGGCAGGTACGATGTCGTCATATTTCACATAAGGGCGTTCAGTGATTTTTGGCGTCGTACTTGCCAAAAATGCAGGGGCATTTTTAGAAACAATCGTAATGAAGGCATCTTCTAAGCCCGACGCTGATGCTTTGATGACCGACGTACCAGCATAATGCGAACGAAACTCAATGGCTGCTTTCCCATCTCTTATGGCAATATTAGATTGATTAGAGAAAGTGATTGACGAGCCCCCAGGGAACTCACCTGGTCCCGAAACCAAGCTAAGAGTAACCTCTGGCGAATTGCTTAATTCTCTTCCTTGTGCATCTAATACTGTTACTAATAAATGTACGTCGTCTGTTCCGTCGGCTTGTTGAATCACGGTTTTATCAGCACTCAATTTGAGTTTGGCTGGTGTTCCTGCCACAGTCGGAGCTGGCGGTTCTATGCCTCTGTATGCTTTACGGTACCAATACCATTTGTTTTTGGGAATACGCTGATAATCAATGATTCCCATTTGTCCTAACTGACCTGCGTGCGTACCATAATCAAAACCTGACCAAATGGCTTGGCCGCTTCTCCATTCAAATTGTGGCTGAGATTCCATATCGCCCCAACCAGCGTCGTATTTGCCCGGACGAAAATCAATCACCGAACCATATTCACTTACAACACTTGCTACGCCTGGTTTGATAAACAACCTTGCACCATCGCCATTGTAGCCAGCTATATCGCCTAATTTATCAATTTCTCCTCGTTGCGAACCACCGATAGCCGCCGCTCGTGTTGGGTCGAGTTCGTGGCTATACGCTACCAATTCTTTCAATAGTTCACGTACTTTTGGCATGGTGCTTTGGTGTGTAAAGAAAGGCTCGTTACACATACTCCAAGTAATAATAGAAGGGTGGTTACGATTGACACGAATCATTTCTCTTAAACTGGTTTTCAAGCTTTCGCCAAAAGGCTTGCTGTCTTCGTCATAGTAAGGATAAGTACCAGGCCCTTGAAACCAACCGCCTTCGCCTGTTGCTCCACCAACGCCCCAAAAGTTGTTTTCCGACCAAAACAACATCCCCAATTTATCGCAAGCGTCAGCAAAAGCTGGGTCGTGTGGGTAATGTGAGCCACGGATAAAGTCGAATCCTGCGTCTTTGATTAATTGTACATCACGGTAAAAACCAGTGTTCGTTACGGCACTCGCCCAACCTGCGTGGTCTTGGTGTACGTTTGCCCCTTTGAAATAATAATGTTCGCCATTTAAGAAAAATCCTTTGTCGGCTGTCCATTCAACCCATCTAAACCCAAAAGGTGTTTCGTACTGGTCAAGCAATACTTTGCCGTTTTCATACAATTTGCTCACCAATTTATACATAAATGGATGCGTTGGATGCCAAAGTTTGGGCTGAGGAATGCTATTGCCTGTTTGTTCAAAAGTTACTACGCCGTTGGCAGGAATCGTTTGATTAGACGAAAAAGTATCTACAACCTTGCCCGTTGGGTCAAGTACTGAAGTGCGAAGGGTTATTTTTTTAGGACTATTGTTTTTGTTTGCTACTTCGGTACTAACCGATACAAGGCCTTCTTTTGCCGAAACTTTCGGTGTTTTAACGAAAGTTCCATACCATGTTACGTGCGTAGGATTGGTGACAATCAACGAAACGTCACGGTATATACCTCCTGTAAAATTATGGTCGCCATTGCGAGGGGCAATTCTTGGACTCCAATGATTCGATAATCGAACTGCAATGGTATTATCACCCACTTTAAGGGCTTTGGTAATATCGAATGTAAAACCCGTGTAGCCACTGGCGTGTGTACCTACCAATGTACCATTGACAAACACTTCGGCTTCACGGAAGGCTCCTTCAAACTCCAAAGAAACGTTTTTGTTCTTCCAAGAAGCTGGCATAGTGATATGTTTGCGATACCAACCAAACCCAACATACCAACGAGCTTCCTGATAATACGGTAAACTAAAGTTATGTGGAAGATTGATATTTTTCCATGCCTTATCGCTAAACGCTGTTTTTTCGGCTTGTGTCGTATCTCCTAAAAAGAACTTCCATTCTCGGTTGATATTGATTTTACTTCTGACCGATTGAGCGTTTAAAACGCCACAAAAAAGGCAAAATAATGCCATAATCCCTATTTTAGGGATAAAGTGTTTATTACAGTTCATCGTTAACAAAAAATGGGAGCTATTAGTGAGCCTATGTTTTAGTTTTGGAAAAATACTTGAATAGAAGTGCCAATCGTAATATTGACACCTCTATTCAGTACACATCTTTATTTTGCTGTAACAAAATAAATTTTGCCTTTAATCGTGTTAAAAGTGGTGGTATAGCCAAAGGTATCTTTTACAGATTTTACGGAAAGTCCTTTGATAGCCACTGGCGATTGAGTACGAATCACACATTGTTCGCCCACCAATGATTTGAGGGTAGCTTGTTTTAAGCTTGCATTTTCCCATTGAATCGCTACTTCAAAGCCATTACGAGCTTTTAGGCCTTTCACTTCCCCTTTTGCCCATACTTCTGGTAAAGCGGGTAATAATTCTATTTCGTTGCTGTGGCTTTGCATCAGCATTTCGGCAATCCCTGCCGTTCCGCCAAAATTACCGTCAATTTGGAAAGGCGGATGGGCACAGAAAAGATTATAGTACGTTCCTCCAGCATCCGACATATTGATGCTGTTGTTGTAGGTTGGTTTTAAAAGATTTTGTAATAAAACGTGTGCTTTATTTCCGTTCTTTAATCTCGCCCAAAAGCTAATTTTCCAAGCCAAACTCCAGCCTGTACCCGCATCTGTACGTACTTCTAAGGACTTTTGGGCTGCTTTGGCATAGGCTGGTGTTTTGTAGGCATCTATCCATGAACCCGGATAAAGTGCATACAAATGCGATACGTGGCGGTGTGTGATGTCTCTTTCTTTAAATTCTTCAGTCCATTCCATCAATCTGCCATCGCTTCCAATTTTCGGAAGTGTAAGGTTGTCGAGGGCCGTTTGGATATTGACTAAAAGAGGGTCTTTGTCTTGGAGTTCTTTGGCTGCCAATAACACAGTACTAAAAATTTCCTGAATCACTTCTTGGTCATGGCTCGGTGCCATACTCATCGAAGCCACCGAGCCATCGGGAGCATAAAAAGAGTTTTCTGGCGAAGAAGTTGGCCCCGAAACAAGTTTTCCTGTGCGTGGGTCTTTTACCAACCAATCCAAGTAAAATTCAGCCGATTTAAGCAAAGCAGGATATACTTTTTGAAGATATGTTTTGTCTTTGGTGTAAGTATAATGTTGCCATAAGTGCTGAGAAACCCAACCGCCAGCGGCAATGTGCATACCCCAACTTGGATGCTCGCCTGGTGATGTATAGCCCCACACGTTTGTTACAGGGTGTACAATCCAGCCTTTTGCTTTGTATTGAATGGCAGCGGTGCGTTCGCCGGGTTTTACAAGCGATTGAATCAATTCGAGTAAAGGCGTATTGCATTCAGCAAGGTTTGTCACGTCGGCAGGCCAATAATTCATTTGTGCATTGATGTTCACGTGGTAGTCGCCGTTCCAAGGCGTTTGAATTTTATTCGACCACATTCCTTGCAAATTGGCTGGCAAGCTTCCTTTTCTTGAAGACGACACCAACAAATAACGCCCAAACTGAAAATATACTTCTTGAATATGTAAGTCGTTGCCCGAAGCATTATTGGTCAAACGAACATTTGTTGGAATGGTATCAGTGGTTAGGTTTGATAAGTTTAAGCTCGCTTTGCTCATCAAAGACGAAAAATCTTGGGTATGATTTTTTAGCACCAAAGCATAAGGTTTGGCTATTACTTGAGCCAATTGTTTTTGCGTAGTTGTTACGGGATTTTCTCCTATAAAAGTAGGATACACTTGCTTGTAATCGGTAGAAGCAACGACATACAACGTCACTTCGTTAGCATTTTTTACGTCTAATACACCATTTTGATACGTGATACTTCCACCTTGACTAAGGGCTTTCAAACGAGTAGCATACTTCATGCCATCGCCTTTGTTGCCATTATGCATGCTACCAGTCATCAACAACTGGTCTTTGAGGGTTTGTATCGTAAAGCGTTCTGGACGTGTGAGGGATGATTTGAAGCTCAAAGCTCCTTTTTTGTTCGCTGTCAGCCGAATGACCATCGCACGGTCTGGGTTGCTCACAAATATTTCTCTTGTAAAATCAACACCGTCTTGGCTATAGCGAATTTGTACAAGTCCTTTGCTTAAATCCAATCGGCGAGTATAGTTAGTATAGGGTGTGTTCTTCTCGAAATCAAGCTGTAAATCGCCTAATAATTGATAACTTCCATAAGGGTCGTTTGTACCATTTCCTTTGCCCGTACCAGCCCCTTTAGCGATTTGTGTTCTGTTCGTTAATTCGTTGGCTTCTTTGTATTTACCTTCAAAAAGTAATTGTCTGATTTGGCTCAGATAAGCCGATGCGTCGGGGTTGTTGTTGTCGCTTGGGCTACCCGACCACAAGCTTTTTTCGTTAAGTTGAATACGTTCTTGATTGACATCGCCAAATACCATTCCCCCCAAGAAGCCATTTCCAATGGGGAAAGCTTTAAGCCATTCGGGGTCATTGTTCCATCCTTTGTTTACGTCGGCTATCTTAGCATTGGCAGGTTGTTTGTACCATACATATAAAGGAGGATTACTTTGCTGAGCAAAAATTTGATTGGAAAAAACTATCAACACGACCCAAGAAAAGAGGGTTTTTGAAAACATTTTTTTAGTTTTTGGGTAAAATATCATGATATGGAATTGAGGTAAGTAATTTTTACTACAAATGGAGTTGTCCTGTATTATATTAGAATTATGCAAAAATACCTTATTGTACTTCTCAAAGTAGGGGCAGTATTATCCAAAAGAGATGGGTATTTCATTCTAAGATAGGTATAATTGTCTCTTTTGTGCTTCTTATTCATAAACAGAGAAGAATATGTGTGAGAAACTTGGACGATTTTACAGCTTTATATTTTTGATATTTAATCTTGGCGCTTCTCTGAGCGTATTACCTTCTTCTGCTCAATTTGACCCTAATAAATTTAGATTTGAAAAACTCACGGTAGAGGACGGTCTACCACACAGTGATGCCCTTGCGAGCGTTCAAGATAAGGAAGGTTTTATCTGGATTGCAACTAACAAAGGTCTTTGCCGATATGATGGTTATAGTTTAAAAAACTATCTTTTACCCAAAGATGATGAACTAGCCTTACCCAATGACCGCATAAAAACATTGCATGTCAGTTCTGATGGTAAACTGTTGGCGGGTACAGAAAGTAATGGATTGTATGTGTACGATAGCAAATTAGATAAATTTTGTACCCTTGATTTTAGCGATTTATCAGCCTCAAAACTAGCTATTGCTAAGGTACTCAATAGGGCTGATGTCAGCAGCCTGGCTTCAGATAAGTATGGTTTTTTATGGGTGGGTACGTATAGGTTGGGACTTTTCAAATTAAAGTTAGACTCAAAAGGTCATATTACAGATATAAGCCGTCCTAAATTAGGGAATCAAGCGAGTGAAGCATTTCCCATAATTAATCTTAAAGTAGACCGATTTCAACAAGTTTGGATTGCGACAGAGCGTGGATTATTTTTTGGCAAAAGTTCTGTCGAAAATTATGTTCCGTACCAACTTTCCTTTGATAATCTCCAGCAATTTACCTTAGATAAATCGGGTAATATTTGGGTAGCCTCAAAAAATCAGCTCTATTGGATTTCGCCTAGGCAAACTGTTAAATTACAAGGTTCGTATCCTGAGGTACAAAATCTTCTCGCCGATAGTGATGGTAATTTATGGATTGCTAGCGAATCAGAGGGACTTATTATGATACCTGCAAAAACCTCTAAGTCTGCAGGTGAACTGCCTGTTGATGAGGTAAAAGTCATTCGTTTTAATCAATTGACACAGAGAAATGGAAGCTATCACCATCAAAGAATTCGTGATTTATATGAAGACTCCTCCAAAACTATTTGGATTTCTTCACAGGCCGTTGGAGTGAGTAGGTTAGATTTACGGCAAAAACAGTTTGGCTATATCTGCCCAGATAATACAACTGGTTTAGCCTTCAAATCATCACATTATATAAAAGCGATTTATCTAGATGAGTCCACCCAAAAGTTGTGGTTGGGTACTTGGTCAGGAATGATTTCTTACGATATGCTACATCACTCGTATGAAAAATATCAGGCTGTCAATACTTCTACGCAAACTTTCAACCCAGATATTGCCTCCGTACTCATGGCCAAAAACGGTAGCTTATATGTGAGTGCATATACTGCTGGCTTACTAAAATTAGGTTCAGATCATAAGTTTCATGTAATTCCGTCGACCACTACCATCGGTAATATCTCTGCACTTGCACAAGACCATTTAGGGCAAATTTGGATATCATCCAATACCTTGGGATTATGCTTATTTAATCCTTCTAAGGAAACTATACTTTCAGGAAAACAGATTGGTATCGAAACGCAAACAGGTATCATCAACAGTCTATTAGTAGATCAAGAAAAGCAAATTTTGTGGGTAGCTACACGAAATGGGTTATTGAAATACCAAATTGGGTTGGGAAAAGTGGTATTAGTCAAAAAGTTTATTCATGAAAAAGGAAATCTCAACTCCTTGAAAATGAATTACATTTGGGCTTTATGTAAAGACAAAATAGGAAATTTATGGATTGGAACCATTGGAGGTGGTTTGCATAAACTTACCACCAATCAGAAAGGTCAGGATTTTATTTACCGATATGATCAACAGCTTCCAGAACAAGATGTAGAATCTATTCTAGTGGATGGAAATAATGAACTTTGGATTGGAGGTACTGGTTTGTACCATTTTCTCCCTAGCTCTAATCAATATATTAGCTATGATATAAATGATGGACTTCAAAGCAATTCTTTCAAAATTGGGGCTGCATGGCAGTCCTCACAAGGAACCCTATTTTTTGGAGGTATCAACGGTGTATCCTATTTTCAGCCTAATGTTATCAAAAAAGATAGGCGTGCGCCTATTCCGCATATTGTAGGGATGAGAGTTGGAAACCAACAAATAAACCCAGGTGATACACTGGATGGACGAGTTTTATTGGTCGAAAGATTTCACAATAATACTTCCATTACGCTACATCATGATGAAAACGATTTTGCAATTTCATTCGTAGGTCTCAATTATGCCAATCCTCACAAGAATATTTATGCTTATCGACTAATTGGGAATAGTGATAATTGGATTACGATTCAGCAGCAACGACTTGTCAATTTTGCTAACTTGTCCGCTGGTACATATACGTTTGAAGTAAAAGTAGCCAACGGCGATGGAGTTTGGTCAAGTAAAGTGGCAAGCATTCAAATCATTATTTTACCTCCTTGGTGGCAAACTTGGTGGGCTTATTTACTTTACTTTAGCCTTATTTTCTTTTCTATCAGATACTATTTCAAAGAGAAAGAAACCCAAAGAAACCTTAAAAATCAGGTGTTGCTGGAGAGTATGAAATATGAAAAAGAGAAGGAGTTGTCTGAAATGAAACTTACCTTTTTTACGAATGTTTCTCATGAACTTCGCACTCCTTTGACCCTTATTTTGGGTCCTATTGAAGAGCTGGTGAGTGCTATCAAAACTTCGGGAGGTCTATCTGAAAAAGCACATTTGGTACAAAAACAAACCAAAAAGCTATTGGATTTGGTAAATCAGTTACTCGAATTTCGTAAAGCGGAGTCGGGATTAATTACGCTCGTTTATCATCAGGTAAAAGCTGTCAGTTTTCTTTCAGAGATATTTCACATATTTAAACTAAAGGCAGAAGAACATCAAATAGAATATACTTTTAACAGCCAAATAGAAGAAATTCCTATTTGGGTAGATAAAGATAAATTGGAGATTATTGTCATCAATTTGTTGTCAAATGCTTTCAAATTTACGCCTTCGAATGGCTCTGTCAGGATGAGTCTTGAGACACAAATACTTAACGATGAGACTTATTTATCTATTAAAATTCAAGATTCAGGTACCGGAATAAATAATACTGAGCTTTCGCGAATTTTTGACCCTTATTATCAAGCACTTCATAGTAATTCGCTCAAAGTTACTGGTACTGGGATTGGATTATCTTTGGTAAAACAATTAGTAGATGCCCACTCTGGATACATTCAGGTACATAGTGAGCCACAGAAAGGAACAACTTTTACGGTTTTACTTCCACTTAAGAATGAACGTATTGCAGAAAATCAGTTTGTCCAAGAAGAGTCTTTTTTGCAAAACTCTAATACGGAGGTGTTTCATCAACCACAAGCCAATATTGAGTTAACGCAAGATACCCCTAATCACGATTTACATATTTTGATTGTAGAGGACAACGCTGAGATTCGCTTGTACTTGCAGGTATTATTTGAAAAAATGTACAAGGTATCCGTTGCTACAAATGGGAGAGAAGGGGTTGAAAAAGCGCTTCAGTTGATACCTGATGTTGTATTAAGCGATATTATGATGCCTGAAATGAATGGGTTGGAACTTTGTAAAACCTTACGACAAAATGCGAAAACCAGTCATATCCCCATACTATTATTAACGGCACGGACTGCTTCGGTACATGAAATTGAAGGTTTAGAGCTTGGTGCTGATGATTATATCCATAAGCCATTTAATCCGTATGTTTTGTTGACAAAAGTTACTATGCTTTTACAAAACAGATTGAGATTGCGAGAGTATTACAGCAAACAATTATTGCAAGAACCCACACAGGTCGTGATTCCTCAAGAGGAGAAAGTTTTTCTGGAGAAAGCCATGAAAATTGTGGAAGATAATCTTGAAACAGAATCCTTTAATGTGCAAGCCCTACAACGAGAAATGGGGATGAGTCAACCTGTTTTTTACCGAAAAATCAAAGGAATAACTGGCAAATCAGGTGTTGAATTCATTCGTGATATTCGATTAAAACGTGCAGCACAGCTTCTAGGAACTTCCAGTTATCGAGTTTCTGAGGTTGCGAGCATGGTAGGAATTGAGGATTTGAAATACTTCCGTCAACATTTTCAAGAACTCTTTGGTATGGCTCCTTCTGAATTTGCTAAAACCAAAAAAGCTAAAGAATAAAGCTATATAGGAGTGAGGGTAACATACTTCACTCGATCTTCCATTCGTGAGCCATAAATATTCAGTTTTTATATAAGCTTTTCGATCAAATAGGACTTCCAATTTTTCCCAAAGGACCATTTTAAATTCATGAACTTGCATTATTCATGCGAGTGAGATACTTCCGTCGTCACTCCTTCCAATTATTTACCATTAAAACAGAATCGGTATTATTTACCCTGCCTTTTTGAATAATATCCCCCCGACTTTTCGAAAATACACCCCTTAGATTTGCACTATTCAAATGATTAATTGTCTAAAAGGCAAGTTGGTCAAGCGAATTATTAGTCAAATTTTCTTAACCCCTTGTAAGCTATGAAACCTCATCTTTTACAAGTAGCGACTGTTCCCAATCGCTCATTTAGTATTCGTCAGGAAATGGTACCGAATGTCAATAGCCGCTGGCATTGTCATTCGGAAGTGGAGATTGTTTTATTTCACCGAGGCAGTGGAACTCAATTTGTGGGTGATAGTATTCGTCACTTTAAGGCTGGCGATGTAGTATTGATTGGCTCTGACCTTCCTCATTATTGGCACTATGAAGAACTAGAAGACGAACCTAATTATAGTGAAGAACCTTTTGCTACGGTAATTCATTTTTCCGAAAATTTTTGGGGAGATAGATTTATTAATTTACCTGAAAACCAACATATCAAAAATACGCTAGAAAAAGCAAAGCGGGGCATATTTTTAGACAATAGTTTAAAAGAAAAAGTAGCACAAATTATCGAAAAACTCTATACAGCCGAAGGTGCTTACAGACTCATTTTATTAATGGAATGTCTGCTTACTGTAAATCAAACAGATGAAAAAAGCCTTCTAGCTTCTATGGGATTTAGGCATGAAATTACCAACCGTGAGAATGAAAGAATAAACATGATTTATTCTTTCACCCTACAAAATTTTAAGAATAAAATAAGTTTGGAAGAAGTAGCGTCGCTGGCTGGTTTGGCACCTAATTCATTTTGTAGGTACTTTAAATCAATAACAGGAAAACAGTATTCTCGGTTTTTGTTGGAGGTGCGGGTTGGTTATGCGTGTAAATTGTTACTCAATGGTCATTTGACTCTCAAGCAAATATGTTATGAAAGTGGTTTTAACAATCTTACTTGTTTTTATGAGAAGTTTAAACTGATGACTGGCTCTAGCCCTTTGAACTATTTGAAAATTTATGGAAAGTAGCATTATCTAGTTCGATACTTAGCGTGTTTATCTGTTTCTAACCTGTTAAATCGTTAGTCCAAGTCTAAATCTTGAAATAGTCAAATAGTAGAAGCATTTTGCCTTAGAGCATTTAATGATTACTTTCTTTCTCAATTATTTCTTACCTCCAAATAGAAAATACATAGCTGACAATAATGTCAGCTATGTATAAATCAAATGAAAGAAAAGGTAAAAGAATTAGGTAAAAGAATAGTGTATCAATTATATGTAGGAAATCCGGACAATTCCCTACTAACACTTCTATGTAAATGCCTAGTATCCTGTATTTTGAACCAAACCTTTTGTACGGTCGATTTCTGTTTGAGGAATTGGCCAGTAGTCAAAAGTAGTTTTGTAAATTTTCTTTTTCAAGTTGGTATTTCCTGGTACAATCTCAAAACCATTCAGTTTTTGTACAGCAGTTCCCCATCTTCTCAAGTCAAAATAGCGGAATCCTTCAAGTGCTAGCTCCACACGACGCTCGTGTCTGATTCTATCTCTCATTTGTGCCTGATTCAAGCCTGCTGGTAACGCTGGCATACCTGCTCTAGCACGAATTTGATTGATAGCTGAGTAAGCATTCGCTGGACCATTCGCCTCATTTTCTGACTCCGCATAGTTCAGTAACACCTCTGCATAACGCATCAAAACGATGTCTTGGCTACTCACTGTACTATAACCTGGGTCACTTTGTGTTGGATCCAAGGTCTTTTTAATGGCTAAACCAGTTGTATTACTATTGGTATAAGCTTTGAAAACCGATTGTGAACCGTTGTATTTTTTCCAACCTTTCGAGTCATCATCTCCGTCTACAAAAACAGTCATTCTCAAACGAGGATCACGGTTTTCATAAGGCTTCGAAGCATTGTACAAAGGGGACGATGAAGTAGGTAAACCATCTTTACATTCAAATTCGCTCGCTAGGTCTAACGTTGGTTGTAAAGCAAGCCAGTTACCAATCACCAAGTCAATCCCTTGTACTGGATAGGAGTTTGGAGGTAAGTTTTTCACCGAGAAAAGAATTTCGTTATTCCCTGTTTGACCGGGTTTATAGAATATCTCACTAAAGTTGGCCGACAATTTGAATTTTCCACCATCAATTACTGCTTTAGATATTGCCGCAGCTTCAGCATATTTCTTTTGGAACAATAATACTCTCGCTTTCAAAGTCTGTGCTGAACCTTTTACCACATGACCATCCGAGTACGCTTGGTCAGGTAGACCAGCGATTGCTTTATCCAAATCTTGTATTACTAATGCCAACACTTCATCTCTGGTAGATTTACCTTTTGGCTCTTTAAAAGTAGTCGACTCGGGAGAGGTTGTAATAATTACATTTCCGTAAAGTTGCGCTAATTGAAAGTAAAAATAAGCACGTAAAAAACTAGCCTCTGCCAAGTACTTCGTTTTTGCTGTGGCATCCATCGGAATATTACCTGCGTTGGTCAATAGATTGTTGATTGCCGCAATGGCTTGGTAATTAGTTGAATACACGTTGTACACATAGCCACCAGTACTTGGCGTAGGACCACTAAAGCTAATGTCTTGAATAGCAGCATCCCAAGGATACTGGCTAAAAGCGTCGTCAGTTAGTGCATCCCAACCTGTTGGGTAATAGAGCGATACTGGAGCTCCGCCAGTTTTTAGAAAAGCATAACATGCGGCTAAGCCAGCTTGAACATCTGATTCTGATTTCCAGAAAACAGAAGTCGATAACCTATCAAGGGGTGCTACTTCTAAGGCGTTTTCTTTACAAGATTGAAGTAAAGTAAACGATAATGCAAGTAAACAAGATACCTTTTTATATGTCTTCATCATAATGGAAAATCGAATTTTAGAATTGAGCATTTAGACCAAATGTAAATACCTGATTTTGAGGATATGACACATAGTTACCGCTAATGCTAGTACGTTCAGGGTCAAGTCCAGGAAATTTACTGATAGTTAACAAGTTATCTCCAGCGAAATACACACGTAAAGATTGAAGTTTAACTTTATCAAGAATTGCTTTTGGTACATTGTAACCTACTTGGATATTCTTCAAGCGAACAAAAGAAGCATCTTTCAGATAGAATGTCGAAGCATAGTTTTGTACTGCTGGATAACCATCTGCAATATAAATTCTTGGCATCGTGGTAGATGGGTTTGTTGGCGTCCATCTGTTTCTCCAATCTGTTGTTGGCACAGATCCTTGTCTGAATGGTTCTACTCCCCAACCAGAAACATAGATTTTCTGTCCGAACGAACCAAATACCTGCGCTGATAAATCGAAGTTTTTCCAAGTAGTTCCTACGTTAAAGTTATAAGAAGCAATAGGGTAACGACCTGGTGTGTACGTTCTATCATTTGCATCGATTTTTCCATCGCCATTGACATCTTTAATTTTCAAATCTCCTGGTTTTGGCGTAATTGGTTGCGCAGGTGAATTATCAATTTCAGCTTGACTTTGGAAAATTCCATCCCATTGGTATAAATAGAACTCATCTAAAGGACGACCCTCTTCACGAATGGTATTACCTCCGATTTCGCGAGCACCATATTCTACTAACGTGTTTTTATAAGTTTGGATATTACCACCAATTTTATAACTCAAGTCATCTGTGATTTTATCCTGATACTGAATATCCAATTCAAAACCTGTGTTTTTCACACGACCATTGTTTACTGTAGGTGCTCCTAGACCAACATAAAGCGGTACTTGATAGCTACGAAGGATATTGAAAGTTTGTTTGTCATACCAATCTGCCGTAATGTTTAAGCGACCGTTCAATAATGAGGCATCCAAACCAAAATCTAAGGTTTGAGTCGTCTCCCAAGTAAGTGATGGGTCTACCAAACCACCTGCATAGTAACCCGTGGTAAGTGAACTTCCAAATGGATAAGCTGTTGAAGTCAATACGCTTTGATAAGGATATGTACCGATATTTTGGTTTCCTAATCTACCCCAAGAGCCTCTCAATTTTAAGTCTGTAAGCCAGCTCACATCTTTCAAAAACGCCTCTTCTGAAATTCTCCAACCACCAGATACCGCATAGAATAAACCCCAACGAGTATCTGTAGGAAGACGTGATGTACCGTCGTAACGAGTACTCAAGCCTAGGAGATATTTCCCTTTGTAATCGTAGTTTAAACGACCGTAATAAGATCTAATAGCCCATTCTGAAGCAGTACCACTGTTGTTCATTCCTTCAGCAGGTCCGGCATCTAATTCTTGTACCAAATTGGAAGCATATTCTCTTCTAAAGGCGCTTAAAAACTGATCTTTATTTTGTTCTTGCTGTGTACCCAACAAGGCATTAATGTGATGATTTCCAAATGTTTTATCGTAATTCAATTGACTATATACCACTGTGTATAAGCTGTTTCCTTGTGCTACGTACAAACCTAAAGTACCAACATCGACACTACCTGCTGAACTCAAATCAGAGTAAAGAAACATCGGAATTTTCGGTCTGAAATCGTATGTTTTGTAAAAGCTGAAGTTTGCTCCACCACGTGTTTCCCACACCAAGCCTTTAGCCAAGTTTACATTCACATAGCCGTTTACTTGCGCATAGTAATCATCAGTTGTAGCGTTTACGTTCTCTGCAATTGCCACTGGATTTTTGTTACCCGCTTCGTTCGCAAAAGCACGGTAAGTATAACGACCGCTACCATCCCACAGCTTTGGCTTGTATAGTGGTGACTGAGCCAAGGTTGCTAGAAATAAGTCTCCAGAACCTTGTCTCGCACCAGCACGCTTTCCATAACGGAGTAGCGTATTCGTACCGAATGAAATAATATCATTCACTTTGGAATTGAGGTTAAACTGTAGGGTGTACTTTTTGTAATCAAAACCTTTCATCACACCCGGCTGGCTAGTATAGCCCAAACCTACACTGTAGTTGGTATTTTCTTTTCCACCACTTACATTCAAATAATGGTTTTGAACATTAACCGTTCTGAAAACATCGTCTAACCAGTTATGATTTGGATATTTCTCTCGGTCAGTGGCGTTTCTGTACAAGTCAATAGTAGATTGAGAATAAATAGGGTTCAAGCCTGAGTTGACTCTAGCCTCATTATTCAACTCCATAAATTCAGCCGAATTCGTAATTAGGTCAGGAAGTTTGGTGGCTTTTGTAATACCATTATTGTAGGTATAATTGAAAACCAATTTGCCAGATTTCCCTTTCTTCGTTGTAATGAGTAACACACCATTTGCCCCTCTAGCTCCGTAAATGGCAGCAGATGAAGCATCTTTTAATACCGAAACGGATTCAATATCGTTCGGGTTGATAGAGGTAAGACTTCCTGGCAAACCGTCCACAATGACAAGCGGGTCGTTACCAGCACCACTAAACGTTCCTACACCACGAATACGTAAGCTCACACCTTCATTTCCTGGCTCTCCAGAACCTTGTACTACTTGCAAACCAGGTAGTTGTCCTTGAAGCATCGTAGCAGGGTTCGTGGCAATTCTTTTATTCAACAATTCTCCAGATGCGATGGCGATAGACCCAGTCATTTCACCTTTTTTCTGGGTACCATAACCCACAACCACTACCTCTTCAAGCGCTTTATTAGCCGAAACTAAAACAATGTTTAAACTCGTTTTGGAGCCAACAATAACTTCTTGGGTATTATAACCAATGTAAGAAAATACAAGTGTTGTAGTGGCAGACTCAGAAACTACAATTTTGAAGTTTCCGCTATTATCTGAGCTAGTTCCTTTACTAGATCCTTTGAGCTTAATATTCACCCCTGGCAAAGGTTGACCTGATTCGTCAACTACCTTACCTGTAACGGTACGGTCTTGGACTGCCTGTGAAGGAGTGTTTAAAATCTTATTATCATAATAAGGTTTTTTAAGAGAAGATGCTATTGAGGGCACTGCGGTTAAAGCTAGTGATGAAACTACAACCGATGATCGCATCAGAGCATTCCAATGACGTAAAATTTTGTTCTCCATAGAATTACTTTGCTAATCAATAAATGAAAAATGCTGATTTTCAAATGATTACTTTGAAATATTCAATTACTTTGACAAGGCCTTGATTCTGAGAAATTGAATGATACAAAGAAAATATATTACAAAAATCCCATGGAAAGAATATTAACCAATCATTAAGCTATTTTAACATATTGTGTGTTTTGGATATTTTATATAACTAAAGGTGTAGCGAAATCAAATTGAAAAATAGAGGAAATGGTATTTGAATATGGCAAATACTAGGTAATAAAGAAGAAGAGGGGAGATCATCTAGGTATTCGAACAACAATTTTTGTAAGGAATCGTACCATTCCTTATCCAGTGGAAGAGACAAGTGTTTTTACTGTAAACTTCTCAGTAAAAATTTATAATTTTAGATACATCAGAATGTTTGAAAATTGTAAGTTTTTATTTGAATAGCATTATTTAACCTTGACTTTATCGTATAGTTTTGTTAATCATCCATCTAAAGTAATTAACTAGCATTATGGCAAAATATTCTCTAAAAATAAACGGAAAAACTCAGCAGATAGATGTTGATCCATCCACACCAATTCTTTGGGTGTTGAGAGATCATCTAAAAATGACAGGTACAAAGTTTGGTTGTGGAATGGCGATGTGTGGTGCTTGTACCATTCATTTGGATGGAAATGCAACTCGTTCATGTGTATTACCTGTATCAGCCATTGGTAAATCTGCTATTACTACAATTGAAGGCTTATCTGAAACTGGTAAGCATCCTGTTCAACAAGCATGGCTCGAACACGATGTTGCTCAGTGCGGTTATTGTCAAAGTGGACAAATTATGTCGGCATCAGCTTTACTAAAAAGTAATCCTAAGCCAACTGATGAAGACATTGACAATGCTATGAGCGGAAATATTTGCCGTTGTGGTACTTACCTCAGAATAAAAGAAGCAATCAAAACGGCAGCTAAAACATCAAATGCTAAATAAGAAAAGACTATGAAAAATATACAATCACACAGTAGAAGAGATTTTTTACGGTCTTCTGCATTAGCAGGAGGTGGCTTGATGCTTAGTTTTAGTTGGTTTGCGGAAGCAAAAGCTGCTGAGAAAAAACACACATTAAACAACGCTGAGCAATGGAACGAATTAACAGCATACATCAAAATTACTCCTGATAATACAGTCAAAATACTTTGTCCGAATCCAGAATTTGGGCAAAATGTGATGACTTCACTTCCCATGATTGTTGCAGAGGAGCTCGATGTAGATTGGAAGAACGTCGTGGTAGAAATGAGTACTCATGATAATGTAAAATACGGAGCACAGTTTACAGGAGGAAGTAACTCTGTGAGAATGTATTGGAACCCTTTGCGAAATGCAGGGGCAACTGCCAGAGAAATGCTCGTTGAAGCTGCTGCCCAATCGTGGGGTGTACCAGCTTCTGAAATTACAACCAAAGGAGGCATTTTAGCTCACTCAAGCGGTAAATCGGCAAAATATGGTGAAATGGCTAGTAAAGCTTCAAGCATTCCTATTCCCAAAAATGTAAAGTTGAAATCGCCTAAAGATTTTTCTATTGTAAGAAATTCAAAGAAAAACACAGAAGGATTGAAAGTGGTAACAGGTAAGCCACTTTTTGGAATGGATTATCATGTGGATGGAATGCTGATTGCGATGATTCAGCATCCACCTGCTTTTGGGATGAAACTCAAATCTTTTGATGCTTCTCAAGCCTTAAAAATGCCAGGAATCAAAGACATTTTTAGTTTTAAACTATACGATGATGGTTTTGAACAAGCAGGTTTTGATACTCGTACTTCCAACGAAATGATTGCCATTGTGGGTAAATCTACGTGGGAAGTAATGAACGCTCGTAAAAAACTCAAAGTTCAATGGGAACCCACTGGCGAGATCAAAGAAACCATGATGGGACGAGGCGGTAAGAGAGAAGTAACCATTCCCGCCAGATTAGAAACCACAAGTGACCAATTGGCATTAATGGCTGAATATGCTAATGGGCGGCACTCCGCAAAAACAGCACAGCAATATCGTAAAGATGGCGACCCCGAAACGGCTTTCAAAAATGCAGCAATGGTAATCGAGCGTACCTATAATGCGCCATTTCTGGCACATAACTGCATGGAACCTATGAATTTCTTTGCTCATGTAGAAGCAGATAAAGCCTTAGTGGCAGGACCAATACAGGCACCTGGTTGGACAGAGCCCACTTTAGCAAAAATTCTGAACTTACCTGCCGATAAAATTGAAATCCAAATGACTCGAATGGGTGGAGGTTTCGGTCGTAGAGCGTATGCACAATATGCCTATGAAGCGGCTCGTATTTCTCAACGATTGAAAGCGCCAATAAAATTGATCTATACTCGTGAGGACGATATGACTTACGGCATTTATCGCCCCATGTACACAGCAACCTATCGAGCAGCGTTGGATGCCAATAAAAATTTGATTGGGTTTCATATAATAGGAGGAGGTATTCCTGAAAATCCTATCCATGCCAATCGTTTTCCCGCTGGAGCAGTCGATAATTACTTAGTTGAAGGGTGGGAAATTCCTTCCAATATTACCATTGGAGCTTTTCGTGCTCCTCGTTCCAACTTCAATGCTGCGGCAGAACAGTCCTTTTTAGACGAAGTAGCAGAAGCAATGGGAAAAGATCCGATTGAGTTTCGTCTTGATTTACTAAAACGTGCTAAAGAAAACCCCGTAGGAAAAAATAATGAGTATGACGCTAGCAGATATGCAGGTGTATTAGAATTACTCAAAGAAAAATCTGGCTGGGGCAAACCCGAAAATAATGGCAAAAAACGAGGTGTAGCCGCCTACTTTTGCCATGCGTCCTATGCAGGTCATGTGGTTGATATGGTAATACGTGACGGACAACCTTATGTAGAGCACGTAACTAGTGCCATCGACTGTGGGGTGGTTGTAAACCCCGATGCCGCAATCAACATGATACAAGGGGCAGTAGTTGACGGGATTGGTAATTCGTTTTATGGGGCTTTAACGCATAAAAATGGAGCAGCAGAACAAAGCAATTTCCATAACTATCGTATGATTCGCCATAACGAAGCACCTAAAAAAATAGATGTACATTTTGTTCAAAATGACATAGATCCTACAGGACTTGGGGAACCGCCATTTCCACCTGTATTTGGTGCTGTTGCCAACGCTTTGTACAAGTCGACTGGTAAGCGATACTATAATCAGCCATTTTTGGGTGAAAAAAATAATAGTTAAAATGTAGGCCTTTGGAAACTCCAAAGGCTTTTTTTGTAAGTTTTGAGAAGTGATGAGATTTGTAATTTTATATTTAATGTTTTGGTTATCAAATAGTTGAAATTATTTTAAATGTTATTTTCCTTTATGGATGCTCCCTAGGCACGACAGAGAATTTTATTAACTTCAGCTCACCACTCACAATTCAGCACTAAAATTTACCCTTAATCTAGTTTAAGCCTATTTCCTAAGATAGGTTAAGGGTGGCTGCTGCTCCTTCTCCCTAATTTTGCATTGTCAATCAATCAAAACATATACGACAATGGAAAATTCTAATCCTTCAAAAGTAGCCATTATTGGGCTTGGCAATATTGGTCAAGTGGTGGCAAAAAATCTTGTTAACCATCATCGCGCTATCATTGTTGCAGATAGAACTTTTGAAAAATCACAACAATTGGCGACAGAGTTAGGTACGCTGGCTAAGCCTTCGAGTATTGAGGAGGCAATCAAAGAAGCAGATATAATTGTTTTGGCGGTTTGGTTTAGTGCCATTAAAGAGCTTTTTCAACAATATGAATCTCTATTTCAAGGTAAAATTGTGATTGATCCTTCCAATCCTATTGCTCCAAATGAAAAAGGAGGTTTTGATAAAATCATTGGAGAAAATGAGTCTGCAGGTCTTATCAATGCTTCTATTTTACCTAATGGCTCCAAACTTGCCAAAGCTTTGGGAACTTTAGGGGCAGCTTCGTTGGCAAACTCTGCTAACCAACAGCCTGATGCAGCGGTACTGTTTTATGCTACCGACGATACCAATATTAACTTCTCAGTCGAACAACTTATTCTTGACAATGGCTTTGCTCCTGTAAGGGTAGGAGGTTTAGACCAATCGATTCGTATTGAGGTTTTTGGCGATTTGCATGAGTTTGGTGCATTGGGAAAAACCGTTACAATAGCAGAAGCAAAAAGTAAGATATAATCATTAGGCTGTCTTAGAACGAAACATAACAAACTTTTTTACGAACAAATATGAAATCTATCATCACCATTTGCCTTCTTTTGGGAAGCACAATTTTTTCGCAAGCGCAAACAACAACCAACGATATAGTAAAGGAATGGGAAAGAGCCAAAGCATATACCAAAGAATATTTGGATGCTATGCCTGAGTCAGGATATGCTTTCAAACCTACACCTGAAATGCGTTCATTTGCTGAACAAATGTTGCACTTGACCGATACAGATTATGCTTTTGTATCGGCAGCGACTGGGGTAAAAAGTCCAGAAGGAGTTGCAGGGTTAGAAAAATCAGCAGATAAATCAAAAGCTAACGTAAGCAAATTGGTTTTGGAAGGCTATGATTATGTAATTGCCGCCATCAAAACCATGACACCAGCTCAACTAAATGAACACATTAAGCTCTTTGGTAGATTTGATTTGACCAAAGAAATGGTTTTACAAAAAAGCTTTGAACATCAAACGCACCAAAGAGGACAATCTACCGTTTATCTTCGTTTGGCTGGTGTGAAACCTCCACAGGAGAAGTTGTTTTAACTCAATCACTATATTGCCACGAATATCTTCAAAAGGTTATTCGTGGTATTTTAAATAAATCAGACAATGAAAAAATATGTTTTGTATAGCTTATTTTATTTTCTTACTCTTAATAGTTTTGGACAAAGCCTCCAATTTGGCAAGCAAACCTTTAAGCTCTTTAATGTAACTGGAGAAGTAGTCAAATTTCAAGGTAAAGATGTTTTAAAAATCGAAAGAGATTTAAAAGCATTTCCATTTGATATAAACCGATTGGAAGCTACTGTGGACGATATTCATTATGCTCGTCTTGAAGGTTTGGATGATTTCGAAAACGGCACGATTGAAGTAAAAATGTATAGTCAAATTCAAAATCCGTCGCCATTTGCTGGAGCAGCAGGTTTTATTGGGCTTTATTATAGAATCCAAGATAACAACTCGGCGTTTGAGTCTATTTATCTTCGTCCAAAAGTAGGAAGGTCAGATAATCAATTGTATAGGAGCCATACAGTTCAGTATTTTGCTTATCCAAATTTCAAGTTTGATACGCTGCGAAAAATGGCTCCTTTCAAATATGAAGGTTCTGCTCCAGTGGCCTTGAATGAATGGATTACAATGCGAATCGAAGTGAATGGTGAGTCTGCTGAAATGTTTATCAACAATCTTAAATACTCTTCATTTATTGTAGATAAAATGTTAGGCAAATCAAAAAAGGGAAGCATCGGATTATTTGTTGATATTGCAACAATAGGCTATTTTAAAGATTTGAAAGTAACGAAAAGAGCATTGAAGCTAAAGAAGACGAGCGAAAAGGTAAATGATATTTAAATAGATTTATTGAAAAGCCATGAATATGCACAAATTAACAATCCTAATACTCTTCATATTGAGTGGATTTAGTAGTTTAGCGCAAGCTCCTTTTAGAGGTGCGATGCAAGCTCCCAATACTATTCATAAAACTCCTTACGGCAATAATCCTTCTGCGGGTCATTATGTCCAAGCAAACGATGCCAAAATCTATTACGAAGTTTATGGCGGTGCTACTCACGGAAAAAAGCAACCCATTGTTATTCTACATGGAGGGATTTTAGGTTCAACCATCGAAATGGCTAATTTTATTGACAGTTTGAAACAGAACTTTCAAGTAATTGCAATTTCGACTCGTGGGCATGGAAAGTCAGAAATTGGCTCGTTACCTATTACTTATGAGAAAAAAGCCAATGATGTTATGGCCGTTATCAATGCCGTAACTCCCGACAAAGCCATTATTTTGGGCTTTAGTGATGGGGCATATACGGCCTATAAAGTGGCTAGTATGTATCCAGAGCGTATCAAAAAAATGATTGCTATAGGAGCAGGCGAACAAATTCCTGGGCTTCGCAAAGTAGTTTTCAATCCTAAAGAATTACTTGCTTTAGACCCGCCATATTGGACCCAACAAAAAGCCTTAATGCCACAACCTCAGCGATTAGAAGAGTTCTGGGCTGGTATGGAGACTTTTTATAATACAATGACCGCCAGTAAAGAATTGTTTGCCTCTATTAAGTGCCCTGTGTTGTTAATGGCAGGCGAATTGGATAGAAATGCCCCTTTACCTACGGTTATTAATGCCTATAATATGATTCCCAATGCTCAGTTGAGTATTATTCCTAACACGGGTCACGTTTGTTTTTCGGAAAACTTTCCTGCAACTTGGGCAAGTATTGTCCCTTTTTTGAAAAACTAAACGTTGATAACGACTATGAAAGAAAGTGTTTTGCTCCTCATTATTAGCTTGTTCAGTATGAGTGTTTTAGCTCAGAATATAAAATTAAGTAAGGAAAATCTCGAACCTAGTCAGGTGTATTTGTCTTTGGTGAAAATGCAAGGTAAAGATGTTGTGAAAGTAGAATATGACACTACAACCCAAGGAGCTGACCAACCAACATTTGTTAAATTGAAGGGTTTGATGCTCAAAAATGGAAGTATCGAGGTAAAAGTTTTGAGTCGATTGATGAAAAACGCTCCATCTACTTCGAGAGGTTTTATCGGTTTGGCTTTTAGAATTAATGAAAATCATAGCAAATTCGAAAGTATATATATTCGTCCTACGAATGGGAGAGCAGACGACCAAGTTCGCCGAAATCATAGCATACAGTATTTCTCATTTCCAGATTACGACTTTGATCGCTTCAGAAAGGAAGCTCCAGAAAAATACGAATCTTATGCTGACATGGGACTCAACGAATGGATTACGATGAGAATAGAAGTTGAAGGGGTAAAAGCAAAATTATTTTTGAATAATAACAAACAACCATCTTTGATTGTCAATGATTTAAAACATGGGGAAAATAACGCTGGCAGCATTGGACTTTGGGTAGGAAACTGGACAGAAGGATATTTCAAAGATTTGAAAGTAACGAAATACGATGCAAAATAAGATTGTATTAGTAAGCTTTAGGCAGTAGGCAAAACATATTGGCTAGTCCGAGACGTAATCTCGAACTAGCTTTTTTTGTGAATGTAAAGTATTGATAATTAAAAGTACATTCAAAATTCACAACTCATCATTCAGCACTCATATATTTCTGTTATTTTTTGGTAATATCTTTCCGAATTTTACTCAAAAACTCTGGTGTTATACCCAAATACGAGGCAATTTGGGTATTTGGTAACCTACTTGATAAATTGGGATATTGTTCCAAAAAACTTAGATAGCGTTGTTCTGCCGTAGAACTAAATGTTTGAAGCACCCTATTTTGAAGCTCAACGAATTTATTTTCCATGATAACCTTGAAAATTCGATTTAGCTTGGGAATATGATTATACAGAAAATACAAATCTTGCTGTTCTATCTGAATCACCTCGGAAGGCTCTATTGCCTCGATATATAACTGGCTCGTTTTGCCCGAATGAAAACTCCCTATATCCGAAATCCAATCTCCTTCGGCTGCAAACTGAATATTATGTTCGTAGCCCTTATCGTCGATACCATACATCCGAAAACAGCCTCCTACTACAAAAGAATAATGCTTACACACCATTCCTTCTTGAAGAATGGTATGGCGCCTTTTTACTTTTTTGTGAGAAACTTTGGGAAGAATAAGATTCCTTTCTTCGTCATTTAAAAGAATATATTTTTGAAAATGGTCGATAACTGCGTTCATGAGGAGGGATTGTTGTCAGGCCAAAATTAAAAGAAATTTATGGACGAGAAAGCGCTTATCCCAGCTTTTGACAAAATGTATATCTTCAAATATGAAAACGAGATAAACTTGTAGTGAATTTCCTCTCTATTGAATGATTCAATTGTATTGGGAAATATGGACAAACTCTTATGTTTGTATTTTTAGTATCTAATTTATAACCAGCTATGAAATTAATAAAGGTTGTATTAACCATTTTACTTTTCTTACCATCAGCAATTTTTGGTCAAAAAAAAGTAGCATTCGATTCAAAAAATACCAAGCTTACTGCTAGCCAATATCAGCCTGTGGATATTGTTTTCAAGGTCACTAAACTACCTACCGAAAATCCTTTCGATATTACGTTTGGCGCTGAATTTACTGATGAGACGAATAAAAAATTAACGATTCAAGGATTTTATCATGGAAATGGAGAGTATGTTTTACGCTTTACTCCTGAAAAAATAGGCGTTTTTCAATATCAAACTTTTTCAACGGTAAATTCGCTTGCAGGCTTGAGAGGTACAATAAAGGCGGAGAAAAACACAAACGAAAATATTCACAGTTCAATAGCTATTTCGCCCGAAAATCCACAAAAAATGATTTATCAAGACGGGAAGCCTTATTTTGCTTTAGCGTTTGAACTAGATTGGCTTTTTGCGCTCGACAAAAACAATACAAACGAGTTACCAAAAACCACAGAAATCATCCATTCTGTCAAAGAAAATGGCTTTAATCAAGTGGTAATGAATGTGTATGCATACGATGTTGGTTGGAAAGTTCCTGATAATGTACCCTCACAGTATAGCTACAAAAAGCCCCCTTACACCGTTTTTAAAGGCACCAACGAAAATCCAGATTTTAGTCAGCTTAATACAGATTTTTTTCAACATCTTGACCGAGTGATTCAGCACTTGCATGAAAATGGTATTGTGGCACATTTAATGATTTATGTTTGGAATAAAAAAGTTAATTGGCCAACCATGTATTCTGCCGAAGATAATCGGTATTTTGATTACGTCATTAAGCGTTATCAAGCCTATCCAAATGTACTTTGGGATGTGTCCAAAGAAGCTTTAGATTATGGACGCTGCGATATACCCTATATCAATGAGCGCATAGAGCGGATTCGCCGAAATGATGCTTACAAACATCTTCTGACAGTGCATGATTACGAATATTGTGCCCGCGAACCTGATAAAGTTGATATTATTTCAATACAAAATTGGCGTTCAGATCTCTATTCGCTTAGTTTGGAAGCTTACCAAAAACATCCATCTAAACCTGTTATGAATATCGAGCATGGAGGTTATGAAGAAGCACCTTATCCGTCATTTGTAGGCAATTATGTAAATCCAGAAGTGTGTTTGACCAGAAACTATCAATGTGTTTTTGCAGGAGTGTATTCGAGTTATTATTGGCAAAACACTTCTTGGGATATTGTTATTCATGATGCTTTAAACGGAAAACAGCCATTTCCTACCCCAAGATTTGACTATTACAAACATCTCCAAAGTCTGTTTACAAAGTATGATTACAATACTTTGTTACCTTATAAACCCAAATTAACCATTAATAGTCGTATAGGAAATGATAATTTTTCGACAAGTGGGTATCCTTTGACCGATGGAAAAGGTCTATACTTGTATTTTGTTCCTGCCGAAAATTATCAAATCAACGTGGTTGTCCCCAAACAATCTCAGGGCAAATTTGAAGCGAAATGGTTTAATATCTTCACAGGGGAGACTTTGGAAGAAAAAGCAACGGATTATCAGATGTTCAAATCATATCAATCACCGTGGAAGGACAAAGCGGCAGTTTTGATACTAAAATCAATTTAAAAAGTATTTGTTTACACTAAAATATACATATTATGAAACACCTAAATAAACTATCTACTTTACATCTAGGATTATTGCTAGTATTTGTGTGTAACTTTCTGTTACACTTTAGCACCTACAGATTGAATGCGAGCTTGAGTTATATCCTCAATTTAGGGCTTTACAGTTCAGGAATTATATTATTTGTCTTGCATGTTAAACCCCTCAGAGCGATTACTTTTTATTACATGTTTTACCTTGTGGGAGGATTGATTTTTATATTGCTGAATACCCTGAAAAGCGCGTATGTGTATTTGCTGGCAACGGTATTTCTTTTTCCTTTTTTTCAAGATTCTCTTACCTCACAGTATGGCAATTTGAATTTGTATCATCGGAAAAAAGGTATTGTCAAACACCGCTTTCTATATGAAGTAGCTGAAAAAAAATATTTGATTTTTGAGAAAGTACATGGTAGAGTAAGAGACTATGGCAGGTTAGCTACGGGAGAAGGCAAACTTTCCTTAACCAAAAATGGACTGCAATATCAGTTTCAGATTACAACAGCCAGTGGCATAAAAAAGGATACCACAGAGTTGTTGATTCTTGAAAAATAAACCTCTTTTCTAAGAAAATCATTTGAATTGGAACAGTGTAAACAAGGTTACCAAACCTCATTTGTCTTCCATAACTTCGGTAGTATAGTACAAATGTCAAATCGCAGAAAGGTTAACGGCCTTTCTGCGACTATCCCAATTCTATGAAAATTTCGAAATTATTACCCATCTGGATGCTGTTCTGGCTTTCTATTGTAAATCTTCAAGCACAAAATGCGCCTTCACCAGAAAAAATCAAATTTGTCCGACAAGGTGTTCGTAGATTTATTTTTGATGAAAAATTGGCGCTCCCCTTAGCCTCATTGATTCCTGAGGAAATAATCGGGATGCCTTCGATGTACCCTGTGAAGCACCATTTGTCTACTCAGGCAGAGATTTTGCTCAAAAATAAACAGTTAATTTTGCAATCAACTCTCGAAAGTCAAACTTCTATTTGGTTTGGAGGTTTTAATCCTTTTGCTACCTACAGCATTGAGTTAGGGCATTTGGAGGGCAATGGCGACGTTGGATTTGAGTTTACTAATCAAGAAAGAACGTCGCAATTTTTGATAAAAATTCAATTCTTAAATAACCAAATAGCAGGAGTTCAGCAAAAAATTATTAGCCAAGGCAAAACGTTGTCAGAGGAGGCTATTACCAATAAAGGTTTTAAGAAAGGAGGGATACCACAAAAAATTATCCTCCAAATGCTAGGAAGCGGACTGACCTTATTTGCACAGTCGGAGGGACAAATTATGCCGATTGGACAATCCGATTTTAGTCAGTATTTGGATTTACGAAAAAAAGAATGTCTTCATACCTATCAAAGTCATTTGTTTGTCTCTTTGCAATCGGGTAGGGTAGAGGTCAATAAAGTAAGTTCGGTATTGGGTGCGGGTATGGGACTTGCCGATATTCGAGCCATCACCTACGAAGACGGAGAGCCTATGCTCGACCAAGGACGTCTGTGGTATACAATGTCGATACGTGGTAGGGCATTGCCTCATCATATTCAAGGCGTATTCAGTATGAATCCAAGTTTGTTTGACCTAAAGTTCGAAGGAATCGTACTCTTTGATAGAAATGACGGTTTACTCCGCAATGAAATTGCTTCACATATTTTTTATGATAGAAAAGAAAAATTATGGCGTGGCTTGACAACTGGGTTTAGTGCGTATGCCAATCCTCAAGAAAAGAAACAACTGCTCGCAATCGAAAGTACCAAAGACCCTCGATTTGGTTTTTCAATCATGAAGGCAACGCCTTTTGGGATTGTTGGTGATATTGAGGACCCACATATCTTGTATGATTCAAAAGCTAAGAAATGGAGGATTTTGACCTGTGAAAATCAAGGTGGATATAAAGCTGTAATGCTTGAGTCAAAGGACTGGAATAAAAACTATCAGAAAATTGCAGGACCAGTTAGTCATAATTCTACTGGGACATCTATTCAAAAAATAGGTGACCAGCGCTATTGCTTTTCAGGAAGTCAAGAAAGAGAAATCTTTATTTATTCTTATCCAGATTTACAAAGTGTAGGAACGTTGAAAATGGATTTGCCACCTTGGGATGAGAAGGCTGGCACAAGAGTTTGGCCAAACGTTGTACAATTACCAGATGGATACCCTTTTAAGTATGTTGCTTTGATGATGGATAGATATAATTATCCAAATCTTGAAGGACCTAATTGGACGTATGGCGCCATATACCTATATCATGGAGTGGAGTAAATAAGGGAATAGGCACAAAGGCACATAGTGAGTTGAATCATCCTGAATTTAGAGATTGAGTGATTGAACGAATGAGTGATTATGTTAAATGTTGTCTTCTAGCAGTAGAGACGCAATGATTGCGTCTTAAGCCAAGTCATATCTAGCAAAAAGCGGTCGGAAAATATTTTCCGACCGCTTTTTTGATGAAAACTTGGAGGATAATCCCAATCTTAAAATTAGGGATGACTCATGTTTGATACTATATTCCAAAATGACATATTTAGACGCAAAGCATTGCGTCTCTACTGATGAAACGTAGATTTAAAGAATAATCACTCAATCTCAATTCGCTAAATTGGAGATGACTCGTTTTCCAAAACCCTGCAATTATTTACAACCCTACACTTTTACCCTGTTTTTTCCAGAAAAAACTATAAAGAGGAGGATATACCAAACGCTTTTGTGGAGACTGATTTGCCCATTGTAACCAGTCTTTCAAATGGTTTTGATATGATTGAAAGGCAAATCGGGTGGCTGAAACGGGCGACATTAATCCCTGTTTTACCAATACATCGTGCCCAATAGCTTGATGATGGATAGTGTCTCTCGTTTTAGCAATATCTTGAATAATGTGTTGAAAATGAGGTTCTTCAATTTTCCCCGACAGGAGCAATCTATGTAGTTTTTCGGCTTGCCACCAAATCGAATTATCAGCCGATTGCGTTGGTTGAAGCGGTAGTTCTGATTTATCGTAAAAATATAAAGGCTTAAAAACTGACAAACATGGATTAGAGGTATTAGTAACCCAAACCGAACTATTGGTGCGTGGTTTTAGAAATGCTAACATTGAGCCAACAGTTTGGTTTGGGCAAAGCACACCAGTAGCGTGCATACAAATATCTTTGGTGGTGGCTTTGTGCGCCCGAAAATCTTCATCATCATGGTGAGAACTCAAGAGGTCGATACCATGATGTAAATCAAAATGAGCTTGCTGTGCCTGAGAAGTACTTTGTATTTGTCGTACTTTACAACTGCTAGCCCAGCTCATAAAAGACGACGAAAAGGCTTTTGACCAATTAAACTCTTCATGTGGTTTTATCCACTTTTTCTTTTTGGCAAAATCTATCGCATCAGGTGCCAATTCATTATAATTGTTTCCGATGGAAAGCCCATTAGAAATACTACGAGCACCCTTTACATACTCAATAGCCCATAATTTACCTGCTGTTTCTAGAACAAAAGCTTTTTCTGCATCGGCGATTAAGAAGGAATTATGATAGAAAAAATTCCGATTTTGATACCCTCCACAAGCATCTTGTCCAAAATTGTGGAGATGTTCCAAGATACAATCCAAGGCGTTTTCAGCCGAATTACTCCTCTCCAAGGCAATTCGGAGCATATCCATGCCTGTTAGTCCTGTATTTTCTTTGTTGAGTGGAATCTTGGTAAAAACTGCTTCATTGCCAATTGCAACACCTTGTTCGTTGACGCCCATTTCGGCACCCCACATCCAGAAGGGTTTTGAGAGAATTACTCGATTGGTAAATCGTGCTTGAGGGACACTTCGATAGGTACAATTCAAGATACTCCCAATAGCATGTTCTTGCGCAGGTATATCGACAACCGACTGAGCCTCATTGGGTTCTCGGTCGGAATTTTTTCCAAAAATCCAACAATGATCTTTACTTGACTTGGGAGGCACTACGAATGTATCACACATGACGATTTAGAAATTTGTCAATTCGGAAATATGATTCTGATATTTTGTGAAATCCTAGTAATTTTTGCTGTATTTTTACCTAATTAATTTGGTGTATCTGATGCAAATGTGCCTCTATTTGATTATTACTGATAGAAACAAAGCCTTTTAAAATGGATATATAGCAATATATAAATAATTTACTTAATCACTTGATTAACAAACTAATATAATGAGTACCATTACGGATGTGGCACACGAACAAGTCTTGAATTTATATGCTCAAAAACTACGATTGAGAGTATGTGGAATTTGTGTCCAAGACCAAAAAATATTAATGATTAATCACGCTGGTGTAGTGCAAGGAGCAGACTTTTGGTGTCCGCCAGGTGGGGGGCTTCAATACGGCGAATCAGTGAATGAAGCTCTGAAAAGAGAATTTTTAGAGGAAACTCAAACCGAAATATCGATAGGAGAGATGCTTTTTGTAAATGAATTCCTAGAGCCTCCTCTTCATGCCATTGAATTATTTTTCAAGGTCGAAATAACAGAAGGAAAAGCCAAAAAGGGCTTTGACCCAGAGATGAAAGACCAAATAATTCAAGAAATTAAATGGATGAGTTTTGACGAAATCAAACAATTGCCAACTGCACAAGCACATAGAGTTTTTTCTCTTTGTAACTCTTTGGATGAATTGTTTTCTATCAAAGGATTTTGTGCTAAAAAGCCATAAACACAGCTTTGATTTAGCCAAAACATCTTTTTACAACTGACCAGAATTCTAATCGCTTGATTGTCAGTAAAAATTACGAATAATCGTTTGCAATTCATAGAATTCTTCACATATTTTGAAGCAGAATTGTATTTTTGCATCCCTGTTAATGTAAATTTAATTTTGTCATAACAGGAAATAATGATAGTGGTTCTGGAAGTGAAAATACAATTTAGTACTTTATGATGGATTTTACCCTCTTCAACCCCATACGACAATTGGAGGCGATTATTTCAAATATTCAACCTAAAGGAAAATTTTTTCTCCCAAATTTTGATGTTGAGAAAATTCCAACCTATCAGCTATTCTTCGAAATTTCTTCGAAGAGTTTCTGTTTTTGGGTAAAGGATTCAGTGACAACGCAAATTATTTGGGTCGAAGAATATTCTCTTTCGTGGTTGGATGCCGATTCGAGTGTGGTGGACAATATTAGTTTTATTTATTCTTCGCATGAATTTTTGAAGTCTATCAAATGGCATTCAATTCATATTCAGTGCGATTCTCAGTCGTTTGTGCAAGTGCCTTTGCCGTATTTTAGAAAAGAATTTTTGCAAAAATATCTTCAATTGGCTAAAGGTCAGTTGATTAGTAATTCAGAGCAGATTCTTTCTCAAATGGATGAAGCCTATGGATTAGTGCATGTTTTTAGTGTTGAAACAGAGTTATTAAATTGGTTTTCACAAACGTATCCGCTTGTCGAGATTCAATACATCCCTGTTTGTCAGATATTATTAGAAGTTGCCAAAGCCGAGTCTCGTCTCCAACCTGCGATGTATGTCTATATCAAAGAAGACGCAATAAATGTGGTGGTGACCAATAATGGAAAATTGCAGTTGTGTAATAGATTTCCGACAAGGTCGACCAATGACGTACTCTTTTATATTTTGGCTACGCTAAGTGAGCTTTCTATGAGTCCCGAAAAAGCCTACGTAAAATTATTCGGAGAATTAGGCGCTGATGGTCAATTGCTAGCGATTCTTTCTGAATATGTTACCAATGTTGAACTAGGGGGTTATCAAACCGTAAGAGTATGGGAGGAAGGTCAGATTCCCAAAAATTATATTGGAATGAAAGATTGTTTTACGGCCTAGTTCGAGACTTACTTTTGAACTAGGAAGCTATGGCTATGGTAGGAATTAGGTGAGAAAATCTATCCTTTTATAAAAAGCAATTTTAGCTTACGAAATGAGACCGCTTATTGCAGGTATAATTAAGTCATTTAACTGTGAATAAAACTTGAGAAAAAGTGAATAAAAAAATTGCGTTCTTCCCAGGGTCATTTGATCCATTCACCAAAGGGCATGAAGATATTGTGCTACGAGCTTTGGAGATTTTTGATGAGGTAATTATCGGTATTGGACACAATACAAATAAAAATCGCTATTTCTCTATCGAAAAAATGACTGTTTGGATTGAGCAAACTTTCGTAGGAAAGCCTGTAAAGGTTGTAGCTTATAATAACCTGACGGCTACAGTTGCTCAAGAAATGAATGCTAATTTTCTGCTGAGAGGATTAAGAAATACGACAGATTTTGAATATGAAAACTCTATTTCGCAGGTGAATAGATATCTGGTAAAAGGGCTTGAAACGGTATTCTTGATAACGTCTCCACATCTGGCACCCATCAGTTCGACCATTATTCGAGATTTACATCGTTATGGAACCAATGTGGATGAATTTTTACCATATACATTGGAATAAATCCTTTGAAGTGCGAATGGCTAAATGTTTGCTATCGAAATGAGTTGATTTTATAGAATTTTGTTCGGAGCCGTTGCATGCAACGGCGCTATGTGTTTTTGGGCATTTACTATTAGATTTTCATCATAAATTCACCAAGATTGATCTCGGTGTCGAGTTCCATTTTTTTACGCAAACGATAGCGTTTTAGCTCCACGCTTCGGTTGGTGATATTAAACAATTGAGCAATTTCTTTACTCGAAAGATTCATGCGTAGATAGGCCGCCAATTTCAAATCACTTGGCGTGAGATTTGGATAAAGCTCAATCAGTTTTTTCAAAAACTCTTCATGGACTTTATTAAAATTTGACTCAAATACTTGCCAATCTTGTTCTGACGAAATATTACTGTCAATCAAATTCATAATTTGTCTATATGCTTGATTGCCAACATTGCGCCCCGATTCTTTTTTGAGATTGTCGACCTCTTGTTTTATCTCCAACAGCAATTCATTTTTCTTAATCAAAGTCATCGTCGAGTTGGCGAGTTCTTCTGATTTTCTAATTACATCTTGTTCCAATTGCTCGTTTCGCAAACGAATGATTTCCTGCTCGCTTAATTCTGCTTGTCTGCGAAGGCGACGCTCTAATTTACGGCGCTCTTTCAGTTGTTTTAAGCGAAATTTTCGGTCCTGATAACGATAGAATAAAAGATTTATGCCTATAAAAATGGCGGTGTACAAGCCTTTACTCCAAGCGTTCCAATACCATGGGGGCAAAATCGTAATACTAATAGTGTTTTCCTCAGCATTCTGATTCGATTTTAGGTGAAATATGTAGGAGCCAGGTTGGAGATTACTAAACTCTTTCATGGATATTAGTTGGTAAGGCGACCATGATTTCATACCATTTTCCAACCAATAACTATATTTTGTTTTCGGACTAATACTCGTTGTACTAAAAATAATACTTAAACTGTTTTCATTATAATCGAGCGTAATTTCTTGATTTTGAGGAGGAAATCTATATAAATACGCCGTGCTATCGTCTACAACCGATACACTTCTAATAAAAGGTTTGATGTTGGCAGAAGTCTGTTTATCTAGAATTTGAGACGGGGGCAATATCACAAACCCATCTTCAGTACAGACTAATACTTCACCAGAATTGATTTTTACTACATTCTCGTATATATCCACCCAACGGTTATTAGGGATGGGAACATCGATGGGTTTTTGCCCTACTTTGGCATAGCTCAACGAGCCATCTTTACGAAGTACGTATAATTCATTTGCTGAAATGGGAAAAATCTTATGGATAACTTCTCCAAAAAGCCACTTTTGTAAGTCCTCATCTAACTGAAATTGTCTGGTATCGTTCTGATATGACTTGATTCCTTTGGGGCTAGTGATGAGTATCTTATTTTGGAAAGAACGAAGATTAATAGTACTGTTTCTAAACTCTTCTCCTTCGAAAGATTGATTGGACATAATTTTCTTGAAGCTTGGATCCAATTTAATTCGATTGATGCCTGTTGATGGACGATACACCCACAAATAGCCATTATTATCTTCTTCTACCTGCGTAAACGAGCCTCCAAGATTTTCGAGTGTGTGGTCAAATATCCATGAGCCATTTGCTTGTTTTTTGTAAAAGCATAGTCTCGTATAAGTTCCTTGAACCAACCAATTGGGGTTACTTTTAAGTTTTTTGATGGTCCATCCTCCTGTAATATCCGAAATGAGTCGTGCTTGATTTTTTTCAATTAGCAATGTTCCATTATTATGCCCACAAAAAAGCTGTTGGTCTATCACCGCCAAATCCCATACTTGTCCTTGAGTTTTAGGCACTAGTTTAAAAGGAGTACTGGAATTAATAGGTTTACAATATACCCCTTGGTTGGTGCCTACATAAAGCCAACCATTTAATGATTCAATGTCATAAACGGTTCCCAAATACCCATCCAAATCTCTAAAATAGCTCAAGGGTGAGCTTAGCATCAGCAAATCGATACCTTTATCGAGTCCAACCCAGACATTGTGAACTTTGTCTTCATACAGCGAAAGCACTGTGTTATTTTGCAAGCCTTGTCGTTGGTTGATATGGCGGAGAATTTTACCATTAGCATCAGTCAAAACGATGCCATTCAAAAGTGTACCAAATAAGTATTGACCATTATGGAGTTTGATAGCACGGTTTAGGCGATAGAGTTGAAAAAACTCATTGGTTTGAGTATTCAGAGGCTTAACAGATGTGCCATTGTGTACAAACAAACCATTATTGGTACAGACCAATAAGGAATTTCCTTCAAAAGGTAAAATCACATCGATGGCTTCATGACTTAATTTTTCTCCATCAGGTAATAACTTAAATTGATTATTTACGATTTCGAACAAACCTTTATTGATCACATCTACAAATAATCGATGATGTACCTCATGCACAAATAAGATGGTTCCGGGGTTTTTAAGCTTTGTTACTTTTCCATTTTTGTAGAAATATAAAAAGGCAAACGATTGAAACAATACCCCTTCTTGATAAGGAATGATGTGCCAGATTTCTTCGCGAGAAAATTCCTTGTCATGTATCAAGTGTGTTAGAGAATGATAGGCTAAAACGCCATGCTCGTTGGCTTCCCAATAACCAAAACTTGCCATACCTCCTGTATATATTTTACCTGAGCCATCCGCAGCAACAGACCTTACAATTTGTTTTCGGGGAAGCTCAAATGTTTTCCAGTTACTACCATCATATTCCAACATACCTTTAGAATTGGCAAAATACATAAAGCCCGTAAGTGGGTCTTGGGTGGCATCCCAGTTTTGGTAGTGGGCACCATATTGTTGTTTATTGAAATTGATAATTTCTGGTGTACCAATATTACTGATACTATTGCCTACAAAAGTCTGACTCCGGATAAGTGTGCTACCAGTCAGAAGAAAAGTAAAAAAAGCAAGAAGAGTTTTTCTACAAAACAAGTTTGTCAATTCCAAAGTCGCTCCAATCATCCTAAAATTGTGTATGACGTAGTTAAAATATGCCTAAACAGTGAAAAAAAAGGGTTTTGATGTAGTAATGATGTACCCCAAAATTAGGAATGAGGTTGTTTTTAAATCTACATTTGCCATGTCAAATTTAAAGTTTTTATAAAAAAAATAACAATTCTTTCTAATAGTATTATCATAAAAGATTTTGAGTAACGATAAAACTACTAGAAAAAACTATCCCAAATCGACTGATTAAAATGAAAAAAGCGACTATGGCTTTGGGACTTGCACTGGGAATGATGCAGTCTGGGTGGGCACAACAAAAGATTGAAACACCTGCTAAACTGGTAAAGCTCAATGAGAAATATGAGTATATAGAAACGGTTCAAAAAGCTACATTTCAATATTTCTGGGATTTTGCACATCCTATTTCTGGTATGGCGCCCGAGCGTACAGCAACTCCCAATATTGTTACTTCAGGTGGTACAGGCTTTGGTATTATGAGCATTGTGGCCGCTGTTCATAGAGGTTGGATTTCGAGAGAGGACGCCGTAAAGCATCTTCAGAAGATGACGAATTTCTTAGGTAAAACGGATAGATTTCATGGTGCTTGGTCGCACTGGTTAGATGGTCGTACAGGCAAAATGGTACCCTTTGGCGAAAAAGATAATGGTGGCGATTTGGTAGAGACTGCCTATTTGGTCAATGGACTTTTGGTAGCTAGAGAGTACTTTGACGCAGGAACACCAGCTGAGAAAAACTTAAGAGATACCATTACCAAATTATGGGAAAGTGTAGAATGGGATTGGTATGCTTCAAGAGGCGATGGGCATTTGTATTGGCACTGGTCACCACAATATAACTGGGACATGAATATGCCGATCAGAGGATACAATGAGTGTTTGATTACTTACGTGTTGGCATTGGGTTCTCCAACACATGGTATCAAACCAGAGGTATATCAAAACACTTGGAAGAAAAGTGATTTTTATGAAAATGGTAAAGACTATTTAGGATATAAACTAACTGTTGGTTTTCCGTACGGAGGCTCATTATTTTTTGCCCATTATTCATACCTAAGTCTTGACCCACGTTTGATGCAAGATGAGAAAACAAACTACTGGCAACATAATCAAGCTCAAACACTCATCAATTATAAGCATTGTGTGAAAGAAGCACCCAAAGAGTTTGGTTATTCGACAGACAACTGGGGTTTGACAGCAAGTGATGATTATAATTTTTATGATGCTCACTCGCCAACCAACGACAATGGAACCATAAGTCCAACGGCAGCGATTTCATCTTTTCCATATACTCCGTTCGAGTCATATCAAGCTATGCGTTACATGTACTTGAAAAAAGGGGCAACTCTTTTTGGAAAATATGGGTTTTATGATGCCTTCAATGCCACCAAAAACTGGTATTCTAACCAGTATTTGGCGATTGATCAAGGACCAATGGTGGTGATGATTGAAAACTATCGTTCGGGTCTGCTTTGGAAGCTTGGAGAGAATATCAAAGAACTCCAAACAGGTTTGAAGAAAATGGGCATTAATAAACCTGAATACCCGACTGGTTTCTACATGTATCAACCAGATCCTGAAACCAAAGATGTTAACCTGACCAAACATCCAGATTCTGATGACTTTGTTTTGGATTTTGCGGTGAAAGGTTCAGAACCTTTTGAAGTGTTTATTACTGACAAAAATGGCAATAAACAAGTTTTGGTCGCATCTACAACGGCGCTGAAAGGTATGCAACAAGTACATTTCAAAGCAAAATATGGCTCTTACAAAGCAAGTATTTTGCAAGGGCAGAAAGAAGTTTCAGTGCAAATCCATTTGAAATAAGTAATTGTGTAAAAGTTATCTGTAATCAGTTGTGGATGCAAAATATAGGTATTTAAAAATTTGCATTCACAATTCGTCACTCACAATTCAGCATTAATACTTAATTCCCGTATGGAGGGAAAGACACACATTTCTGACCCTCTATGCAATTTATAAAACCGAGCGTAGGGTAAGTTTGGGTAAAATCAAGAACCATTATTAAATCACCTGTTGCCTTACCTCAATGCTTAGTGCTTACATTTCTAATTAGCAAAACGTATGAAACAAAAACCATTTACTTTTTTATCTAAAAAGGGGTATGTACAACCAATTACCCAAATTTTTAGATATGCTTGCTTGGCGACGATGGTCGCAGGGCCAATATTTTCGGAAGCGAAAGTGTTGCCAAGATATGTGCAGTCAGTGGCAGATACCAAAGTGACTGGTAAAGTAACCGATGCCAAAGGCGAGCCAATTCCTGGAGTGGCGGTTCGCGTAAAAGGAACCAACAAAGGAGCAAATACCGACGTAAATGGTAATTTCTCCCTATCTACAGCTGATAATGCAGTTTTAGTGATTTCATCTGTTGGATACGAAACTCAGGAAGTGCCGGTAAACGGCAGAAGTAGTATCAATATTACACTTCAAAATTCTTCAAAAGAGTTGGACGAGGTAGTATTTGTAGGTTATGGTACTCAGCGCAAAATGGATGTGACTGGCGCTGTAGTTTCGGTAAAAGGTGAAGAAATTTCAAAACAAGCTTCAGTAAATGCAGTGAGTTCTTTACAAGGTAAAGTGGCTGGTGTACAAATCAGTAACTCTGGGGCTCCTGGTGCTTCTCCACAAATTCGTATTCGTGGTTTGGGTACGGTTTATGGTAACCCTAACCCTTTGTATGTTGTGGATGGTGTTTGGTTTGATGATATTTCTTTCTTAAACCCAGCAGATATTGAGTCGATGAACGTGTTGAAAGATGCCTCTGCGCAATCTATCTACGGTATTCGTGCGGCGAATGGTGTGATTTTGATTACCACTAAAAAAGGAAAAGCTGAACAAACAACTATTACTTATAATGCTTCCTATGGTGTTCAACGTGTGAGCAACCAATTAGAAATGGCGAATGCCAATGAGTTTGCAACCATGGTAAACGAATTGTCGATTATCAATGGTGGTAGCCAAGTGCTTGATCCTTCTAAATTTAGCAAAGGTACAGACTGGTATCGTGTTGGTTTAAGAAGCGCTCCTGTAACTAATCACCAAATTTCATTAGCTGGTGGTTCGGAGAAGTCAACTTATAATTTCTCATTGGGTTATTTGAATCAAGCAGGTTTGGTGGAAGGCAATAACTTTGACCGTTACACTGCTCGCTTACAGAACGATTATCAATTGTTCAAACACTTGAAAGTTGGTTACTCGGTAACAGGTGCAGCAAGTACTTCAAAAGATGCTCCTCCAGCAATCTTCAGACAATTATACTCAGCAGCTCCAGTAGTACCAGTTTATTATGCTGACGGTACTTATGGCGATCCAAGTGATTATAACTTAGGTGATGGTGCAAACTACAACCCACAAGCGACGTTGAATTATTATAACCAAAAAACGACTAACTATCGCTTGACAGGTAACGTGTTTGCCGATTTGAATTTTGCTAAGCACTTTACTTTCCATACAAGTATTGGGGGTGAATTTAGACAAACAGAAGTACGTAACTACACACCAGTATTTGTAGCAACTTTGAGACAACGTACAACAGTAAGTACCTTGAACTTAGGTAGAGCTGAAAACCGTAACTGGATTTTGGAAAATACTTTGAGTTATGATAATACCTTCAACAAAGACCATAATGTTAGAGTTTTGGTAGGTCAGTCGGCACAAAGCTACCGTTCTTATGGTATCAATGCTTCTGCGCAAAATGTTCCTAATACTTCTGAAGGTGACATGTATTTAACGCTAGGAAATGTTGACGGTCGTCAGATTAGTGATTATGGTGATTTGAGTACGATTGCTTCCTATTTTGGTCGTGTGAACTATGCTTTCAAAAACCGTTATATGGTGAATGCTTCCTTGCGTGCCGATGGTTCTTCGAAATTTGCTGGTAATAACCGTTGGGGATATTTCCCTTCAGTAGGTTTAGGTTGGGTAGTTTCTGAAGAAGATTTCATGAAAGACCAAAAAATCTTTGATAATTTGAAATTCAGAGCAAGCTGGGGTAAAGTAGGAAACGCTTCTGTTCCTGCCAACGTATCAGTATTGCGTGTAAATCAGGCGGCAAACTTAACAGCGATCTTTGGTGACCAAATCTACACAGGTGCAAGCATTAACTCAGTAGTGCCTCCAACAACATATTGGGAGAGAAGCGTGGGTACTGATATTGGTGTAGAAATGGCTTTCTTGAAAAACAAATTGACTTTTGAGGCTGATTATTACAATAGAAAAACAGAAATGGCGATTTTTGATATTCCAATTCCTTCTTCTATTGGTACTGGCTCTAGCACAATTACAGGTAACCAAGCTGATATTCAAAACAGAGGATATGAGTTTGTGTTGAACTACAGAAATACGATTTCAAAAGACCTTTCTTTCTCAATTGGTGGTAACATTGGTATCAACGATAACAAAGTTTTGCGTGTAGTAACAGGTGCTAACCCTATCTACTCAGGTGGTGCAGCGTCAACAGGTGGTGCTTTGGCAACACGTACAATCGAAGGACAGCCTATTGGTCAATTCTTTGGTTATATCGTAGATGGTATTTTCCAAAATACGGCTGAAGTAGCTGCTTCTGCTCAGAAAAATGCTAAACCAGGCGATTTCAAATATCGTGATATTAGCGGTCCAGATGGAAAGCCTGATGGTGTTATTTCAGACTTAGACCGTGCTCCACTAGGTAATCCAAACCCTAAATTTAGTTATGGTATTAACACCAACTGGAACTACAAACAATTTGACTTGATGTTAGATTTCCAAGGTGTTGCAGGAGTAGATATTTACAATGCCAACCTTGGCTTGCGTTACGGTAACGAAAACTTTACCAAAGATTTCTACAACAACCGTTGGCATGGTGAAGGTACTTCTAATACCTATCCTTCAGTAAATATCGGTGGTGGTGATAACTATCGTCCAAACTCTTTCTTTGTGGAAAGTGGTGCTTACTTCCGTGTTCGTAATATTCAGTTGGGCTACTCTTTGCCAAGCACTATTACAGACAAATTGCACATCAAAAAATTGCGTGTATTTGCCAATGCACAGAATGCTTTGAACTTCTTTAAATATAGAGGTTTTACGCCTGAAGTTACAGGTGCTTACAACAGCAGTGGTGCAGCTACAAGTGGTACAAGCGCAACAATCAATGCAGGTATTGATAACAACGTGTATCCGATGTATGCGACCTACAACTTTGGTTTAAATGTTACTTTCTAATCATTCCAACTTATAATAGAATTTTTAGAAACTGAAAAGAGAAAGAATTATGAAAAAATATAGCATTATTTCAACAGCCCTTAAAGTAGGGAAATATTTACCAGTTGCCTTAGTGTTGACTCTATCTAGCTGTAGTGATAGCTTTTTGGAAGTTCCGCCACAAGGACAACAACCATCTGAACAATTCTGGAAAAATGAAGCAGACGCTACCAAGGCCGTAAATGCCATGTATGCCAACCTTCGTTCATGGAACAATACAGCTTTTGCTCCAATCGCTGTCGAAAGTGTACCTTCAGATGATGCTGAAAAAGGAAGTAGCCCAAGCGATGCAACTTTCTTCAACAAGTTTGATACGTTTACGCATACATCTACAGAAGGGCAAATTGCTGATTTTTGGACAGGTCAATATCAATCTATTAACTATGCCAATCAAGTAATTACGAATATCCCTGCTATCAGCATGGACGAAGGCTTAAAGGCTCGTTATATCGCTGAAGCAAAATTTGTCCGTGCTTATTGCTACTTTAGATTAGTGCGTGCTTTTGGTGACGTGCCTTTGCGTTTGTCATTGGCAACTGATGCTTCTCAATATAATTTGGCTCGTACACCTAAAGCACAAGTTTGGGCAGCTATCGAAAAAGATTTGCAAGATGCTGCTACTGTATTACCACAAACTTACGGTGCTGCTGATATTGGTCGTGCTACAAAAGGAGCAGCTTTGGGATTGAATGCGAAAGTAGCTTTGTATCAGAAAAAATGGAGTGATGTAGTTAGTCTTACCAAACAAGTGATGGGTATGGGATATGGCTTACTTCCAAATTACGATTCAGTATTCCGTATTCCGAATGAAAACTCTAAAGAGTCGATTTTTGAGATTCAATGTAAACTAATCTTAGGAAATGCATCTGCATCTAGCTCACAATACTCACAAGTACAAGGGGTTCGTGGTGCGCAAGGTGGCGGATGGGGCTTTAATGTTCCAACACAAGATTTGGTGAATGAATTTGAAGCTGGCGACCCTCGTTTGGATGCAACGATTATTTTCCGTGGCGAAACTACCCCTCAAGGTGATGCAATTCCAGCTACTGGCGATAACCCAATGTACAACCAGAAGTCTTATGTGCCATTCTCGTTGTTTGTATCTGGTTACAACGAAGGTGCAGAGCAGAATGTTAGAGTGATGCGTTATGCAGAAGTTTTGTTGATGAATGCCGAGGCAAATATGGAATTAGGCAATACTGCTGATGCTTTAGCCTCGTTAGAAATGGTTCGTGCACGTGCTCGCCAAGGTAATGCTGCAATTTTACCAAAAGTAACTACCACCGACCAAGCTCAATTACGTAAAGCAATTTATCATGAAAGACGTGTAGAAATGGCAATGGAATTTGACCGTTTCTTCGATGTGGTTCGTCAAGGTAGAGGTGCTGAAGTTTTGGGTAAAAAAGGCTTCAAAACAGGTGTTCATGAGGTTTTCCCAATTCCTCAAAACGAAATTGACTTAAGCGCTGGCGTACTTAAGCAAAACCCTGGATACTAATTGTTGCCAATGTCTAACATTTAATTTGAGTTCGTAACTATGAATATTTTCAAAAATAAATCATTATTAGCTGGTTTGCTTGGCTCATCTATGCTGTTGAGTTCTTGCTACGAGAAGTTTGATGCTTCTACTTATGCTCCAGCGGTGTCTATCGGAGGATATACAAGTACTTCTGAAATTGCCCCAAGCAACTTGGTCGGTTATTGGTCGTTCGACAATAGCTATATTGATGCTGTATCCAAAACTGCAGGCGAGGCTACAGGTACCAGCTTTGCAGGCGGAGTGAAGGGACAAGCAATGGTCGGTGGTATCGACAAATATGTGGTAAGCAATGTGCCTTCTGCCATCCAAAATCTCTCTAGCTTCACGGTAACTACGTGGGTTAACATGAAGAAAAATGATGCAGGAATTGTTGGTTTGGTGGATATTGCCAATTCTGGATCATTCTGGGGAAATCTTACGATTTTCTTAGAAAACGGCGCTACAGATGCGAAAGGTTTGTTAAAAGTACACGTGAACAATGCAGGAAAAGATGCGTGGTTAGGTAACTATGATTTGAACAACCTTTGGAATACTTGGGCAAATATTGCCGTTACTTATGATGCTACCTCATCGACTTTTAAGGTGTATTATAACGGTAATAAAATTGCGACTCAAGTGGTAGCAGGTTACGGAGGAATTAAATTCCAGAATGCTTCTAAGATGGTATTTGGTACGGTTCAATTCCAAACAAGTCCTAGTCTAAATGGTGGTGACAAACAATCATGGGCTAGTTTCTTGAATGGTCAACTCGACGAAGTACGCATCTACAACAAAGCCCTTGCCGAAAATGAGGTAAATGCCTTGGTGAAGCTTGAAGGTAGAGGAAAATAATCTTTTAAGTGCTGAGTTGGGAGTTTGGAGTGCTGAGTTTTTTAATTATAAATCTTCATTCTCAGCTTATCACTTACATCTATCTATCCCGAATTGATTTAGTTATTTTACAGAATAAGATTGTTTAAGCTGTAAGCCATAGGTATTAGGCAAAATGTTTTCATTTTTTTTCATAAGAAACTCATTTAGACTTTTGCCTATGGCATAAAGCTTATTGCCTAAAGCCTTTTGTGTCAAACGACCTATCTTCGGGTGGGTCGTTGATTTTATTTTTAGGAAAAATGATGCTCGGGTTGAAGTTTTACAATATGAATAGTTTTGACCCAAGATTCCATTTAGAGGGTGAATTTATTCACCCTTTCATAACATCCAAAATTTATGAAAGTCTTACCTTATCAAATTGTTTGTGTGTTGCTGATTCTTCTTTGTGCTTGTTCCAAAAAAGCAACAGAGGACGTAAAGCCAACGCCCACGCCAAGCTCGTTTAGTCTCAATACTTTAAGAGTAAATGGTGACTACAATGGCTTTGATTATAAAGATGTTACGACAAAACCTGAAATAATCCTTACTTTCAATACAGCGCTAGATGCTAGTTCGCTAGCATCAGCGATTTTGTTAAAAAATACTGCTGGCAATTCCTTTGCTGTACAAACTTTTTTAACTCAAAATGACAGTGCAATTGTAATCAAACCCGCACTTGATTTGGATTATCTTAACAAATACACTTTATCAGTAAACAACAACCTAAAGTCAAAAGCAGGAGGTTCCCTCAGAACAGAATTTGGCGTCAATCTGACGACGCAAATTGATGCCAGAGACAAATTTCCAAGAATTAGCAATGATGAATTGCTGACTAAGGTTCAGCAACAAACCTTCCGCTATTTCTGGGATTTTGGACATCCTGTTTCGGGGCTGGCTCGTGAACGAAATACCTCTGGAGATATAGTCACCTCTGGTGGTTCGGGCTTTGGCATTATGGCCATGGTGGTTGGTATCGAGCGTAAGTTTATTACACGTGAACAAGGGCTTCAACGACTCACCACAATAGTCGATTTTTTGACGAATCAGGCTGAAAAGTTTCATGGTGCATTTCCGCACTGGCTCAATGGCGCTACGGGTAAAACCGTTCCTTTTAGTGCGAAAGACAATGGCGCTGATTTAGTCGAAACCTCGTTCTTGATGCAAGGCCTGCTCACAGCAAGACAATATTTTGATGGAAATACTCAAGCAGAAATTACACTTCGTCAAAAAATTAATACCCTTTGGAATGGAGTCGAATGGAGTTGGTTTACCCAAAATACTTCTAATGGTTTGTATTGGCATTGGTCACCTACTGACGCTTGGACAATGAATATGAAAATCTCAGGTTGGAATGAGGCTTTGATTACTTATGTATTAGGGGCATCATCTGAAAAGTATGCGATTTCCAAAGACGTTTATCAAAATGGCTGGACTCGTAATGGTGCTTTCAAAAATGGCAATAGCTACTTTGGTGTGAAACTTCCCTTGGGCGGAAATATGGGAGGACCTTTGTTTTTTACCCACTATTCATTTTTAGGACTCAATCCTAAATTAATGACCGACCAATACACTAATTATTTTGACCAAAATAAAGCACATGCTCAAATCAATTATCTCTATTGCAAAGCAAATCCTAAACAATATGCATTCTATGGCGAAAATTGTTGGGGGCTTACTGCCAGCGACAACGAAAATGGGTATTCCGCTCACGCACCTGACAATGATTTGGGCGTGATTTCTCCAACGGCAGCACTAGCTTCTTTTCCTTATACGCCTACAGAATCGATGCAAGCTCTACAGTTTTTCTATTACAAATTAGGTGATAAAATCTGGAAAGAATATGGCTTTGTAGATGCTTTCAATCTCAATAAATTCTGGTATGCAGACAGCTTTTTGGCAATCGACCAAGGACCAATTATTGTCATGATAGAAAACCATCGTTCTGGACTGTTATGGAATTTGTTTATGTCTTGTCCTGAAGTGAAAAATGGACTAAAAAAACTTGAATTAACCAACTGAGTTTTTCAATCCGAGTTTTTCAAACCGAACTCTTCAAAAATTTTATTAAACCGCGTAATTCTGCATCCGTAGTACTCATTGAGTACTACGGATTTTTTGTAAAAAATAAACCCCGATAACAAAATCTCCAGAAATCATTAAATTTGATGTAGAATAAATCCATTTTTATAAACAAATATGAAATCAATCCTCAAAACCCTTATGCTTGGAAGCCTTGTTGTAGCTTCTATACAAGCAAAGGCTCAAAAAGCCTCTTTACTTGATTTGACCAAAAATAGTGAAAGCATTACTGGGAAAAAATCGTATCTGAATACACCTTATGTAACTGCAGGCGACCGTCTTTATATGGTAGGGCATCAAAATGGGCAATTTCCCGATTTAGGCTGGCACGTCACTGGCGAAATGGGAGGGATTTGGGATCATCCTATTAAATTGATGGATGGTTTTTCTGCCAAAATACAAGCCAATGGTACGGCTCGTTGTCTAGACCAAGCTACCTCTTTTGTGAATTTTCCTTATGGCAATAAACATATTTATCAGGACATATTGCCAAACCTTTCTATTCAAAGATTTCAGTTTGTTCCAGATAAAACAGAAGCAGTTGTAGTGGAATACACTTTTGAGAATCATGGGACAAGTCCTCAAACATTAGAGTTTGAATTTACAGGACATAGCGATTTACGACCAGTTTGGCTAGGTGAGCGAAATAATATGATTGATGCGGAGGACAAAGCTACTTGGCAAAACACAAGTCAATCTTGGGTCATAAAAGACCAGAAAAACCCTTGGTATGTACAGTTCGGTGCGAATATTTCTGCCAAATCATATCATCAAAATACATCAGATTGTCAGTTTAAATCTCAAGGTTTAGGAACAAAAGCTAGTTTGATATACAATATTGTAATTGCTCCTAAATCAAAATTTATTTTGCCAATTGTGATTGCTGGTTCATACCAATCAGAAGAAGCTGTGACTAAGACGTTTGGAAATATTCAAAAAAATGCTTCTGTTTTACTCCAACAAAAAATCAAACGCTATGAGTCAATTGCCAAGCAATCAGCGCTAACGGTTCCAGATAAAAAATTGGAACAGGCATTTCGTTGGGTGAAATATAATACGGATTGGTTGGTACGTGACGTTCCAGCGGTTGGGCGTGGTATGTCGGCAGGGATGCCTGATTATCCTTGGTGGTTTGGAACAGACGCCGAATATACCCTGAAAGGCTTAGTGGCAACAGGGAAAAAGGATTTAGTATATGATGCAGTCGAAGTTTTGAATAAACTTTCAGAAAAAGAAAATGGTAATGGGCGTATTGTTCACGAGGTGTCTTCAAATGGTGTTGTTTTCAATCCTGGCAATGTCAATGAAACACCACAATTTGCCAGTATGATTTGGGAGATTTATCAATGGACAGGCGATAAATCATTTTTGCAAAAGTATTATCCGACCATTAAAAAAGGGTTAGATTGGCTTTTAAAGGAAAATGATAAAGATAGAAACTTGCTTCCTGATGGCTTTGGTATGATGGAAATCCATGGACTCAATAGCGAGATGATTGACGTTGCTGTTTATACCCAAAAAGCCTTTGCTGACGCCGCTCAAATAGCAAAACTCGTAGGAGATAGCGAACAGGCTTTACAATATGAGCGTAATGCTAGTCAAATCAAACACCAAATTAATACTGATTTTTGGGTGCCAGAAAGTCAATCTTTTGCTGACTTTATAGGCACTAGAGAACAGACCTTACACTTGATAGACGATGCAATAGTAAGAGCTGATACCCTACAAAAACCCTGGGCAGTGGCAGAATTAAAACAATTAAAGTCTAACGTAGAGGTTTTGCCTGTAGGTATAAAAAAAGGCTTTGCGTTACACCATAATTGGGTAGTAAATACGCCTATGGAAATGGGTATAGCGGATCCTGAAAAAGCCAAACTGGCACTTGTAAATGCACGTAAATACACCAATCCATTTGGTGCTTTTGTGACAGGTATTGACCGAGATGAAAGCTCTAATTCGGAGGAGGCACCAGCAACTTTTGTACGTAAATCTTTTACTTACACGGGTGCAGTGATGACTTTGCCAACGGGAGTAACAGCTATTGGAGAGAATAATTATGGTAATCCTGATGGGGCTTTGTGGTATTTGAATAAAATGACTAAAACCTTTAGCTATGTGTTGCCAGGAGCGATTTATGAAGTTTCTCCTGATTATGGAATGATGTGTCAAGCTTGGAATTTGTATAGCTATGCTACCCCGATTATCAAGCAGTTTTTTGGAGTTCAACCTCAAGCAGGTTCAAAATTAATCGTTATTCAGCCCCAAATGCCAAGTACTTGGAACAATGCCAAAATTGAAAATGTACAGATAGGAGATAATAGCTTGAGTATGAGCTATCAAAAAGTATCCTCTGTATTGAAGGTTGATTTTAATCAAACGAAATCATCTTGGAGAATAAAAGTCCAATATCCCAAAGGAAAATTTACTACTTGGAAACTAAATGGAAAGACTATCAAACCCGAATCGTCGGAGGAATTTGATTTTATATGGATTAGTGGATTGAAGAATAAGGTAGAGGTTTTGTAAGTCATATTTTAATAGAAAAGGCTATCCAATCGGATAGCCTTTTAAAAATCACCTAATATATAATCAATTAAGCCAAAACTTCTGAAATATGGCAATAAGGCAATTTCCAAGCTTCAGAAACACCTTTATAAACGATCTTGCCATTTACTACATTCAAGCCTTTTTTCAATTCTTCGTTTTCTTTACATGCTTTTTCCCAACCTTTGTTTGCCAACTGAATTGCATAAGGTAAAGTTGCATTTGTAAGTGCCAACGTTGATGTATATGGTACAGCACCTGGCATATTAGCTACGCAGTAGTGTACGATTTCATCAATGACAAACGTTGGATTTTCGTGTGTTGTTGGTGTACAAGTTTCGATACAACCACCTTGGTCTACAGCTACATCAACTAGTACTGTCCCTGGTTTCATATCTTTCAACATGTCACGAGTAATCAAATGTGGAGCTTTCGCACCTGGGATTAAAACCGCACCAATAATTAAATCAGCCAATTTAATTGCTTCGCGAACATTATATTCATTTGACATTACTGTGTCAACGTTGGCTGGCATTACGTCTTCCAAATAACGTAATCTTGGCAAACTAATATCCATAATGGTTACGTTTGCGCCTAAGCCTGCCGCCATTTTAGCTGCCTGTGTACCCACAATACCACCGCCTAATACCAATACGTTGGCAGGTTTTACACCAGCTACACCACCCAACAAAATACCACGTCCACCCATTGGTTTCTCTAAGTATTTTGCTCCTTCTTGAATCGCCATACGACCAGCAACTTCAGACATAGGAACCAATAATGGTAAACTTCTATCTGCTTTCTCTACGGTTTCGTAAGCTAAACAAATTGCTTTACGCTCAAGCATTGCATGTGTCAATTCTTCAGACGAAGCAAAGTGGAAATACGTAAACAACAATTGGTTTTCTTTGATTAATTTGTATTCAGAAGCGATTGGTTCTTTTACTTTCACAATCATCTCAGCAATTTCATACACTGCCTCGATCGTTGGAAGAATCGTAGCACCAGCTTTTTCGTAAGCTTCATCAGTGAATCCACTTCCTACACCAGCGCTTGCTTGGATATAAACTGTGTGACCGTTTTTCTTAAATTCAGCAACACCAGCAGGTGTAAGTGCTACACGGTTTTCGTTGTTTTTGATTTCTTTAGGTACGCCGATGATCATAAGTTTTGGTTGGGGTTTAAGCCTAAGTTAGTCGGTTGCTGATTGTGTTATGTACCAGTCAATACTGGTCATCCCTCATTCGAAATTTTTTCTATCTATCCCTTGTATTCAATCTCGTTAGTCCAATTCGCCACACATAAAATCACAATTTTTGCAACCGACTTCCTAGGTATTTGTTATCTGTGTTGATGAAGTGTGAGACAAAATTAGTAATAACAGAAAAATATTTTACTGTTATTAGAAAAATAAGAAATAGTTAAAATATTTTTGTCTTTATAGAGGAAAAAATCCTGTTTTTGAATCTTTTTTCTAATCTTAACCAATAAAAATTTCTTTTTCACCATGCAATTAGACGCTATAGATGTAAAAATATTACAATTAATTCAGGAAAATGCGCAATTGACTATCAAGGAAATTGCACGACAAATCAATCTGTCGATGACACCTACCCACGATCGAATCAAACGATTGGAGCAGGAAGAAATCATCGAAAAGTACGTAACCATTCTGAATCGAAAGAAGTTAGGGAATCCGTTGATGGTATATTGTAGTATTACTTTAGATAAACAACAGAAAAATCAATTTGTAGAATTTGAGGAGGCTATTCGTCAGTATCCTGAAGTAATAGAATGTTGTATTGTGTCGGGTAATTATGACTATCTGATAAAAGTGATTGCCAAAGATATGGAAGCCTACAATGATTTTTACCAAAGAAAACTTTCTGCTCTAGCGAGTGTGGCCCATATCAGTAGTTCTTTTGTGATGTCAGAGGTAAAAACAACTACTGTTATTCCCTTATAAGTGGAGTTATTCGTTAATAGAATATCGTTTATTTGAGGATGGTAATCGTTATTGAAAAGCTTTATGCTAGATAATAAGGAGGAGAATAGCTATAAAAAAAAATGACCCGTAAGTAGTTCGAAAACGCTTACAGGTCTATCGTTGAAGTGTAATTTGGTATGCAAACATAACACCGATATTTTATATAAACAAATATGAGTATTTTTGCTTAATATTAAAATATTTGAAGAAAGTCTCTATGACTTAATTAAGTTTTGTAATATTGAAAAAATACAAATTTGATTTTGCATAAAGTCTTTATTGCCAAATAAAATTTTTTTCATTAAAATTCGTTTCCGTGCGTAGATTGTATGAATATACCTAGTGCTGGACGGCATATTTTAAAAAAATAGCGAACAAATTCTGTTAGAATGGGATGACCAAATAATGATTGGATTTGTCTACCTGTCCATAATCGAAACCCAAAATATTTTTTCCACGCTTTTTGATATTGGGCTTCAACAACTTCACGATTATCAAAATTTTCTAGTATAATTTCTGAAATTAATTTGGCGCTATGGATAGCCATTGCCATGCCGTTTCCGCAAAGTGGTGTAATTAATCCCGCTGTATCTCCAATCATGATGATATGATTTTCGATTTGTTTTTTGGGAGAAAATGAAATTTCATTAATTACTTCTGGTTTGTCATAAAGGAATTCAGCCTCCAAAAATATTTTCTTGAGATGAGGGTTTTTCCAGAGAATATTCCTTTCCATCTCAGATACATTCTTATATTTTCTTAAATTTTCTCTACTTGTCAAATAACATAGACAAAATTTTTCGTCTTCAATTGCGGAGATTCCGCAGTATCCATTCTCAAAATTGTGCAAACTGATTAGGTCTTTTGGATACTGGTATCGTATATGATATTTAACTCCAACATAGGGGCTTCGAGCTTGAAGAAAAGGGCGTTGTAAATACTGATCCAGTTTAGCACGCTTACCATAAGCACCTAGTACATATTTCGCATAAATGATTTGATTAGAATGGCTTAGTCGAATTTTAAATTGGTTTTCTTCATAAACGATGTCTTCTACTTCTGTGCTAGTTTTGCAATGAACACCGCAGTTTAGCGCTATTTTGTAGAGTTCATTATCCAAAGTATATCGACTCAATCCAAAGCCACCAAGGTCGAGAGGATAGTCAAGACTTTTACCTGATGGCGCTGTAAATTGAAACTTGCTAATTTTCTGTATATCTAAATTTTCTAGGTTAAGTCCAATTTTTGTTAAGTAATTTTTGGTCTCATTAGAAATATATTCACCGCAAACGCGATGAAAAGGATAATGCTTTTTTTCGAATAAAATTACTTGTTTTCCTGCCTTTTGAAGATGTATTGCTGCACATAAACCTGCCAAACCTCCACCAACAATTGCGATAGGATATACCATAGTGTTGTCTGTTTCCATCTGATATTTGAGATAGTATTTTATGATTAACTTCTGGAAGATGGTGAAAGTTTAGGACGCATCTCTAATTGAGTGATTTAGTGGTTGAGTGAATGAGTGATTATTGTAAAGATACCTTATTTCAAATTTTGGTATATTTAAGAAAGGTACTCTTTTTCCATTTTCGGGATTCTAAATTTGGACTATTGAACTTAGTACCGTACTTTAATTTGGAAAGAAGATATTTTTATTTACTCAAAAAGGCGATCAAAAAATTAATTTCGACCGCCTTTTTGATACTATATTTCTAGTTTTTCAAAAGAATCACTCATTCACTCAACCACTAAATCACTCAATTTGGGATGACTTGTGTTTGATGAAATAGCATATTATTTTAATAACCAAATACATCTTCAAGTGTTAATCTTTTCACTTCACCATATTTGCTTAATTCATCTACTTTGATTTTGTTTTCTGAACCTACAATACAGTATGTAACAGGCTTATTAGCGATGTTTGCTTCTTGGAATTTTTTCAAATCTTCCAATCCTAACTTGCCTAATGCTTCAAAGATTTTAGATCTCTCGTCATAATTTAAGCCTTTTTCTTGTGCTGCTAAGTAGTTGAATGCAATGGCATCTTGTGTAATACGCTCTGTTTGATAATTTTTCAACATACTTTCTTTTGCCGTTTCCAAGTTCTTCTCAGAGGCTGGAAATACATTGAACAACTCGTTCATGCTTGGGATAGCTTCGTTCAACTTATCTGCTTGTGTACCTACGTATCCAACTAAAAAGTATTTCTCATCTTTAGTATTTGGCGTAAAATAGTACGCATACGTTGAATAAGCCAAAGCCTTTGATTCACGAATTGTTTGGAAAACGATAGATGACATACCACCACCAAAATAATTATTGAACAATTCCACTACTGGAGTTTGAGCTGGGTCAAACTTAACCGTTGGGCGAATCCAGTCGATTTCGGCTTGAACCATGTCGAAGTTTGTAAACAAAACTTGTGTTTTTGAAGGTGTAATACGATCAAAATTAGCAACCAATGGTAAATCAGCCTTAAACTGTGTTGGGAATTTATGAACTTTTGAAAGGTCAGCGCTCAATTGTTCCAACGATTTTGGACCATAATAAACAACAGTATGCTTAAAGTTGAACAAATCTTTCAAGAAATTCACTACTTCGTCTGCCGTCAATGCCTTCAACTCTTCGTTAGTGAAATTGAGTGCTGTGCGAGGGTTTTTAGCGCCAAACTGTGCGTATTGAGCCAAACCTTGTAAGATTGCACCTTTGTTGGCTTTGGCATCATTACGTTGTTTTAATAAACGTCCTTTCAATAATTCGAAAGTAGCTGGGTCAGCCTTCGCAGAGGTAACCAGTTGCTCGAATAAAGATACAGTGCGGTCAAAATTTTCATTCAAACCCGATACTGTCAAATTGATATGGTGATCGGTAAAGTTTGCTGTAAAATTGCTCGCCAATTTGTAATACTCTTTACTGATTTCTTCAGCTGACATCGTTGGTGTGCCTAAGAAATTCAAGTATTGCAACGCAATCGGCAATACTTTGCTATTCCAGCTACCCATGTCAAAACGGTATGTCAAACGGAATAAATCGTTGTCAGCATTTTTTACATATAAAACCTCAGCAGGACCTACTTTACCTTTTTGAAGATCTTTATTGTAATCCAACCATTTTGGTTGAATATCCTTCATTGGCATCGCGTTTACAGCTTTCAAAAAGTCAGATTGTTTCTCACGGTTTGTTTCAACTTGTGTGATTTCTGGTTTGTCAACTTTAGTGATATTTTTGTCTTCGCCCTTACGTTTGTACACGATTACATAGCCATTTCCGCAGTATTTGTTCGCAAAATCAATGACTTGTTGCTTAGTAACCTTGCTCAATGCATCAGTCATAGCAGAAGTTTCATTCCAATCGATACCTTTTGATACCACAAAATCATTCAAAAGTTTGTAGGCACGAGCATCATTTTTTTCCAAACTCTGGATAGCATTCAATTTATAATTGGCTGCAATAGCTTTGATAATTGACTCATCGAATTGACCTTTTTTCAATAAATCCAATTGACCTAACAACAAATCACGTACTTCTTCTAGAGTCTGTCCGTTCTTTGGCGTTCCACTCAATGTCCATACAGAATAGTCCTTATTCCAGTCTGGACTTGAACTTGCACGCAATACTTTTTGTGCTTTTGAAAGGTTAATATCAATCAAACCAGCTTTTGAGTTAGACATCAATTCGTCAACGATAGTACCGATGATATGCTCTTTTGGACTAACAGCGCCTGGCCATCTCCATGCAATAGTGATATTGTCAGGAGTTGGACCAAATACTTCTTTAATGATTGGTGCTGTCAATGGTAATTCTGGTGCAGGCTTATATTCTTGAACAGGTTTGGTTTGCATGTAAGCAAAAGCCTTATCAATTTTCTTAATCAACTCATCTGAATTAAAATCACCCACCATGATAATGGCCATGTTGTTTGGAACATAGTACTTGTTGAAGTAGTTTTTGATTTCAATCAAAGACGGATTTTTCAAGTGCTCAATCGTACCAATAGTTGTTTGCTGACCGTAGTTATGCGTAGGGAAAAGCGCCGCATATTTCGTCTCTTCTACTTTCCAAGGGTCATTGTCCAAGCTACGGTTTTTTTCTTCATAAACTGCCTCTAGTTCAGTATGGAAAATACGTAATACAGGATTTCTAAAACGTTCCGCTTGTAGCGCTAAGAAACGGTCGATAGCATTTGTCGGAATATCCTCAGTATAAACCGTTTGTTCATAAGAGGTAAAGGCATTTGTACCTTGTCCACCCATGGCTGCCATCATTTTATCGTACTCGTTAGCGATGGCATATTTGGCTGCTTCGCCCGAAGTTTTATCGATTTCTTTGTAGATTTCTTTACGTTTTGCAGCATCTGTAGTTTTGTTATACTGTTCGTAAAGGTCGTTGATTTTGTCTAACAAAGGTTTTTCTTTTGCCCAATCTAAAGAACCATATTTATCTGTTCCTTTAAAAAGCATGTGTTCCAAATAGTGCGCCAAACCTGTGTGATCTTTGGGGTCGGTGTTAGAGCCTGCACGTGTTGGAATAAGGGCTTGGATACGAGGTTCTTTGTGGTTTTCACTAAGGATGACCGTCAAACCATTTTTAAGTTGATAAAAACGTGCTTTCATCGGGTCGTTGGTTACAAATTTATAATTGTAACCAGCTGTATTTGCCGATTTCCACTCGTATTTAGTTTGGGCAATGGAACCGAGACTCGATACTACCAATGCCGATGCGAGAAGTGTTTTAAAGAATGATGGCATACTGTTAAAGATGTTTTATAATAAGATTTAGTCATTTTGAAAAACGAATTAATAGGATAAAGACGGACTCAAAATGAGAATTTTGGCAAGATAGCATTTGCTTTGAAATAGGAAAGAAGGATATGTTGAGTGGTTGTATAGTTTGATATGAGGGGTTAGGGGTGAGGCACAGAGGAGCAAAGGCACAAAGTGTTTTCAGTAGAGACGCAATGCTTGCGTCTAGTGGCAAAGGCACAAAGGCACAAAGTGGTTAGGGGGCAGGGGAGAGGGTTCAGACAAAGAGGGGTTAGTGGCTAGGCATATAATGGCTAAAGCACGAAGAGGTTTTTAGTATAGACGCAATGCTTGCGTCTAGAGGCAAAGGCATAGGGTGGTTAGATGTGAAGAGGGAAGGGAGTGAAACCACTTTGTGCCTGTTCCCTCACCCCTAACCCCTCTGTGCCTCTGTGCCTTTGCTCCTTTGTGCCTCCCACTCACCCCTTCAACTCCTTCAAAAATTGCATGGGAGTTTTACCAAACTCATTTTTGAAAGCTTTGGTAAAATAAGATTGAGTTTGAATACCTACACGATACATGACTTCGGCAATAGGCATTTGTTGCTCAGTCATGAGTTGAAGGGCGGTTTTCAAACGAATACTTCTAATAAAATCACCAATGGGCTGACCTGTCAAGTCTTTTACTTTGGTGTAAAGTTTGGTGCGACTCATACCGATTTTATTACAAATCAACTCGATATTCATTTCTGGGTCAGAAAGGTTTTCATGAATAATTAGTAGAAAATCATTCAAAAATGCTTGATCTTTCTCTTCATCTATCTGCTGGATTTTTTCTGATAGTTGCGCAAAACCATATTTCTCTTTCAATTTCTGGCGTTGACTGAGAATATTTTTGAGCGTTTGGGTAAGAATATCGATACTGAGTGGCTTGGCAAAATAATAGTCTGCCCCCGAAGCAACCCCTTCTAATTGCGCATCCGAGGCAGATTTGGCAGTGAGCATCAGAAATGGAATATGATTGAGAAGTGGATCGGTTTTGAGCTTTTTACAAAATTCAACCCCATTCATAACAGGCATCATTACATCGCTGATAACCACATCTGGATGGTGTCGTTTGGCTTGTTCGTATCCAATTTGTCCATTTTCAGCCTCTACAATTTGATGGTCGTTTTGTAGTGCATCTTTCAAAAATGTTCTCAATTCGTCATTATCATCCACGATTAAGATTTTGGAGGTGTAAGCTTGTGGTAATGACGAACTTGATGGTATTTCAGGCTCAGTAAATTGACTTTCCAGTGAATTAGAAAGACTTTCTAGTCTGATTTGAGTTCTATTTCTCAGCCATTTTTCATGTTCAAGATAGTCTTTTTCCCCCGAAGGAATACCAATCAACATTTCTGTACCAGCATCACGTTCGCTACTTACCCAAATCGAACCTTTGTGTAATTGTGTCAAACTTTTGACAAATGCCAAACCAATGCCAGAGCCAATATGTGACTCTGTGGTACGATAATATCGCTCAAAAAGCTGAGAAATGGATTCCTGAGAAATACCAATTCCTTGATCCGCCACACGGAGATATAGCATTTGAGAACTGGTAAAACCATTGGTAATGCGCAACTGAGACTGATATTGAGGTTGAAAATTATCTAAGCTTTCCAGTATTTGAATTTCAATCTTTTTGCCGTTGGAGGTATATTTAAAGGCATTGCTAAGGAGATTTATCGCAATTTTTTCTAATACCTGTCTATCAAACCATTGCGTTTGTTGAGAAGATGTAGGAAGAATCCTGAAGTCAATTCCTTTTTCTGTTGCCAAATCTTGAAACTCTTCCGCTATTTCCGTCAGGAAAATATTGATATTCCCCTGCATAACATGCAATTGCAAAGCGCCAGATTCTACTTTTCGGAAATCCATTAATTCATTGGTCAATGCCAATAATCGCTTGGCATTTCGCTGAATCATGTCATAATAAGGAAGAGCTAAAGGACTTGGAAAATCCTTTTTGAGCTTATCCAATGGACCTAATATTAAAGAAAGCGGGGTTCGTAATTCGTGTGATATATTGGTGAAAAACTGTAACTGATCCTGATGAAGTTCTTCTTTTTGCTGTTCCTTTAATTGTTGAATGGCCATACGTCTCCGAAACTGATAAAAAGTACGTATGCCCGTCAGCATCAGAATAAAAGCGATAGCCCTAAACCACCAAGTTGCCCAAAATGGAGGATGGACAATGACTTCTAACATAGTCACTTCAGGATTCCAAACACCGTCATTATTAGAGGCTTTTACCATGAAAGTATAATTCGCAGGACTTACATTGGTATAGGAAGCTCTATTTTCGGAGCCTGCTATAATCCAATCTTTATCCCAACCCTCTAGTTTGTAAGCATACTGATTATTTTCTGAAGCTGTAAAATTTAGCGCTGCGAAATCAATCGAAAAAGTATTCTGTTTATGACTTAGCTCTAGCGTTTTGAGATAGCTAATATCCTCTTCCAAAGGCGAATCTTTGCTAACGCTTACTTTCTTATTGAAAATTTGTAGACTGGTCAAATAAATAGGAGGAATGTAGTTATTGTTGGAGATTTTGTGAGGATAAAAAGCATTAAAGCCTTTTACACCACCAAAATAAATCTGCCCGTCCTTAGTACGTAGAGCCGCATTAGGTTCAAATTCCAATCCTTGCAGACCATCGGCAGAGTTATATTGCTGAATTTGAAGGCTTTGTGGGTTCAATTTGATGATGCCATTTGAACTAGAAATCCATAAATTATCCTCGTCGTCTTGAACAATTCCTTTGATAAAATCCTCCGACAAATGGGCTTTGGTCGTGAATAGCCTGAACTGTTGCTCTTTTTCATGCCATAAATAAAGTCCTCGATGTCCCACCCAAATGCGCCCTTGTCGGTCTACAAAAATGATTCGAATGTCTGGTTTTTTCGAGTCTTTATGGAAATAGTGCGAAAAAATGCCTGTCTGTGGGTCAAGGCAATTGAGTCCGCCATCATCTGTTCCAATCCATATTCTTCCTCGTAAGTCTTGGTTCAAACAAATAATATTGTTGCCCAATAACTGGGATTTTCGATTTTTCCCATAAAGGATTTTTACAAACTTTCCATCGGGTAAATACTGATACAAACCGCCATAATAGGTAGCAATCCAAAGACGTTGCTGACGGTCTTCGAATACCTGTTGCACGTAATTGGAGCCGAGCGAGTTGGGGTTATTTTCTTGCTGTAAAAATCGCTTGAAACTACGAGAACCATTTTCTAGTAAACTCAATCCGCCTCCCCAAGTCGCAATCCAAAGACGTTTTTGATGGTCTTGAGTCAAACCTAAAATTTCGTTTGAACTTATACTATTTGCCTGAAAAGGATTATGTTTGAAATGCTCAAAGGTTTGAGTGTTTTTATGAAAAAGATTCAATCCTCCTCCGTCTGTCCCAACCCAGATATCCCCAGAGGAGTCTTCACAAAAAGCGCGTACATCATTATAGCTCAAGCTATTTTCGTTAGGTTGTTGACGAAATAGTTGAAACTTTTGAACTTGAGACATATACAAATTAATTCCTCCTCTATGGGTGCCAATCCATAAATTTCCTTGGTTATCTTCAAATAAAGCTGAGATGGTTCTTTGACTTAAACTTTTGGGGTTTTCGGGACGAGGCTGATAATTTGTAAAATGACCCGTAAGCGGTTCGAATAGATTGAGTCCCCCGTTGATACAACCTATCCATATTTGTTTTTTATGATCAACCCAGATTGATTTTACCAAATTATTCGCCAGTGAATACGGGTTTAAATCTTGCTGTACAAAGCGTTTTTTCAACCCCAAACGATAATTAAAACTCATTAATCCCTGACCATTTGTTCCAATCAACAGATTTCCTTGTGCATCTTGTGCAAGACAATTTACGGTAGGGCGAGAGCCTGTAATGGTTTCTGTATATTGAAAATGTCCATTGTGTGGCTCAAAAAAATATAGTCCTTTGTCTGTGCCAATCCAGTAGTTGTTTTCAGTATCTTGATAGAGACTTGTAACCATAATTTGCCCTTGTGTAGATTTATTCAAGAAATACTTTTTAAACGAGTTTTCCCTATTCCAAAGATTCAAAATACCTCCTTGAGTTCCAATCCAAAGTTGTCCTTTATGGTCTTTTAATAGAGAGGTAATCGTATTGTTTCCAAGACTATTAGGGTTTTCTTTTTGATAAAAAAAACGCTCAAAAGTATTTTTCTTTTCATCCAAACGATTCAGTCCATCAATCGTTCCTATCCAAATATTTCCTTGAGAATCCTCCGTTATAGCAGTGACAAAATTGTCGCTCAAACTAAATGGATTGTTCGATTCATTTTTATAAACCACAATATGTTTACCGTCATAACGATTGAGACCATCTCTTGTACCAATCCAAATGAAGCCTCTTTTGTCTTGATAGATACATTCGATGGTACTGTTGGAAAGCCCTTGCTCGATATTGATATGTTTGAAGGACATATCCCATTTTTGTCCAAACGTGATTTGGCTGGGCAAACAGAATAATAGGATATTTCCAAGAATGAATAAAATGAATCTTTTTGACATATATGACTGATTGATTTCAGAACCAAAGAATAAAAATAGATATTCGAAAGTAAGGCATTTTTACCTAGAATGACTAACAGAGTGCATATTTGGAACGATAGCATCAAAGTTTGGAACGATAGCACAAATAATTACCTAAAGCTCTCTATAATTTTGACTTTGAAAATATTTTATAGTACTATATTGATAAATAAAGTCAAAAATGAGAAAAAGTTTATGGTATTCTGTCTTGACAATACTGTGTACGCTAAGCAGTATTTTTGCTTATGCGCAAGACAAATTAATTACAGGTCGTGTAACAGATGCTTCAGACGAAGCGCTGCCCGGAGTGAGTATTTCAGTTAAAAATAAAAAGACTGCTACTATCTCTGATGCCAAAGGTGAATACAAAATTAAGGCTAGTATAGGAGATATATTAGTAATTAGTTCGGTTGGTTATGTTAAAGTTGAAAAATCGTTTTCTGCCGTAACTACCTTAAATATAAGTTTGGTAGCAGATAACACGTCCTTAGAGGAGGTCGTTGTAGTGGGCTATGGGACAAGTCGTAAAAAAGATTTGACAGGCTCGGTGACCTCTATTACCTCTAAAGATTTCCAAACGGGTGCGATTACTACCCCAGAGCAATTGATTTCGGGCAAAGTGCCAGGCGTTTCGATTATCTCTAATAGCGGACAGCCCGGTGCAGGTAGTACGATTCGTATTCGTGGAGGATCATCGTTGAGTGCCAGTAATAATCCATTGATTGTGATTGATGGTGTGCCTTTAGAAGGAGAAGGAGGCATTGCGGGTGCATCCAATCCATTGAGTTTTATCAATCCCAACGACATCGAAACTTTTACTGTTTTGAAAGACGCTTCAGCGGCTGCCATTTATGGAACTCGTGCTTCAAATGGCGTTATCATTATTACCACTAAAAAAGGGAAAAGCGGAGCTTTACGCATTAATTTTTCTTCTGTAAACTCTCTTTCTACCGTTGCCAAACAAGTAAGTGTTTTGAGTGCCGATCAGTTTAGAACGATTGTTAATGAAAAAGGAACAGCCGCACAAAAAGCTCTATTAGGTACAGCTAATACAAATTGGCAAGATGTGATTTATCAGACGGCCCACATGACTGATAATAATTTGAGTATTGGTGGAGAAGTGGCAAAATTGCCTTATCGTATTTCATTAGGATTCCAAACACAGTCAGGGGTATTGAAGACGGATAAATTACAACGTACTTCTGTTGCATTGTCATTAAATCCTACCTTTTTTAATAACCATTTAAAGGTAGATTTAAGTTTGAAAGGCTCACTTCAAAAATCAAGATTCGCAAATTTAGGTGCGATTGGTGCAGCAGTAAGTTTTGACCCAACACAACCCGTTTATGCAACCGTAAATCCGCAACGTTTTGGTGGCTATTTTGAATGGCTTGACCGTAACTCACCAACAGGTTTAATGAACTTAGCAGGACGCAACCCTCTCGGAATGTTGGAGCAACGTTTTGATGAAGGTACGCCACAACGTAGTATTGGCAATATCCAGTTTGATTATAAATTCCACTTTCTTCCTGAATTAAGAGCTAACCTTAACTTGGGCTATGATGTGTCTAAAGGCGAAGGTACCGTGTATGTATCCGACAGTTCGGCCATTGGATATGTAGTAGGTGGCAAAGGCGGAACTAATAATATCTACAAGCAAACTAAGCAAAATACCTTATTAGAATTTTACCTCAACTATGTCAAAGATTTACGCTTCCTCAAAAGTCGTGTAGATGTAATGGCGGGTTATTCTTACAATAATTACCTAACCACCAATTATAATTACGCTAGCTACACCGCTAGTGGCGAAAAGTACCCGAATACAGACCCTGCTTTTCCTTTTGACAAACCAGAAAATACCTTGATTTCATTTTTTGGTCGTGCAAACTATTCGGTTAACAACCGATATTTCTTGACAGCTACGCTTCGTCGTGATGGTTCGTCGAGATTTGCACCAGCGAATCGTTGGGGTCTTTTTCCATCCATTGCCTTGGCTTGGGATTTGAAAGAAGAAGGAATTTTTGCGAAAAATGAAACCTTATCTACCCTAAAACTTCGTGCAAGTTATGGTGTGACGGGTCAGCAGGATGGTATCGGAAACTATGATTACTATTCTTATTATGCCTTAAGTGCGCCAAATGCCGCTTATCAGTTTGGTAATAGTTATTATCAAGGTTACCGACCAGGAGGATTTTATGCAAATCGTAAATGGGAAGAAACCGCTTCGACCAACCTTGCTATCGATTACGGTTTTTGGGATGGACGTGTAAAAGGTAGCGTCGATTTTTATGTAAAAAAGACCAAAGACTTATTGAACAATATTCCACAACCTGCTGGGGCTAACTTCTCGGCTTATATCGTTGCCAATGTAGGAAGCATGGAAAATAGAGGGGTGGAATTTAGTGTGAGCACACAAATTATTCGTAAGCGAGAGTTGACTTGGAATTTAGATTTTAATGCGACTTACAACGAAAACAAAATCACCAATCTTACGGTAGTACCAGGCGACCAAAACTATGTTGGTTTCCCTTCAGGTGGAATCGCAGGCGGTATTGGAGGACAGTTTGCTTTCATCAACTCGGTGGGTTATTCTCGCAATACCTTCTATTTGTACAAGCAAGTTTATGATGCTAATGGAAAACCATTGGAAGGTGTATTTGTAGACCAAAATGGAGATGGTGTAATCAACCAAGATGATTTGTATAGAGGAAAAAGTTCAGTACCAAAAGTATTCTTTGGCTTGAGTAGCTCACTCAATTACAAGCGTTGGAATTTGGGAGTTGTGATGCGTTCGTCGGTGGGTAATTATGTGTATAACAACAACTACAGTCAAAGTGGCGTACAAAACCAAATTTTAGGTAATAATGTCCTGTACAATGCTTCAACGAACTATTTGACAACAGGATTCAAAGGAAATAGCCAACAATTGTTGAGCGATTATTATATCCAAAATGCCTCATTTGTACGTATGGATAATGCGAATTTGAGCTATGATTTGGGTAAAATTATGAAAAATAGCAATGTCAATTTACGTCTCAATGCCAGTGTTCAAAATGTATTTGTGATTACCAAATACACAGGACTTGACCCAGAAGTAGCTTCGGGTATCGATAGCAATTTGTATCCTCGTCCACGCACATTCTCTTTAGGTTTGAACTTTGATTTTTAAAGATAATTCCATGAAAATTTCCTATATAAAAATAACGCTTGCCGCTTTTTTACTAAGCATCGGTACATCCTGCACAAGCGATTTGGATTTACTACCAACGAATGATATTACTTCTGAAACGGTTTACAAAACACCTCAAGGATACAAGCAAGGTCTCGCAAAAGTATATGCAGCCTTTGCTTTGACGGGTAACACTGGTGGGACGGGTAGCCCAGATATTCCTTCTCAAATTATTGCAGATGAAGGGAACTCCGATTTCTTGCGTTTGTATTGGAACTTACAAGAAATCACCACCGATGAAGCTGCTTGGACTTGGCAAAATGATGCAGGAGTTAAAGGGCTAAAAGAAATGTCTTGGTCGGCAATTAACCCTATTGTTAATGGTTTGTATTATCGCTCGTTTTTTCAAATTACGCTTTGTAATGATTTTATTCGCGAGTCATCCGATGCCAATTTGAGTAAAAGAGGTATTACTGGAACCGATGCCGATAACATCAGAAAATACCGTGCTGAGGCTCGTTTTATCAGAGCTTATCAATATTGGGTTTTGATGGATATGTATGGAAATCCGCCTTTTGCCACAGAAAACGATGCGATTGGGACAACTATTCCGAAGCAAATTCAGCGTAAAGATTTATTCAACTATATCGAATCTGAGTTGAAGGCTATCGAAAATGATTTGATTGCACCGGGACAGAACGAGTATCCACGTGCTGAAAAATCAGCGGCTTGGGCATTACTTTCTCGCTTGTATCTTAATGCAGAAGTGTACACAGGTACGCCAAAATACACTGACGCTATTACCTATTGTAATAAGTTGAGAGATGCGAATTATGGTTTGCATACCAATTATCGTGAATTGACCATTGCTGACAATCATTTGAATACCAAGGAAAATATTTTCATGATTGCTTACGATGGTACCAATACCCAAAACTGGGGTGGAACTACCTATTTGACCCACGGACAAGCGGCTTTACCAGGAGATTTGTCAGGAACAAATGGTAACTGGGGAGGCTTGCGTCACTCGCAAAACTTTGTGAGTTTATTTGTTGACCCTTCTGGCAATACAGATGTGCGTGCTCAGTTTTATACGACTGGTCAAAACAAAGACATGACAGATTTGTACACAGGAACGGACGGTTATTCTTCTTCAAAATACAGAAATAAAACTCGTTCAGGAGCAAAAGCCCCTCATCAAGATTTAGCTGGAAACTTTGTTGATATCGATTTCCCACTTTTCCGTATGGGAGAAATCTATTTGACTTACGCCGAAGCTGTATTACGTGGTGGAACGGGGGGCGATTTGAGTACGGCTTTGTCGTTGGTAAACCAATTACGTACTCGTGCCTACAATGGAAAAACCGCAGGTAATATTGTGTCTAATCAGTTGACGTTGGATTTTGTTTTGGACGAAAGGGGTCGTGAATTATACTATGAGGCACAACGTAGAACCGATTTAGTTCGATTTAAGAAATTTACAACAGGAGCATATCTCTGGGCTTGGAAGGGTGGTACTGTCAACGGTCGCTCGGTGGAGGATAAATACAACATCTTCCCGATTCCTGCTAATGACCTTTCTTCAAATCCAAATCTTGTTCAGAATAAAGGATACTAGGATTAAACTATTGCGGATTTAGGATTATTGATTTCGGAAGTTTGGGAAAATACTTTTATGAATTAAAAGATACATATTAAAAAGTAGGTTACACTTCCGAAATCCAACATCCGATATCCGAAATATAATAGCCTGTTCAAAAAATCAATTTCGGTATTTCAACATGGAAATTCAATGAAAAAAATCATACAATATCTCTTTTTGGGCTTGTTTTTGCAAAGTCTTGTGGCTTGCGAAAATGACGAAGTAAAAACCTATATGAGTGCTCAGACACAAGCACCTAAATTGACCTCAACTCAAACCAATTATGTATTATCGGCAAATACAGCTAATGATAGTACTGTATCTTTGACATGGGCTCGTTCGGATTATGGTTTTAGTGCTGCCTCAAAATATACCTTGCAAATTGCCAAAGCAGGAACCAACTTTGCAGCACCTAAAGAGATTAGTTTAGGAAATGCAACTTCATTCAAATACACTACGGCAGATTTTAACCAGTTGGCAATCCTACAAGGTCTAAAACCAAGTACCGTAGGACAACTCGAAATTCGTGTAAAATCGAGTATTTCTGAATCGGTAGCAGATTTGTATTCAAACACATTAACCGTTTCCGTTACGCCTTATATTGTCGTAATCAATTACCCGTCGCTTTGGGTAGCGGGCGATTATCAAGGTTGGAATCCAGCGACCGCTCCAAAAATTTCATCAAGAAATTCGAATGGTATTTATGAAGGCTACGTTTGGATTTCGGGAGGTACTCGCCAATTTAAACTAACAAGTCAACCAGATTGGAATGGTATTGCCTACGGTTGGGCGAGTAGCACAACCACTGGTACGGACGTAGCAGGTACGATTAATACAAGCGGAGGAAACTTGTTTGTTCCAGGAGATGGTTATTTCTTAATCAAAGCAAATACCAACACGAATACATGGAGCGCCACCAAAACGACATGGTCTATCATTGGAGACGCGCCCGAGGGTTCAAATTGGTCAAACGATATTCCGATGCAGTTTGATGCCACCAAAAATGTGTGGAAAGCAACCACTAAACTCAATGTTGGTAGTTTGAAATTTAGAGCCAATAGCGGTTGGACCATCAATTTGGGCGATACAGGTGCCGACCTAAGTCTTGAGTATGATGGAACAGACATTAAAATTCCAGCAAACCTGACAGGAACAAGAACCATTACCCTTGATTTGAAAGCTGGGAATTATACTTATACGATTGAATAGAAAATTGGTAAGGCATAAAATTGAGATTTCTGCCTACTGATTTAACCAATGTTTTGTTTTAATTACAAGTGCTGAGTTGTGGATGTAAAATTCTGATAATCTTAAAATTACATTCACAATTCACCACTAACAATTCAGCATTTATACTTACCTATCCTGAATTTTACATAATTAAAAATTAATATCCTCTCATGAACTTAAAACGATATTTTCATTTTTTGATGGCTTCGGTATTGCTCATTTCTTGTAGCAATAATACACCAACACCTGTCGAACCAACGCCTGTTACGCCAGTGACATCTACTTTCGCCAAGGGCGCAGATATTAGTTGGATTACAGAAATGGAAGCCAAAGGAATCAAATTCTATAACGCTTCAGGTACTCAAATGGAAGGAATGGCTTTGATGAAGTCCTTGGGAATGAATACCATTCGTTTGAGAGTTTGGGTAAATCCATCGCCAGCCTATAATGATAAAACCGATGTGGTGGCAAAGGCGATTCGTGCCAAAAATTTGGGAATGCGTATTATGATTGATTTTCATTATAGCGATAACTGGGCTGACCCTGGCAAGCAAGCAAAACCTGCGGCATGGGCAAATTTGGATTTAGCAGGACTAAAAACAGCGATTGCCAATCATACCACAGATGTGCTAAATGAACTCAAAAAGAATAATGTTACACCTGAATGGGTGCAAGTGGGCAACGAAACCAACGACGGAATGCTATGGCCAACGGGTCGTGCTTCGACGAATATGAGCGGTTTTGCGCAAATGATTAATGCTGGATATGATGCTGTTAAAGCAGTTTTCCCACAAGCAAAAGTGATTGTTCACTTGGCGAATGGCTATGATAATAGCCTATTTCGTTGGATGTTTGATGGCTTAAAGTCTAATGGAGCGAAGTATGATGTGATTGGTATGTCGTTATATCCAACTTGGGCCAATTCGACTTGGCAGGTGGCTAACCAAAACTGTTTGAATAATATGAACGATATGGTTTCTCGCTACGGTAAGGAAGTAATGATTGTTGAAATTGGTATGCCTTGGGATCAAGCTACCGAGTGTCAAGCTTTTATCAAAGATATTATTACAAAAACGAAATCTGTTTCAGGTTCGAAAGGCTTGGGCGTTTTGTACTGGGAACCACAAGCGTATAATAATTGGGTGGGTTATACTTTAGGGGCTTTTGATAATTCTGGAAAACCTACGGTGGCACTCAATTCATTTGCTGACTAAGGGGTTACAAATTTGAAGATTTGAAAATTTGGAGATTTGAAAATGCGCATGAATTAGACATCCGCATTTCTCATTTTTTATAAAACTATTTTATGCAAAAACTAAAAACTTATCTATTCAAACTGACCTTTGCCTTGGCGATTGTCGCTTTGATTCAGAAATCTACGTTATCCCAAAACCCAAGAACAAAGACTAATTTTGATAAAGATTGGCGTTTTCATTTGGGGCATTTCTCAAATCCTGAAAAGGATTTTAATTATGGTTTGACTAATCTTTTTTACAAATCAGGCTCGGCTGTCAATACGGCGATTGACCCAAAATTTGTAGATTCTACATGGACAAAACTCAACTTGCCTCATGATTGGGTTGTGACATTACCTTTTGTCAAATCCGAAGATACTCATGTTGAATCTCATGGCTTCAAACCTGTAGGTGGACAATTTCCTGAGACATCAATCGGCTGGTATCGTAAACATTTTAGTTTAGCCCCTGCCGATTCGGGAAGTCGCTATTCTATTCAATTTGATGGCATTTATCGTGATGCCAATGTTTGGATTAATGGCTTTTATCTAGGGAATAATAAGAGTGGTTATTTAGGAGCTTCGTATGATATCACCGATTTTTTGAATTTTCATAAAGACAATGTTGTCGTAGTGCGTGTAGACGCATCTCAATACGAGGGCTGGTTTTATGAAGGTGCAGGTATTTATCGCCATGTATGGCTAAATCGCTATCAAAATACTCATATTCAAGAAGATGGCATTTTTGCTTATTCTGAGATAACAGGCAATAAAGCCAATGTAAAAGTAGAAACGACTTTTAAAAATGAAGATTATAAGTCTGACAACCTGACCATTACAAGTTATTTGTTGGATAGAAACGGTAAAGTAGTTGCCAAATCTCCTGAACAAGCTTTTACCTTAAAGGCTCAAGAAGAGAAGATGGCAAGCCAAGCCATCAGCATCGCTAATCCTCGTCTTTGGTCCTTAGAAGCCCCATATTTATACAAGGTAAAAGTTGAATTGAAGTCGCAAGGTAAAGTGATTGACCAACAGCAATTTAGATTTGGGATTCGTACCATAGATATAAAACCCAATGGTGTATTTGTCAATGGAAATCATGTGAAAATCTTGGGGACTAATAATCACCAAGATCATGCAGGAGTAGGTAGTGCTATGCCAGATTATTTGCAATATTACCGTATCAGTTTATTGAAAAATATGGGTTCTAATGCCTACCGTGCGAGTCACCATGCGCCAACTCCAGAATTGATTGAGGCCTGTGATAGTTTGGGAATGTTACTATTGGATGAGCAACGATTGTTGAATAGTGGTACAGAATATATGAATCAGTTTGAAAGACTGATAAAGCGAGACAGAAATCATGCTTCGGTATTTTTGTGGAGCATAGGCAACGAGGAGGGATGGATTCAGAAAAATACGTTTGGGAAAAGAATTGCATTGACTATGTTAGCCAAGCAAAAACAATTTGACCCGACTCGAACTTCTACCTATGCAGCAGACTTGGCAAATCATTTTTCAGGCGTAAACGAAGTGATACCTGTGCGTGGCTTCAACTATCGTCAGTTTGCTGTTGAAGACTATCATAAAGACCACCCAACTCAGCCTATTTTAGGAACAGAAATGGGCAGTACTGTTACTACGAGAGGTATTTATGAAAAAGATACCATCAGAGGTTATGTGCCAGACCAAGATATTACAGCACCTTGGTGGGCAAGTACAGCCGAAGAATGGTGGAAGTTGGCAGCTAATAATGACTTTTGGCTAGGTGGTTTTATCTGGACAGGTTTTGATTATCGTGGGGAGCCAACTCCTTATCGTTGGCCAAATATTAGCTCGCATTTTGGGGTAATGGATGTTTGTGGCTTTCCCAAGAATATCTATTATTACTATCAAAGTTGGTGGACCGACAAAGATGTCTTGCATATAGCGCCACATTGGAATTGGCAAGGAAAAGAAGGACAACCGATCGATGTTTGGGTCAATAGTAATGCCGATGAGGTAGAGCTATTCTTGAATGAAAAATCTTTGGGTAAAAAAATCATGCCACGTAATGGACATTTGAATTGGACTGTGAATTACACTGCTGGAAAATTGGAAGCCATAGGTTGGAAAAAAGGTAGAAAAATCACGGCAAAGGTCGAGACTACAGGTTTACCTTACGAAGTTGTAGTGACGCCGTACAAAACTACCGCTGTTGCAGATGGAAAAGATGTAAGTATCATCAATATTTCAGTGATAGACAAAGAAGGTCGTGAAGTGCCTAACGCTGATAATTTGATTAAGTTTAAACTTAAAGGCGATGCAAAAATCATCGGTGTTGGTAATGGAGACCCAAGTAGCCATGAACCAGACCAATGTGCCGATAGTATGTGGCAACGTAATTTGTTTAATGGAAAATGTCAGGTAATTGTACAAATGGGCGAAAATCCAAGTATGATTCAGTTTGAGGCATCGGCAACAGGCTTATATTCTGGTGGAACAGATATTTTGACCGTTTCTCCTGAAAAAATAGCTCAAGTAAGTATCGACCCAACATACCAACTTAAGTCAGAAGCCAAAAAGTCAGCACCAATCGATAAAATACTGGGAGCAGATATTTCTTTTTTACCAGAATTAGAAGCAAAAAATATCAAGTTTTCAGATAAAGGTGTTGAAAAAGATGCCATCCAAATCTTGAAAGACCATGGTTTTAATTATGTTCGTTTGAGGATTTTCCATAATCCTGCACAGCCAAAAGGCTATTCTCCGACAAAAGGATTTTGTGATTTGGCACATACCAAAGAAATGGTAAAACGTGCCAAAGCGCTAGGCATGAAAGTCTTGTTGGATTTCCATTATTCAGATTATTGGGCTGACCCTGGCAAACAATTTAAGCCCTTAGCGTGGGAAGGAAAGAATTTTTCAGACCTTAAAAAATCATTGTACGACTACACGTACGAAGTGATGGAGGCGCTAAAGTCACAAGGGACATTACCTGATATGGTACAAGTAGGCAATGAAATCAATCATGGCTTAGTTTGGCCAGAAGGTAGTTTCGCAAACACTGACCAATTGGCTCAACTCATCAACGCAGGCACTTCGGCGGTGAAGGCGGTGGCTCCGCAAACGATTATGATGTTGCATGTAGCTTTGGGCGGACAACATCATGAATCGGTTCAGTTTATTGACAATATGTTGGCGCGAGGTGTTTATTTTGATGTAATTGGAGAATCCTATTATCCAAAATGGCATGGAACTATCGAGGATTTGCGAGACAATCTCAGTAATCTGATTGAGCGTTACAACAAAGATGTTATTGTGGTAGAATATTCGCAAATGAAAAACGAAGTCAATCAAGTAGCCTTTAATCTACCAAAAGGAAAAGGTAAAGGAACATGTATATGGGAACCACTCAATACTTGGGAAGCTATTTTTGAAAAAGACGGAAAAGCCAATCATCATTTGGCTACCTATGATGAAATAAGTAAACAGTTTTTGTTGAAGTAATGATTGAAGTTAGTGGGCAAAATAAAATAAATTTTACCTGCAATAGGCATTAAGCTTTATGCCATAAGCACATATTTTTCAATATCATGAATATATTTTTTGCCCACTAACTTAAGTATTCTTTCAAAATAATAACTAATCCGTTGAAAGTGTAAGGTATGGAGAATTAAAGCTTTAAATTAAAATTCATCATTAGAACTGTAGGAAGGATTTCCAATAATTGCAGATTTGAGATTAGTATTATACGAAGGTTGAGTTTTATCATTGAAATAGAATTGGTGTAGTGGTAACTCTTGCAGTTACCACACTCCAAATGGCAACCGCAAGGGTTGCCGCTACACCTCAAAAAACTATGAATGGGAACTCTTTTGAACAAAATATAAACCTTCGTACAATCCTAATTTGGGATTTCTGATTTAGGAAATAAAGTAAAATACCTAAACTTTTTGCGAAATATAACTTAAAAAGTAGATTACAGTTCCGAAATCCAACATCCGATATCCGAAATAGACAGTTTTAATTCGTCACTCATAATTCGTTACTTAGAAATCCGCCTATTCGCTTTAACTTTGTACCGAATCTTAAAACAACAAGTTATGCTACTTCATCATATTGTTTCGCCTGAATGGTGGGCTAAATTTGAAGGATTATCCCATTACGAATCCGAAACTTTAGCACAAGAAACCTTTATTCATTTTTCCACGCCTGAGCAAGTAGAAGGTACATTAAATCGCTTTTTTATAGGAGTTCCTCGTTTGATTTTACTACATATCAACCAAGACTTATTAGAAGCTGAATTAAAGTTTGAATCTGCTGGTGACCATGGCGTTTTTCCACATCTTTATGGTAAATTAAACATGAGTGCAGTGATTAAAGTGGAAGAAATACAGCCAGATACCAACGGTGTTTGGAAAAGATAGGACTTGTAATTTTTTTATATCGATACAGTGCTTTAATTCTCTTGATTTCATAATTTGAAATGAGGGTAATTAAAGCACTTTATTTTTGTATTATCTGATTACTAATAAAATTCTAATAAATTGCGACAAACCAATAATCTACTTTTGTATCTAATCAATCAAAAAGAGAATAAATTTAACCTGCTAAGAAATTGAATTTTTCAAGGAAACGAAATATTGTAAAGCTCAAAAATCATCCTTTTGGAAGGATCTTTTGGAATTATTTTGAAGAACTTTATCTTCGGACCTTATCAACTAATCAATCGCTCAGAAAACAGACTTTTCAAGTCATTCCATATCTTGTAGGGGCACTTATTACGGGTACAGTGGCTTTTTTGTATAGCCGTATTTTTAGTTTGGCTGAGCATGGGTCTATTTTATTATTTGAATATTCACCGCTAAGTGTTTTTGTGATTACTCCGCTTTCGTTTGTGTTGTCTTGGTGGATAGCACAGCGGTTTGCACCGTACACCAAAGGCAGTGGAATTCCTCAAGTAATGGCAGCCCTAGAGTTAGAAAAGCCAGAAGAAAAGTCTTTTATCCGTTCTTTTGTAGGATTTAAGGTGATTTTGGTAAAGATATTTTCTAGCGCCATAAAAGTACTTGGAGGAGGCATAGTGGGTAGGGAAGGTCCAACTATTCAAATTGGGAGTTCCATTTTTCTAGAAATAAAAAGAGCTTTACCAAAATGGTGGATTAATATTTCCGAAAAAAATATGTTGATTGCAGGTGCTGCTTCAGGACTTGCCTCGGCATTTAATACTCCCTTAGGCGGCGTGATTTTTGCAATAGAAGAACTCTCAAAATTTCATATCAAATATTATAAAACACCTCTTTTTATTGCAGTCATTACCGCTGGTTTAACGGCTCAAGGGCTAGGAGGCTCATACCTATATTTGGGTACTCCCAAAACAGGTTTCGAAGGATTGAAAGTAATCGTAGGCATCGTGTTAGTTGGAGTGATAGGAGGTTATTTAGGAAGTAAAATGTGCGTTTTACTTTTGAAATTTATGCAGTTTTTTGGTAAGATAGCATCAAATCCTAGGAAAGTACTCGTCATTATTTTATGTGGATTATGGGTAGCAACAACGATATACTTTTTGGGTTTTGAAGCAATGGGCTCTGGTAAAGAAATCATGGAGAGAGTATTATTTACCAACTATAAGTCTGTAGAATGGTATCTGCCCCTCGTAAGAATTGTAGGGCTTATGACCTCGTTTGGATTTGGAGGCGCTGGTGGCGTTTTTGCACCGTCCCTAAGCACGGGAGCCACCGTAGGTGCGTATGTCTCGCAGGTTTTACATCTAACAGGAGGTAACGCCAACTTATTAATTCTGATTGGAATGACTGCATTCTTGACAGGAGTTACACGTGCGCCTTTTACAAGCGCAATCATTATTTTTGAAATGACAGATCGCCATTCAATAATTTTCTTCTTGTTAATTGGCGGGTTCTTGGCAAATATTATCGCGAATTTCGTTTCATCACATTCATTTTATGACCAATTAAAGGATTTGTATTTGAAAGATGTGAAGGAGAAAGTAGAAGTTAAGAAAGAGTAATAGGGGACGGGATTTTGGATAGAAATAATATAAATAAACCCACAACCCAGAAGTTTGTCCTCTGAGTTGTGGGTTTGTAATTGCTTACTCAAACAAACTATTTTTTTCTGCTTTTTTGATTTCTCGCTCTGCATCCTCTGGAAGCATGAGTCCTTCTTTTACCATATCTTCGGCTGCTTTTTTGACTAATGAAACATAGTGTTCAGAGTTGCCATATCTTTCTTCTAGTGATAAACGTGGGTCATTTTTTACTAATCTTTCTGCTTTGGTTTTGGCAAATGGCAGAAAATAACCGTCTAATGGTGCTAAATTTCCTTCGCCATAGCCTTTGATTCTGAGCGACCAACCTGTATAAGTGCCTAGCGGAACTCGTCTTGTTAGGGTATGTAATCCTCCAATTTCGTTATTGTCTTGATCGACGGTAGGTACCAAAACCGTATAAACTTTGTCTTTGATGAGTTTGGCAGGTTCGTGTACAATGCCCGTCATCCATTTCGCTTGAAACTCCTTGCCAAAGTCCCTAACCGTGTAGCCATCAACCAATCCTTTGAATGGGATATTGGGAAGTGTTTGCCAACCTATCTCGGTACTTTTGGCGAGCGTCTTGTCTGCCACTTTGGGATATTGGCTCGCAGGTGGATTTTTGCCTTCCATCACCCATTGTTCTAGTGCCACATGCAATGCACGCCATGAATCATTAAAAGAGTTAGTATTGTTGGATTGACCTGTAATCTTGTTGATGTTCTCGTTTGGTGCAGGTCCGTGCTGTGTGCTGGCAAAATGATAAATTCTGACATTTTTAGGAATTTCTAAGTCTGTTTTGCCATAAACATCTGTAGTCCTGAGTGACATACGCATTTGCCAATATTCCGTTGAACTTACGGTGTGCATAATTTTGGGTAAAAATCCTTGCTTAGCACAGTTTTCAAGAATTCCTCCCGTTGTGCCTGAAAGCGGGTCGGTAGTAATGTTCCATGTAAAAGGTGCTTCGTTGCCAGCAAACAGTATTTCTTCATGCTGTAATCCTGCACCTCCTGGACGCCCAAAACGGATGTTTACCGAAGTTTTGCGTGTGGCAACGTGTACGTTTAGACCATCAAAAATAATTTGATTTTTTTCGCTGGCATTAAATCCTAGATGAAGGAATGTTCTCAAAAAATTACCACATTGTGAGACACCTATCGCAACAGATTTTTTGATGTATCCTGCCAACTGGTTTTGTGGACTTTTATCATAACGACAAAAATCTACTATATCTCTAGTTGCGGCAAGCCCTAAACCTAATACTAAAGGATTTTGAGCTGTGTATTGGAACTCATAAATATAATTCGGGTCAAAACCGCCCTTTAGTGAAAGCTTAGTTGTACTAGGCACACAGTCGCCTTTACTACAATCACTAAAAGACCACTCTGTCGATGGAATTTCAACAGGCTCATCTAATGGATTAAATTTTCGGGTTAGACGTGCTGTTTTGGTATCCAAACTAGCGGTTTCATAAGGGGTATGGAATTGTCCAGTGAAAGTTGTACCACTCAAAGGAACAGTTGATGTAAGCTCGTTTACGATAAACTCGGTATGGAGCTTCCCCATAATAGTTTTGCCATTTTGCGTTGCGACTGGCACTTTAATTTTGAGCTTACTATCGCCATACAAATCACCTTGCCAGCCTCCCCAAAGGAACACATAGCCACGTTTCATGAGTGTGGTATCTGGTCCATACGCATTGCCACGGTTCGGAACATTGTAAAATAGTAGACCATTGGATTTTCTCATATCTACAGGTTTCAGCATCACAAACTCGGTGACATATTCAACCATACCATGGCTGTTGCGTGGCGCAAGCGTAATATCTTGGATGATTTTGTTGTGAGCCTCAAAAGGATTTACTTCACCATAGGCTAATCCTGTAATTCTCACAAAGGCGCCTATATTGCCAAATACACGGCCATTTTGATAGGATTCTTCCTTAAGGATTTCAATTTTAGTGATTTTTGCAGAAACAGAATAACTGCCTATTGTCAACAAGAATAGAATAAATAGCGTAATTTTTTTCATAAAAAATTGGTTGAAGGGGAATGAATTTGGGTACTTGTGTATGTATGCAGATAGCCTTTTGATTTGCAATAAAGGATTAATCGTGCTCTGTATTTATACTTAAATGGCTACAAATATAGAAGCTGTTTAATCATTTTCGTTATGGGTAAGTAAATTCACCCTTTAAATGGAACCATTGTTAAAGAAATCTTCAAATTGTGAACTTTAACGTATATGTAACAGAATGAAGTTTTACTAAAAAGCGAAACCCAAGCCTATCGGTTTGGGCTTGGGTTCTTTTTTAATGCAGTAATATGTAAGGACGGTTTTAATTTGAAATGTTATGACTCATTAGTTAAGATGAATGAGTCTTTGTGCTCTAAGTAGTAACTCATTCATTCTGAATGGTTTTTCTACAAAATCATTGGCGCCTAATCTAAAAACGTCATTGATGGTATGCTCATTACTAGTACCTGATAATACCAAAATAGGAGTATCAGAAAGCTTAAATTCTCGGATATGAAGAATCAATTCTTGTCCTCCTGCGTACGGCATATTCAAATCAGTAATGACAACATCGGGTTGTACGTTGTCGAAACTTTCGATGGCGTCTAAACCATTTCCGGCACTAATAACAGTACAATCGTTTCTAGAAAATTTGTCGATCAATAGTTTTCGAAGAAGTGGTTCATCTTCAGCAATTAATACTTTCATTTATAAAGTTTTATGGGTTGTTATTGGAATCATCCAATAATATACCTACGAAATAGGACATATTATGGATTTCGAGAAGGTGCTATTTTTTAAAAAATTTAATATATTGACTTTAGGCAGTAAGCGGTTGGCATTAAGCTAAATGTTTACATTATTTCCATAGAAAAATTATAAAACTTTAAGCTTAGGACATTATTCACACAGCCTATCACGCATAAAATGTCCACTCATATCTAATTTCTACTTGGCGTTCTTGTGAATTTTAGCGTATTCAGATGGCGCATATTGATATACTTGTTGGAACATTTTTCTAAAATATTTGGCATCTTCAATCCCCACGATGGTAGCCACCTCTTGTACCCGCAAATCGGTGCTGGCTAGAAGTTGAGCGGCACGCTTTAAACGAATATCCCGAATAAACTCTACCACAGATTGACCTGTAATGGATTTTATTTGGCGATAAAAACCTGATTGACTCATAGCCATCGCTTTCACCAACTCTTGGACATTGAAATCTTGATTACTCAAGTTTTCTTCTACAATTTTCATGGCTTTTTCCAAGAAGGTTTTGGTATCATCAGGAATTGAAACAGCACTTGGCTGTAGCAATATTTGTCGTTGATAATAATCCCGTATCAACAGGCGATTGTGTAGCAGATTTTGTACTTTGGTCTGTAATAATTGTGGATGAAAGGGTTTTGACAAATATTCATCCGCACCATTTTCCAAGCCTTCAATTTGATGTGCTGCCGCCGAGCGAGCCGTCAGTAGCACCACAGGGATATGGGAAGTTTTAGGATTTTGTTTGAGTTTCCGACAAAGTTCCAAACCATCGATATTTGGCATCATGACATCGCTAATAATAAGGTCTGGCATTAACTGGCTGGCTTTTTCTAAGCCGTCCTGACCATCCACAGCAGTAAAAGTTTGATAATGAGAGTCAAAAAGCTTTTGAATGTATTGACGTACTTCAGGATGATCTTCTACAATCAAGACTTTTTGAGCATGACTAGCATCATGGTTTATATCGATACTTTGGATAGGTTGCGGAGGATTTTGCAACCAAGTAAGCTCTTTAGGCGCATTTTGCGTGATTTCTTCAGGCTTCAAATGAGCAGAACCACACGGGAGTTTTATGGTAAAAGTTGTCCCGTTTCCGATTTCACTTTGTACTAAAATTTCACCATGATGCGCTTCTATGAATTGTTTTACTAAGGATAATCCAATACCAGTTCCGACTAATTTCATGGTTTCGGTATGTGATGCCTGAAAATAAGGGTCAAATATCTGAGAAAGCGCCGAGGCTTCCATACCAACGCCATTATCCTGAATGGATATTTCTAGATAATTGTCTGACAATAGTTTATTTTCGAAAAGGGCTTCTTCGCCCGAATTCCCGACTGTTTTTACTGTCACCTGAATTTTTCTACCTGATGCAGTATATTTAAATGCGTTAGAAAGTAAATTCGTAAGAATGATTTCAATTTTTGAAGAATCAAAAAACAGCTCAACTTCCTCTTGTGGCAAATCAATGGTATAATCAATTTGTTGCTCTTCGGATTTTAACTGAAAAATCAAAAGGATTTCGCTCAACATTGGAATAATGTTGTCTTTACTTGCCGCAACAGAGATATGCCCTGACTCTACTTTCCTGAATTCTAGTAGTTGATTTACTAAATCATACAATTTTTTGCTTTGCTGATGCACTAGTAGCAGTTTACTTCTAAATGGACTTGGGGTAGTAATCATTTCCTCCAACGGACCCAAAATCAAGGTTAGGGGAGTTCTTAATTCATGCGAAACATTGGTGAAAAATCGAAGTTTTAAGTCAGTTAATTCCTTTTCTTTTTCAGTTTTGTAGGTTTCTAAAGAAAGCTCATTTTGTAGTTTTTGATGGCGCAAGGTAATTTTACGATACAAATACAACCCTGCGATAATCAATCCTAGATATAGGATATACGCCCACCAAGTCTGATACCAAGGAGGTAAAATATGAATGGTAACCGTTTCAATTTTAGACCATTGCCCTTCGCCGTTATGCGCTTTTACATAGAGTTTATAATAGCCCGAAGGTAAATTGGCAAAATTGGCTACACGAGCATTAGAGCCTACATATACCCAATGAGGATTATAGCCTTGAAGCTTGTAAGCATAACTAGTTTTGGCAGGATTGGCAAAGTTTAGACCGACAAACTCTATTGAAAAGTCATTTTCATTGGCATGAATTTCAAGCTCATCGAGTTGATTAAATGGCGCAGGAAGTACCACCCGATTGTTGATTTCTTCCCCAATTTGTACCGTTTGGTTAAAGATTTTGAGGTTGGTAAAACGAACCGTTGGTGCTTGTAAACTAGGTTGGATTTTTTCAGGATTGAAAAAAGTAACACCCTTAATTCCTCCCAAATAGAGTATCCCTGCTGCATCTTGATAGGCGGCACCGACTTTGAATGAATTACTCTGAATACCATCAGCTACGTCATAATGTATCCATTGTCCTGATTTTGGACTATATCTTCCCAACCCAGAGCCTCCAATCCAGATATTTCCTTGTTTATCTTGCAAAATGCCTTCTACATTCGATTCAGGAATATTGATGCGTCTGACCAGGTATTTACCATTTTTAAGGCTTTCGATTTTGTTCAACCCACCGCCAATCGTACCTACCCAGATAGCCCCCGAAGGGTCTTGAACTTTCTGCCAAGCAAAATTCACACTTAATGAATTTGGGTTAGTGGCTTCAAAACTAAATTTTTGTAATAGCTTCAGTCCAGAGGTTTGAATTTGTAATAACAAAACACCCATATCGCGAGTACTTGCCCAGATTTGTTCCTTGGTTTTGTCATACAACAAATGTGTGAATTGCCGAGCTTCAAGGTTTTTATTGGTGGTCGAATAGATATCAAGGATTTTTCCCGATTTATCCATTTTTAGGATTCCATTTTCGAATGTTGCTACCCAAATAAAACCTCCAGAAGTTTCGACGATACTTTCAATACTAGTTGGAGGAATAGATAAAGCAATTTTTCTCAAAACACCATTTTGCAAAAGATATAAGCCATTGTAGCGGGTACCCACCCAAAGTGTACCGTTGGTATCCATAAAAAGTGTAGATACGTCCGTACCTGTGGCGTCGCCTTTTAGCTCTCGATTAGCAAAATTGGTGTAAGATTTGGTGTCAAAATCATATTTAGAAAAACCATTTCGGGTACCTATCCAAAGCCAGTTATGTTTTGGGTCTTTTAATACTGCATTGACATAATTGTTCGGTAGGGTAGGACTTTGAAAAAAATGGCGCTGAAGGTTCTCAAAAGGCTTTCTTTTCAAATCTACCTTATTTAAGCCACCTGCTGAGGCTGCCAACCATAAAATGTGATTTGAGTCTTCATACACTTGATGAACTCGCCCAGAATTGATACTATTAGGGTTGTCATCTTTGGGTAAAAATACTTGAGGCTTACTTTCGAGTACACGAGCAGGCTCACTAATGTCTTCCCAACAATAAAGACCAAAGTTGGTGCCCACCCACAAGCGACGAAACGAATCTATGCGAATACATTCCATATCTTCAATGGAAGTAGGGGCTTTATGAAGAGTAAAATTTTTAAACTCTCTTTGTTCAGCTGGACTGATAAAATACAGATGGAAGTCGGTGCCAAGCCATAAATTACCTTTCGTGTCAAACTGTAAGGCACGAACTGTTTCGGTGGGGAAGGGTGCTTTTTGCGCTGATGTTTGTTGAGCAGATGATAGGAAAAAAAGCCCTTGGTTGACCGTTCCAATCCAAACTTGTTGTTTGGTATCGACGACCACCTCATTAGCCATATATTGTAATTGATTTCCTAGAATGGCGATACGACTTATTTTTTCTAAAACATGAGCTTCATTTAGCGTTAGCACAAATACGCCGTCGCGCGAGCAGGCGTAAAGATGATTAGATTGGTCGGTAGCAATAGACAAAATACTCGCTTTCCGAAGCAACTGTATCGTTGATTTATCGGCGGAGGAGCTAATGTTTTCAGCAATGTTGACAAACTTATCTTTGTTGACATCATAGTAACCGAGTCCAGCACGTTCGGAGCCATACCACAAGGTACCATTGTTTTGTTTATGAAAAACATGAATTCTATTCGAAGTAAGTCCATTTAAAGGATTTACTGGAAGCTTATATTTCTTCAACTCGAAGCCATCATAACGGGCAATTCCGTCGTTGGTGCCAATCCAAATAAACCCCAGATTGTCTTCTACCACACACATGGCATCGCTATGTGGCAAGCCCTCATTTACAGTGAGGTGCTCAAACTGAAATTTGTTTGAGTTTGTTTGAGCGTACGACTCTTTGTGTGCTAAAGCCATCAGCCAAAGCACAAGGAATAATTTTACTACTTTCATACTATTAACATTCAATCGTCTACACAGTATTAAAACTGAACAAAGGTTTTCAACCTATTTCAGATTTTTGACTTCAGAAATACGGAATGATCCTTCTATTTTTTATCATATAAGATTCAAAAAATTGGTAATTCTTCTGCAATCTAACATCCAATATCTGAAACGAATGGTTGGATAATCCTTCAAATAGTCTTAACACTTCATCTACTTTATAAGGAAAAGAGGCAGAAGGACTACTGTAGTTTTAATTAAAAAAACTGATTTTCTGACAAAATTGTGTAAAAATAACACAAATTAAGTTTCTGTGATTTTATCCCCCGTTTTTGACGAAAAAAGCCCCCGTCTGACCCACTGCTACCCCTTAGTTTTGTATTATTCAAATGTAGGATTTACCCATTCTTAGATAGATAGCAAGTAATTCCTCAAATTCTTCTAATTCAATAAAATCCCAATCAAACGCTAGGAGCCTATGAAAATCAAATGGTTACTATTATGTAGTCTAGTGCTTAGTATGGAAAATCTACAGGCTAATAACCTTGTAGCAAATTCTACTAATGCCAAGTCTACTCTCGGCGCTTATACGCTAAAAGAAAAAACAATTACTGGTCAGATTACCGATGAAAAAGGCGAAGGCTTACCAGGGGCAAGTGTGGCTGTAAAAGGTACGAGTATTGGTACTAATACAGATTCGAAAGGTAATTTTACCCTCAAAATTGATGACTCGAAAGAGGCTGTTATTGTGGTGACGTATGTAGGATTTACTACACAAGAAACTACAGTTGGTGGTCGTTCGGTAGTGAATATCCAGTTAAAAGCTGATACCAAATCATTAGATGAGGTTGTAGTGGTAGGATACGGTACTCAAAAGCGTTCGGACATTACAGGTTCGGTTGCGTCAGTTCCTAAAAACAGATTATCTCAATTACCTGTTACCAACGTAATGCAGGCAGTTCAAGGCTCGGTAGCTGGGGTAAACGTTTCTCAATCTTCTTCAATCCCAGGTTCTGAACCTTCAACGATTGTTCGTGGTCAAAACTCCATTAATGCAAGTTCAGGTCCTTTTGTAGTGGTTGATGGTATTCCATTGAGTAAAACGGGTGGTTCATTAAACGACATCAACCCGAATGACATCGAGTCGATGGAGATTTTGAAGGATGCTTCAGCTGTAGCAATTTATGGTACAAACGGTGCGAATGGTGTTATTTTGATTACTACTAAACGTGGTAAAACTGGTAAGCCATCTATCCGCTATAGTAACTACACAGGTATCGAAGATTTCTCTCACGTGCTTCGTCCTCGTAATGGTGCTGAGTATTTGCAGAAATACAAGGATTACTTGATCCAAACTGGTCAAACTCAAACGAGCCCTGTGCCAAACTACAATGAGTTGACGAACTATAACAAAGGTATCGAAACAGATTGGTTGGGATTGGCAAGCCAAACAGGTATCATGCAAAACCACAACTTGAGTATTTCGGGTGGTACACCCAATATCAAATACTTTATTGGTGGTGACTACTTGAATCAAAAAGGGGTAATCAAAGGATACCAATATCAAAGAATTAGCTTCCGTTCTAACTTAGATATTAACGTAACGGATTTCTTGACAGTAGGTACATCATTGTTTATCAATAATAACAATTATGATGGCGGACGCACCAACTTATTGAACGCATCTGCGATGAGTCCTTACGGTCAGATTTACAACACTGATGGTACCTACACGATTTATCCAATGTTCCCAGAGCAGTTGTACACTAACCCAATGTTGGGTTTGACGACTAGCCGTGTAGATGGAAATACCAACTTGAACGGTAATGCGTATGGTGAAATTAAGTTTGGCGGAAAATTGAAAGGGTTGAAATATCGTATGAACTTAGGTTATTCTTTTATTCCTAAACATACAGGTTCATATACGGGTCGCCAAGCAAATGATTTGTTAGGAACAGCGAACTCTTTCTATTCGCAGACCAACAGTTTTACTTTGGAAAATATCCTTTCTTACACAAAAGACTGGGATAAACACCATTTGGACTTGACAGCGCTTTATTCTGCTCAACAAAGAGAATATAACGAAGCATCAGCTAGAGCGACAGGTTTTGTGAATGATGAATTAGGCTTTAACTCAATCGGTGCAGGCGCTACTCAATCAAGTGCCTCGTATGCTGACCGTTATGGTTTGAATTCTCAAATGTTGCGTGTAAACTACTCTTACGACAGTCGTTATTTGTTTACGGTTACTGCTCGTCGTGATGGTTCATCTGTATTTGGTGCTAATACTTCAAAATACGGTTTGTTCCCATCAGTAGCTTTAGGTTGGAATGTAATGAATGAAAATTTCATGAAAAACAACCGTACTATTAATAACCTAAAATTGCGTTTGTCGGTAGGTAAATCAGGAAACGAAGCTATTTCGGTATATCGTACAATTACTACTAACAATATTGTTCGTGAGCCATTTAATGGTTTGAGTACAATTGGTGCTGTAGCTGGTAACCTTGGTAATGGTAACCTTCAGTGGGAAACAACCTTGAGCCGTAACATCGGTGTTGACTTTGGTTTCTTAAACAACAGAATCAACGGTAGTTTGGAATTGTACAAAAACAATACTACAGGTATTTTATTGCAAAGAAGTTTACCAATTGTAACAGGGTATTACAACGTATTTGACAACCTTGGCGAAACGTCAAACACAGGTATCGAATTGACATTGAATACTCGTAATGTAACAAAAGGAGACTTCAAATGGGAAACAACGGTAGTATTTGCGTCTAACCAAAACAAAATTGTTGACTTGTATGGTGACAAAAAAGATGACTTAGGAAACCGTTGGTTTATTGGTCAGCCTATCAGTGTAATCTATGACTACAAATTGGCTGGTGTTTGGCAAAAAGGCGAAGATGCTTCTAAGCAAGACCCAGGTGCTGTAGCGGGTGATTTGAAATTTACGGATGTTAATGGCGATGGAAAAATCACTGCTGAAGACCGTATCATTTTAGGACAAACTGCTCCAAAATGGACAGGAGGTTTGACAAATACATTCCACTACAAAAACTTCCACTTGAATGTATTTATCCAAACAGTTCAAGGCATTACTCGTAACAACAACGACTTGACGTATGCCGATGAAACAGGTAAGAGAAATACCCCAATCGACGTAGGTTATTGGACTGCTGAAAACATGAGTCAAACACGTCCTTCATTGGCATACAAAAACCCAAGAGGATATGGATATGCATCTGACGCGAGCTTCACCAGAATCAAAGACGTAACCTTGAGTTATGTGTTTACGCCAGCAATTTTGGATAAACTAGGTTTGGGTGGCTTGACGGTATATGCAAGTGGACGTAACCTTTACACATTTACCAACTGGATTGGTTGGGACCCAGAATCTTCGCAATCGCAAAGAGGTTCGGGCGACTGGACAAACAACTACCCATTAACTCGTCAATTAGTATTGGGCTTGAATGTTAGTTTGAAATAAACGTAAAGTTTGCCTGTAGCTTTTTGAAGACAAAATGGAACATTTATGCTCTTTGTCTAAATCCTAATTAAAATTTGATTTCCATGAAAAAACTAAAAAATATAGCTTTATTGGCGCTAGCAATTGGTACGGCAGCTTGTAAAGATTCCTTTTTAGCAGAAAAGCCTTTTTCATCATATACTCCAGCAACACTCAATGACTCGCTCGGTGTAGAGGCTTCTTTGGTAGGTTTGTATAACCACACAAGTACCATTTTTACTTGGTCTGACCGTCAGGGATGGGTAAGCGTTTGGCAAGTTGGAACCGACGTAGCCAATGCTACAGCTAACCAAGAAGGTATCGAAATCCCATATTATAACTACAACTTGTTGACACCTACCGACGGTGCAGCAGCTCGTACTTGGGATAGAAACTATATCTTGATTAACCTATCAAATATCATTATCAACTCATTGGATTCACCAAATTTAAAGAATATTACTTCGGTTGGTAAAAATAAAATGAGTGCTGAAGCGAAGTTTTTCAGAGCGTATGCTTACAATAACTTAGCGACTTGTTTTGGAGGTGTGCCTTTGTTGACACAAGCTTTAACTGCTCCTAAAACAGATTTTACGCGTGCTTCTATCGATGAGGTGAACAACCAAATCGTAGCGGATTTAACTTTTGCAGCAACAAATTTACCCGATATTGAAGATGTAAAAAGCAATACAAAAGGTAAGTTGTATGGTCGTGCCAATAAATTTATGGCCATGCAATTGTTAGGTGAAGTATATTTGAGAATGGGTAAGCCAGAATTGGCTGAAACACAGTTGAAAGCAATTATTGACAGCGGTAAATTCAAATTGGTTAAAAACAGATTTGGTATTAAAACTAGTCAAAAAGGAGATTACTATTCAGATATGTTTGTGTACGGTAACCAACGTCGTAGCCAAGGAAATACAGAAGCACTTTGGGTATTGGAGCAAGAAAATCCAAGTAGTGTAGTGGGTGGTAACACAGGTAGTGCACAACAAAGACGTGTTTGGGGAGCAGCGTATCACAACGTAAGAGGTATGGCTTTGTCAGACTCTACAGGTGGTCGTGCTTTGGGTCGTTTGAGATTGAGTAACTGGGTAATTTACAACTTGTACAAAGATGGCGATATTCGTAACTCATCAAACAATATTCGTCGTCGCTACGTGTATAATGATCCAGCACAGACTGCTACTTATGGTAAACAAGTACCTTATGCAGGGACAGATACCTTGTTCAACTTGGCTCCACATACTACAAAATGGTACCAGTTTGATCCGAACGATACCTTTGGTTTTGCGATGATTAAAGACTATGTGTTGATGCGTTTGGGCGAGACATACTTATTATTGGCTGAAGCTCAGGTACAACAAGGTAAGTTGCAAGATGCAGCCAATACCATCAACGTATTGCGTGCAAGAGCATTCCCGAACTATCCAGCACAGGGACAAGTTTCGGCAAGTGATATGACTTTAGATTTTATCTTGGACGAAAGAGTACGTGAATTAATCGGAGAAGAAAATCGTCGTATGACGTTGATGCGTACCAAAAAACTAGTTGACCGTGTAAAACGTTTGAATGCTAGTAGTGCAGTAAACCCAGTTCAAGGTATCGCCGACAAACATTTGTTATTACCTATCCCGCTTACCGAGATTCAGTTAAACAAAGATGCTGTATTACAACAAAACCCCGGCTATTAAGTATTAATGCTGAATTGTGAGTTGTGAATTTTGAATGTAATTTTTAATAAGCGTTATTTTACACTCGAAATTATCAAATCTTAATAAACATTAATTCTGAATTATAGCAAAACCTAAAGTATTAAGAGAGCGAATACTTCGTGGGCAATAATTCAACTTTTGCTCTCTGCATCCCAAATTTCTAGATGGCGCAAGCGTAAGCTTGTGCCATTTTTTTGTTATATATCGCTAGTTCGAGTCTTAGACTTGAACCAGAAGTGACATTTCTTACTCTTCCTTCAATGCTTTGTTTCTTGAGTTTACAATTCTGCTATTGAGTGTTTTACTGTAATAGTATCTATATTGAGGAATCGAATTATTTTTGTAGTAGATATTTGTCAAATCTTTATATTCAATTACGTCCGCAGATTGGTAGTTGCTAACTTCAAACAACCCGCTTCCATAAATCCGATAGACATTCCCTTTTGAAATAATGCCCCAAAGTGTGTCTTTGGATATTTTTTCTTTAGACCCATCAGCATATTTTACCAAAATATATCTGCCAATGGGATTAGTACTGATGGAAGTAATCTTTGTTGTGTCTTTTATTTGGGCAAATAAATCAGAGCTTTTAAATAATAATTTATTTTGCTGAGCATTAATTTGAGCACTAAGTAGAATGGCGATTAATAAGGTGATTTGTTTCATAGATATTGATGTTTAGATGAGATACTTTTAATTTGATATTGGCATCTGAAAATCGCCAGTTTAATAGTTCCGTGGTTGGCAATATAATTACAATCGACCAATTTACATTCATTATTCTCTTGAAGTTGATACTATGTTACAGCTCGTGTTGTCTGTTCGGCAATTAGTTTTCATTATATCCAAATTGCCTACTTTGTAAGATGTCTTTCCACCAGCTTTCTCTATTTATAATGATTTGATCGTCAGTTGTAGATTTATAAATATCAAGAATTGAGTATCTGAAATTCGCTTTTATATAATCAAATGTAAGTCGTTTTAGTCCAACGTTGCCACCATGTCCAGTCTTTATATAGGCCCTCCAACGACCTAAAATCATATTTTCTCCATAAGCTGAACCAATATACATTTTACCATTCGATATATCAGTAATCAAGTAAACGCCTTTTTGATTTTGGAGCGCCGTTTTCCAATTATCTTTCTCTAAGACTCTTTGCATTTCCTCCCAAGAGATATTCACTTTTTCATAGCCAGGGAATAAGTCGTTATCAAAAGTATCAGGTAAAATTTGGGAAACATAACACTCGTCAAATACAGATTCTGCGTTCCGAATCATTGTCTGAGCTTTGTTCTTGTACTTTATAATTAATCGTCCTACATATTTTTCATATTCGGGCAAGTCTTGATACTCATAACCAACACCATTAAATATATTCAAGTCTTTGGTTACTTGTCCAATATGAAATAATAACCAAAAATCTTCATTTGGCTTTATCTTAACGAGCCCTATCGTGATTTGATCTGCCTTGAACGATTTGTTTTTGCTGTAGTTCCAATATTGTCCAGCTAGCATTGTTGAAATGTCACCGCCTTTAAAAAGCTCTATAGGATTCCAATTCTGAGCGAACATCAAATTGAAGCGAATCTTTACATTGCTCAAATTGTCAAGTCGCAAAATGTCATTTAATTTAATACTTTCCATTTTCTATAGTCTGTTTGTTTATGGTGTATTTCTTTATGATTGCCTATAACTACTATATCGCTAAAATATAGTTAATAATTATTCCATCAATACAACCAGTATAGAATATAAACGAAAGCCGTAGTTTTATTAACCAAAGTCAACCTCTTCATCAAAGATGAAGACAATTGCCTTGTTAAAAGGAATAATACCGTAGTTCAAGTCCATAACAAGTTCGAGTCTCCAGACTTAGACTCATTTTGCCAAAGTTTTAAACTCTGCCTGTAAACAAAGATTTTGATATTTGTTGGTCTTTAAGTTTGAAAATTTAATAAAAAAAAGGTTCAAGTCTATGACTTGAACCAGAGGTGTTATCAGCTGCTTTTCTTTTTTCGTTGCCACCATTTTCTCTTTGTTTTAACAACACAAACTTCCCCCATTAACATTGAAGTACTCGGTAACAAATAAAGTTCTTTGTCCACAGGCAAGTCTTTTTTATAAATTATGAACTCGAGTGGATCAAAACCAGCATAAAGTACATTAAATACAATTTGATCTTCAATTAAATTTTCTGGGATATTAAAAGCAAAAACTCCATTTATGTTGGTAGTTGTCCCAATATTTTTGCCTTTGATACTAATTGATGCCCCAGGCAAAGGTTCTTTGGTTTCGGAGTTAAAAACTTTCCCTTTGATAAAATTTTTGAGACTATCTTTTATTGTCTGATCTTCTGTTGTCGTAATATCAGCGATGACTCCTTTGTTAAAATTATCAGTTTTTAAAATAGTTTGATTGTTTTTAATAGTTGTCTGAGCTACTAATTTGTCAATAGGAGAGAGCAATAAAAGTCCAGCAAAAAGGTGAAAAACTGTTTTGTCAAATTTTTGTAGATTTTGAATTTCAATAACTCTATCAACTTGATTTATGTTTAAACGACCACAAAGTTTACCGTTTGAGTTTTCAATCAAATGAATAATTTGATTATCTGACAATTCCGAAAAGTCAATTACATTTTTTGAACAATTTGAGCAAAATCGTCCTTTGTCGGAAATAGTCATCGATGTCCAGCTTTCTGTACAAGGATTGTCAATAGTCAATTTATAATTTGTTCTTTTCATATCGTTTTAAAGTAGACTATTACGAACGTTTTGTGGCATTGTGAGGAAGTAGATATAATATTAATATTCTACAAAAGTTTATGCGAAGTAAAATGTGCATTTAACAATTTCACCTGCCATTGAGTCAAACGCCTGTTTCAAGTAGTTGTTATTCGTTCATTAATTGGCAAGCCCATATTTAACCATATAATTTTCTCTTGCTTTAAAATGTAGAGTTTGTTTGTCGTAGAGAAACACAAATTCTACTGGAATTTTCTTGAATGGATTGTTCAATGAGTAGGTTACGTGCTTTCCATTTACAGTTTCGCGGTCGTACCAGTCGTTATTTTTTGTTTTTCCTTGGATAAAAACTATTTTACCTATGAATGCAATGTCATTAAAGCCATCATTGTTGTAGTCATTAATTTTCAATGTCAATTCTTTAGGCTCATAAACGCTGTTGTCTTCGTGTGCATCATAAGTCTTAATGGCATAGTCAAAATAACCGTCATAAACATTTTCCATTGTATCTGCTGAAATTTTAAAAATTTCGTGTCCACCATTTCCTTTTGCTGTTGCTGTAACGGTCAAAAGAAATGGTGATTGATTTGGGAAAATTCTAATGAAGTCAAATCGTTGTCTAGACAGCAACTTTACTAACTGGCCATCAGTTGTGAGTAACAGTTGATATTTCCAGGGATAAGAAACCATAGATCCGGTACCGTAATCATACTCAATAAAAAAGTAGTCTTTGTCAGAACCGTAAATTTTCACCTTTTTGAAGGTCGTAATTTTCTCCTTCGTTTTTTGAATTGTGTTTTCATCAACTTCAAGGTCAAAACTTTGTCGTAGGTAAGCAATGAATTGGGTCGTATCTCGTATTGTTGGAAAGTCCGCAACCTGACTAAAGAAAGTGGCTTCCTTTTCTTGAGCTTTTGTAACAGGACGTTTTTTGTCTTTGGTTGTCTGTTTGCTACCACAACCCCAAGTCATCAAAGTCAAAATTGTTAATGTGAGCAGTGTCTTCATACAATTATTAGGGACAATTTAGGGCTTTGAGTTGGAGTGTATTTGAGACCGAAAACTTTCAAACAGAACCAATGTTTATTAATTGCCTAAATGTTTCAACTCTCACTGTTGTCGACCCACTAAAGGAGAGGCTGTGTTTCTCAGGCACAACTCAAATATCGATAAATAAATATAAACTTCCATCCTGTGTAGAACCTTTAGTTTTGTCATAGCAAATAAGTCATGAATTTCATTTTTTGTATCATCGCTCCTAAAACAACTAGTCGTTAATAACTCGATTGCAAGTGCCTCAATTAAAAAAACAAACCTCCATTAAATCGCTTTAACAGAGGTCTGGAAGTGTGGTGCAACAGCTACCGATGTTATCGGATGTTCTTTTCTTTTGCTCTTATGGTTTAAACTGTTCAAATGTCTTTCCATTAAATTTATATGCACCGTTTTCGTGTGTGCCAAGCCAAAGGTCTCCATTAGTATCTTTGTAAATGCTGAATACGGTAATGTCTTTTGATTCTGCTTGAATTTGATAGTGTGTAATTTTTGTTCCATCATATTTCCAAACGCCTTCACGATAAGTTACAAACCACAAATTATTATCGTTGTCTCTTACCGTTGAAAGATATTCATTCAGCCCCCTTGTATTTTTGCCATCTAAACTACCTATGCTTTCGTGTCTTGTATAAAACTTATTGCTTTTTAATGTTATGCTGTCATAAATACTGTAACGATTTTCGGTATTAAACCAAAAGTCTCCATTTTTGTCTTCTGTAATTGAACGCACTCCATTTGCTCCTTCGTTGCGAAATTCGGTAACATCTTCTTCTGTTATCCATTCGAATGATTTTCCATCGTAACGACATACTCCAACGGGATTTGTACCAAACCAAATATTACCTTTTCTGTCTTTATAAATGCTATAAACGTCAAATGGATTGTTAAGCTTGGGTGGGTTTGGAAGTGTCAAATCATAAACGGTATTTCCATCAAATCGGTAAACTTTTTGTTTGTTTTGATGAGGATTTATAAGCCACAAATCATTCGCTTCAAGTTTCCATTCATTACTTGGCGTTGCTCTAATATTGGTAAAAGATTTTCCGTCAAACTTTGTAATAGTAGAATTTGGGTTCATACCTGTGAAATATATGTTGCCCGATTGATCTTCTTCTATATCATCAACTCTATCGGTGTACAAACCGTGTTTTGTTGTATAATTTATCAGTGTTTTTCCGTCATATTTGTACAGTCCTGTTTTCCAACTACCAAACCAATAGTTTTTTTTCTTGTCTTGGTAAAGCACCATTATATTGCTTCCTAGTTCTTTGACAGTGTCACCTTTAACATTTATTTCTTTTAAAAGTACAAAATGGTTCTTCGAATTAGAAGTCTGCCCATTGCATGAAATAAAAATGGGTAGAATACTAAAAAATAAGAATGTTGTTAATTTCATTTCTGTCCATTTATTGTTTAGTACTGTATATTATAGAATAGCCAAAAACGGATAGGTTTTTGTGATGGGCGGGTTTCAAAGCACAAATGCCCAAGCCTAATATTCTAAGTTTGTAAGTTAGCCTAGCCCACCTGACGCAAAGCCTGTGTGCCTTTTGCACAACTCAAATATTTTATAAGAGTATTTTTTGAGAAAATGAGTTGTGCGACAGCTACCCTTGTTAGCTGCAGTGTCTGTTATTTGTAAAGTTTTGGCTCTGTTATTCCTTGTTTTTTCAAAACTTCTTTATTCATTTCAAAGTGCATTATTGTCATATTGTTATAATATTCTTTGAATGCAGGTAAATCATATTCAGCTCTCAATCTTTCAATATTTAAACTGTCAATTAAACCGTTACGAGGAATTGCTTGACCATTTGTATTGTATGTAACTTGAGAGCCAAATCTTTGTTTTTGATTTGTATTTACTGCAATTCTATCTTCCAACATTGCATATTCGTTTCTTTTTGCGTTGTTAATTTCAATTTGTTTTTTTAATTCTTGCAACATTTGTTTTTGAAATTCTACGTCATTATCTGCGTGTTGAATTGGAAGCCAAAATTTTGTTGAATTTTCTTTTCCAACTTCATTAAATCCTAAATAACCAAACTTGTTAAATAGTTTTTTAATTCTTGATTGATTATCCTTACTTACACTATCTCTTTTTGCTGAAAAAATTTCCCACGCTTTTTCTCGTCCGTATTTTTTAAATAATTCTTCAGATGGGATTCCAGCATATTTCTGGTCAATTTTCGCAATATAATCTAATTCAGAGATTATATTATTTCTTTTGTTTTCACTGATTTTCTTATTTGTATTACAGCTAAAAAAAAGAAGAACTAATAAGATTGTTAAATATTTCATTTTCAGCGTTTTTTTTTTGCAACATTTCAGATAACGAAAAAGGCTTTGTGTAGGATAGAAAATAGCATTTTGTCTGCCTAAGTTGCACAAAACCCCGTATTGTGCGTTCGCTTTTATTTCTTCAATTGAAATAATCGTTGATAACTTAGTGAACGCCATAACCATTCCAATAAACCATAATTGTATTTTGTCAGCCACCATTTGCTTGTCAATATTTGTATTATGTAAATTATTAATCCTGTCAACAAATACCAGTGTAAAGCCCAATTTGGTCTAACACAAATAAATAAAACAAACGCAATTATATTTTGTGTCACATAATTTGTCAGTGTCATTTTACCAGTTACTTCAAGTGCAGAGAAAATTCTTTTTGTCTTATTTGAAAAATACAACCAGATAATACCTGTCGTTGTAGAAATCATTATAAATATAATTTGTGGATAATAAAGGTTGTAGTAATTATTGAAATCCAACTCGTTTTTTTCGATTGCAAGTAGTAGTAAAAAAATACTTATTGAAAATGTTAGACTAACTAAAAATATCCTTTTGATAACTTTAATATTGATGTTGTTTTCTGCGAAGAAATTACTTCGATGTAAGGCGACGCCAATTAAAAAACATCCTAATTGTATTAGGTGAAGTATCATTGAATAGCTTAAACGAAGCATCCATTTATATCGCATAAAGAGATTTGCTTTTATATTGTCTAAAATTCCATTACGATTATAAAGTTGATAAAAAATATCACGGTCTTTTGGTGCAAAAAGTAAATGTTGTCGTCCTAAATAAGATTGCAAAAAAGGTGTAAGCAATAAAATTCCTATTCCAAAAACGAACAGGGTTTTCGTATTAAAATTGTAGAATAGTAAAAGTATTAATCCCATCAACACATAATCATTTAGAATATCGCCACCAAAAAAGATTGTATTAAAGAATGCGAAAACAAATAACCAAAGCATGCGTTTGATGAAAAATGTATATAATGGTTGTCCGTTTTTATTTATTTTTTTTAGTAGTGCTGAAAACCCAAAGCCAAATAAAATTGCTAATAAAGTCCAGCCTTTTGAACCAAATATAATTTCGGTTGAACTTTCAATGAATGAAGTTAAACTGTCAGTATTGGTTTCGCTTGAATGGGTATTCCAGCCATAAATTGTGGAGTAATTCATTATAACAACACTAAATAAAGCCCACCCCCTTAAAATGTCTATAATTGATATGCGCTGGTTTTGTGAAATTGGGCTACTGTCTGTCATAAGATAAGTATCTGAGTAATCATTTTCCTTTGCATTATTTTGGTTTTCGTCTAAAGTGGCGCACAACGTCTGTAGGCTTGGCGAAAGGCGGAATTTCTTGCACTAAACTTCATTAAAAGCACAAAGTTTGATTTAGCACTAAACTTTCATAGAAGCACCAACCCCAGTCTTTTGCCAAACTGTTGTGCCTGTTGCACAACTCAAATATATCGAAATAACCATAGACTTCCACCTTGTTGAGAACCTTTAATTTTATCTTGGGGAATTGCCTAAAAATGTGTATTTTAAAGGTATGCAAGGACGCAAAAATCTCCAATTTAAAATGTACTACCAAGTCAGCTTAGATAGCTTGGTAAGTGTTGATAATTTCTGTCGAAAACTTGAAAAAGCACTTGATTTACACTTTTTGTACGCTCGAACAGCTCCTTATTATGGAACTGAAGGTCAGGAGTCAATAGATCCCGTCGTGTTTTTCAAAATATTGTTAGTGGGGTATTTGAATAATATTCCTTCCGATAGACGTCTGATGGAATACTGTTCAAATTGCTTGGACATTCGCCTGTTTCTCCAATATGATTTGGACGAAACTCTTCCTTGGCATAGTACTATTAGCCGCACACGTCAGTTGTATGGCGAAGGAGTATTTTTAGAGTTATTTCAAGCGGTTTTGAAGCTGTGTGTCGACAAAGGCATGGTTCGAGGCAAACGTTAGGCAATTGATAGCGTTTTTATTAAAGCCAATGCTTATGCCCAGTTTTTTTTCTCTCCATTTTTCATGTCAATTATTTCTCTGTCCGAAGTAATTAATACATTACCATTCAAAGCAAATTCAGTTTCAGTCGGACAATTTATTATCACTTCTTTTACAATTAACCCATTGTCTTTATTAATATACTTCAGTTTTTTCTTTCCGCCTTTCATAAATGGCCAACTCACACCTAAAAAGGCACCCAATTCAGCATTAAAAGAAACTCTTAAAAAATGTCCATCTTCATTTATAGGGATACTCCATTTAAGGTTTCCTGATTGAATGTCATAGCAACTCAAAGGGCCACCGCTTTCTGAAATTGCAAAGCAATTGTCAGCTATCTCTAAATCCAAAGTCGCAAAAGATTGTCTTTCGATCTTGGTTTTAATTTTCTTAGTATGTCTATCGATTATTTGAATTTTATTTGATTTGTCAATAATGTCAATTTCTAAATACATACTGTTGAAGAAGTATTTTGCACCATGCACCTTATCTGTTTCAAGTCCAGTATTGATGTCAAATATCCGACTTGCGCCAACTTCAAATTGAGCAAAGAATTTAGAATTGTCACTATACAGAATTTGAATGTGCTGAGCTTTTTTTAGGTCTTTCCGCTGCCAAATGAGTTTGCCTGTTTCTGTTTCATAAGCACATATTCCGTGTCTTCCCCAACAACCACAAATACAGATTTTTCCGTCCTCAGAAATCGTAAGTCTTTGTCCTCCAAAATCAAGTACTGTATCAAATTCGGATATTATATGCAAAGAATTTATGTCAAAAATTTGAACTCGTTTTTCAAACTCAGCAAGTGCAATGGTATGTCCGCTTAATGATGTTGATATGTGTCTTACGTCTTTCATAAAATTGCGTATAATGTATGGGCATTTAGGAAGGACTGGGCTTTGAGATGCTGATTTTCAATTGCTTGTGTCTGTAATTCTTTATTAAATACCATTTTGAGTGCAGAACTTTTTCTCTTTTATGTTAATTTTATTTGCAAAGTTTCACTAATTTGTTTTGCTTCATTGATTATGTCTAACGGGTAATCTGATAATTCTAATAATTTGATAGCGTTTCTTGTTTTCAATTGTCCCGACTTAATTTTGTGGTCAAAGTCTAGTATATCATTCTCAATCGTTTCAGTAAAATGGTACAACTCGTATTCACTTTTAAGCATTTCAGACAGCTCAATGTCATGAGTTGCTACAATAACAATATTATTTTTACGATTTAAGTAAGAAAGTATAGCCTTCGATGAAGCAATTCTTTCTATTGTATTAGTCCCTTTAAAAACTTCGTCCAGAATAAATAGATTTTGAAATGGTCTTTCCACTTCTGCAATGAGAGTTGCCATAATACTCACTTCTTCAAAATAATAGCTTTTGCCTTGAAAAAGATTGTCATCTATTCTTATTGATGAATATTGTTTCAAAATAGGTGATTCGAATTTATCAGCAAAACAGGTATAAATTGTTTGTGCAAGAATAGAATTTATACAAAAAGTTCTTAAAAAGGTGGATTTACCAGACATATTTGAGCCAGTTATTAAAATACTGTTTTCTCCAATATTGAGGCTGTTTGTTACGCAATTAGTAATTAAGGGGTGATAAATATTTTCTACGATAACTTTGTTCGTCTCTTTTGTCAATTTTGGTAAACAGGTTGCTGACTCTCCCGCTCGTAGCGATGCAATGGAGATACAAATATCAAGATTACCAATAAAATTGAATAATGCAATTATCGAGTTCTGTCTTGCTTCCAACTCTTTGGTAATTTTGAAAAGTGTAAACACCTCAATTAAAAAGCAACCTTTTAATAATTCCAAAATATAATTAAGTAAAAACTCCATTTCTCCTTTAATCCCATCTTGATTTTCGAAGTTTAAAAAGTTCAATTTTCTTTGAAACGATTTGAGGTTCTGAATATGGGATTCGAGAGAATTTGTAAGCTTCCCCAAAAATAGTACGGATTAAAAGTTTAAAAAGTGTGATATTTTTTAACTTTAGGTAAGTATTATGAAAAGCAGCAAATTTAGTCCAACCGAAATTGCTAAGATTCTT